>CAMAQR010000004.1 GCA_945860375.1 Pseudorhodobacter antarcticus
AGCGTCACAAGATCGAGAACATGTTCGGGCGTCTGAAGGATTGGCGAAGGGTGGCCATGCGCTTTGACAGGCGCGCTGACATCTTCCTGTCGGCCTGCGCCCTCGCCGCAATCGTCATGTTCTGGCTATGAGTCCTGAGCCTAGATCAGACTATCCGAATATGGTTCCGAGTGATCAATCAAGTGGGACTCGAACCCGGTAGCCACTAGTGCTGTTCTTGAGGGTATTTTGCGTTTCTTAGATACCGTAAGCGTTGACGGTATCGAAATCAAAAATAATCCATTAAAATCAATAGTTTAACTAAAAATTGGTAGGTCTGGAGGGACTCGAACCCCCAACCAAGGCGTTATGAGCGCCCTGCTCTAACCATTGAGCTACAGACCCGACGTGCTTGTGCCTAGCATATGGGCAGGTGGGGTCAAGCGGGGGTGGTAAAGCTGTGTCACGCGTTGCGAAGACGAGCGGGATGGATTATGCGGGCGCAACTGCCAATCGCTTGGGGAATTCGCGCATGACAACCGGACACAATGGCCTGACCTATGCCGATGCGGGCGTCGATATTGACGCGGGCAATCTGCTGGTGGAGCGGATCAAACCGGCGGCCAAGCGCACGCAGCGGCCGGGCACAATGTCGGGCTTGGGCGGCTTTGGCGCGCTGTTTGACCTGAAGGGCGCGGGCTATGTGGATCCGATTCTGGTGGCGGCCACGGATGGCGTCGGCACCAAGCTGCGCATCGCGATTGATACCGGGAACGTGGATACCATCGGCGTCGATCTGGTGGCGATGTGCGTCAACGATCTGGTCTGCCAAGGCGCGGAACCATTGTTTTTTCTTGATTATTTCGCCACCGGCAAGTTGGATGTCAATGAGGCCACGCGCATCATCAATGGCATTGCGGCGGGCTGTGAGGCCTCGGGCTGCGCGCTGATCGGGGGCGAAACCGCTGAGATGCCGGGCATGTATCATCACGGCGATTTCGATCTGGCCGGGTTTGCCGTCGGCGCGATGGAGCGCGGCGCGGACCTGCCTGCGGGCGTGATCGCAGGCGATGTGCTGCTGGGGCTGGCCTCGAATGGCGTGCATTCCAACGGCTATTCCTTTGTGCGCAAGGTGGTGGAACTGTCGGGGCTGGGTTGGGACGCCGCCTCGCCATTTTCGGACGGGACTTTGGGCGCGGCTTTGTTGGCGCCGACGCGGCTTTATGTGAAGCAGGCGCTGGCGGCGGTGCGGGCGGGCGGTGTGCATGCGCTGGCCCATATCACCGGCGGTGGTTTGACCGAAAACCCGCCGCGCGTGATCCCCGAGGGCTTGGCCTGTGAGATTGATCTGTCGGCCTGGGAGTTGCCGGGGGTGTTTCGCTGGTTGGCTGTGACCGCGAACATGAGCCAGCCGGAATTGTTGAAGACCTTCAACTGCGGCATCGGGATGATGCTGGTGGTGGCGGCGGACCGGGCCGATGCCCTGACCGCATTGCTGCAGGCGCAGGGTGAAACCGTGGTCCAGATGGGCCGGGTGGTGCCGGGCGAGGGTGTGATCTACACGGGCCGCCTGCTGTGAAGCGGGTTGCCATCCTGATTTCCGGGGGTGGCTCTAACATGCTGGCATTGCTGCGCGATATGGTGGGCGATCACCCGGCGCGTGCGGTGCTGGTGGCGTCGAATGATCCTGACGCGGCAGGTTTGGCGCGGGCGTCGGCGAGGGGCGTGGCGGTGGCGGCGGTGGATCACCGCGATTTTGGCCGCGACCGGGCGGCGTTTGAGGCGGCGTTGTTGCAGCCCATTCTGGCGGCTGAGCCGGATATTCTGTGTCTTGCGGGTTTTATGCGGGTGTTGACGCCGGCATTTGTGCAGCGGTTCGAAGGGCGGATGCTGAACATTCACCCTTCGCTTTTGCCGAAATATCCGGGGCTGCACACCCATGCCCGCGCGCTTGCGGCGGGCGATGCGCAAGCCGGTTGCACGGTGCATGAGGTGACGGCAGTGCTGGACGATGGCCCGATTCTGGGTCAGGCGCGGGTTCCGGTGCTGGCGGGCGATACCGAGGCTGATCTTTCGGCCCGGGTGTTGGAGCAAGAGCATCGGCTGTATCCGGCGGTGCTGCGGCGGTTCGCGGCGGGGGAGCGGGCGGCGGTTGATTTATGAGAGGCGGAAGAAGCCATGACTGCGCATGACTGGAAAGAGCCTTCGGGCCGTCGGTCGTTTCTGACAGTGTCTGCGCGGCTACATTGGTCATACGCCAATCTGGCAATGGCCCATGCTGCCTTGAAAAATGGTGCCCAAAAATACGGACCTTTTCCCTACTATCAGATTCGTGCCAAGCTTTACTCTGGCCTCACTTCTGGCAGCATGGCCGTTGGCTCATTGTTTGACGACGAAAGGCTCAAGATTTTGTCGCCGGTCCGTTGCGCGTACTGTGGGGTAAATGAGCCCGGGACGGCGGATCATATTTTGCCGCGCGTGAAGGGTGGAGATCACCGGGGTGAGAACCTTGTTCCTTGTTGCCGTCATTGCAACAGCGCCAAGGGCGGCAAGGACGTGATGGCCTGGCATCGTGAGGGCCAGCGCTTTCCGTCGTTGTCAGTGACGCGACGCTATTTGAAATTGGCGATGAGCACGGCCATTGAATCCGGGCTTTTTGCCTGCCCTGCTGTTTCACCGGAGGTTGCGAAGCTGCCTTTCGATCTGTGGGCGGTCCCGATGATCTACCCGACTCCACCGGCACTTGCCTGGGTCGCAGGTTGACCGCAGCAGATGGCATCAATGGATCTGCTTGTCCGAACCGCTGAGGTTTGGTCACAGAAACGCTTTGCACTGAACTTTGCGGGCGGCGGTTTTCCTGTGACGGCGGCGCCGTCTTGGGGGGCATCGAGCCCCCCGCAACGGCTTTGGTGCGGGCCTTGAGGCGGCGTATTTGACTGATTGCACGCGCCGGGTGGTGGTGCGACAGCCTCCGGCGGGAGTATTTGGAAAACAGCAATGCCTGCGGGGCTTTCCCTTGCCTCAATTGCTGCCTATAGCGGTGGTGCGGGACGCCCCCGCGGCCCCATGTGAAAGACGTCCCCCGTATGCGCACGATTACAACGACCGAAGACCTTGCCACCTTTTGTGATGCGGCCAAGCAGCAAGCCTATGTAACCATTGACACCGAATTTCTGCGCGAGCGCACCTATTGGTCCAAGCTGTGTCTGATCCAGATGGCGCTTCCGGGTAAGGATGGCGATGCGGTTCTGGTGGATCCGATCCTCGGCGATGCGATGTCGATGGAGCCTTTGTACGATCTGTTCCGCCATGAGGCGACGGTGAAGGTGTTCCATGCCGCGCGGCAGGATCTGGAGATCTTCTTCGTTGAGGGCAATGTGTTCCCCAAGCCTTTGTTTGACACCCAGATCGCCGCGATGGTTTGCGGCTTTGGCGAGCAGGTCGGCTATGAGACTTTGGTCAAGAAGATCGCCAAGGAGAATCTGGACAAGACCTCGCGCTTTACCGATTGGTCGCGCCGTCCCTTGTCCACGGCGCAAAGCGATTATGCGCTGGCAGACGTGACGCATCTGCGGGTGATCTATGAATGGTTGGCGGCGCAACTGGCCAAGAACGGTCGCACCGGATGGGTTGAAGAAGAGCTGTCGGTGATGACCGATCCCGCCACTTACACCGTGCATCCCGATGAGGCCTGGCTGCGGGTGAAGACGCGCACCACCTCGGGGCGGTTTCTGGGTGTGGTCAAGGAATTGGCGCGGTTCCGTGAGGATTATGCGCAAAGCAACAACGTGCCGCGCAGCCGCGTGATGAAAGACGATGCCTTGCTGGAACTGGCCTCGACCCGGCCCACCTCGATTGAAGAATTGGGGCGCTCGCGGCTGTTGATGCGCGAGGGGCGCAAGCAAGAGATTGCCGAGGGCATTCTGGCCGCGATCAAGTCCGGGATGGAGATGAAGCAGGACGATCTGCCGAAGGCCGACGTCAGCCGTGAGCAAATGCAGGTTAACCCGGCGCTGGCCGATTTGCTGCGGGTGCTGTTGAAGGCGAAGTCGGAAAGTCTTGGGGTGGCCCCGCGTCTGATCGCCTCTGCTGCCGATCTGGATGCGATTGCCGCCGGAGAGCGTGATCTGGAATCGTTGAAGGGTTGGCGGGCTGAGGCCTTTGGTGAGGACGCATTGCGTTTGTGCCGGGGTGAGATTGCGCTGTCAGCCAAGGGCAACGAGGTGCGGGTGGTGCGGCTTTAGGGCGGTCCAGCTGAAAACTCTGTAATCGCGCGTCGTTTGTGCGTTCCTATTTCTTGAGCGCCACGGATCCCCGAGGGCGGCAGGTCGCGTCAGCGACCGACGGAAACAGCAGCGTTAACGGCGGCTGGACCTTGCGTTGCCTGCCCCTTGCACGACGATTTCGGAAATCCCCTGCAGTTTGATATCCGACAGGTTGTAGGCGACCGTGATTTCACGCGATTGCTGGTTGACGACGCCTGCCGCGGCCTTGGGCGGGAACACGTGGAAATCGAGCACCAGCACGCCGTTTTCATCCAGTGGCCGGGCGACCAGTTCGGCCTCCCAATAGCCTTGGGTTGGGGGCAGACCCGTGGCACGCACAATGGCCCCGCCGGGATAGGATTCGACGGCCATCGTCAACACCTGATCAACCAAGGCGCGCGGATCGGCGGGTTTGGCGGCTTGCGTTTGCACCTGTTCTGCGGGTTCCGATCGGCCGAACCAGTTGAACGGGTTCAGCCGCGAGTCGCGCAACCCGCCACAGGCGGACAGCACGGTCAGGGCAACAAGGGCAGCGGTCAGGGGCAGGCGCATTTGAAACGTCCCTAGCAAGGCCCCCCTTGGGTAGCCGATGTGACGCGGTTTGAAAAGGCCGCTTGGACTGGACGTTGGGGGGTTGTCGCATTAGCTGATAGGCAGACAATGGAGACTGCCATGGCCACGCCTGCTTTTGAAGAGATTGCCGAGACGTTTGAGTTTCTCGATGATTGGGAAGACCGCTATCGCCATGTGATTGATCTGGGAAAGGCGATGCCGCCGCTGGATGACACATTCAAGGTGCCGGCGTTGAAAGTGGACGGCTGTGCCAGCCAGGTCTGGTTGCGCCCGGTCATGGCAGGTGGGCGGTTCGATTTTCAGGGCGAATCCGATGCGATGATCGTGCGCGGTCTGATCGCGGTGCTGCACGCGCTTTATGCCGGGGTGGCACTGGCCGAGGTGGCGCGGATCGACGCCCATGCCGAACTGGGGCGGCTGGGGTTGAATGAGCATCTGTCGGCGCAACGATCCAACGGTGTGCGCGCGATGGTGGAACGCATCCGCAAGGTGGCGGCGGCGGCGTGAGTTACAGAGGGGCGCAGGCGGTTTTGCACCACGCCAGCGCCTCTTCCGACAGCCGCCCCGACAGGTTTGTCAAAACCTGTGCGTGGTAGGCGTTCAGCCAGTCACGGTCGCCGGGTGACAGCATGGCCGTGACAATCAGGCGGCGGTCAAACGGCGTGAAGGTCAGGGTTTCAAACTGCAACTGCGTGCGCTCGTCATCGCCGCCCGGCAGTTTTGGCGCAGGTTCAACCACGATCAGGTTTTCCAGCCGCACGCCAAAAGCACCCTCGCGGTAGTAGCCCGGCTCATTGGACAGGATCATTCCGGCTTCGAGCGGCACTTCGGAGATGCGTGACAGCCGCTGGGGGCCTTCGTGAACCGACAAGAACGCGCCGACGCCGTGCCCGGTGCCGTGGTTGAAATCCTGCCCCGCCAGCCACAGGGCATAGCGCGCCAACGGGTCCAGATCGCGCCCCGCAAGCCCCGCAGGCCAGCGCACGCGGGAAATCGCGATCGTGCCTTGCAGCACGCGGGTATAGGCCAAGCGCGCCTCTTCCCCAGGATCGCCCACCGCCACAGTGCGGGTGATGTCGGTGGTGCCATCCAGATATTGTGCGCCGCTGTCCACCAGCAGCAGTTCATTGCGGCCAATAGGGCGGTTGGTGTCCTCGGTCACGCGGTAATGCATGATCGCGCCATGCGGACCCGCGCCGCAGATGGTGTCAAAGCTGATGTCATGCAACGCGTTGGTGGCGCGGCGGAAGCCTTCCAGCGCGCGCACAACGTCAATCTCGGATAGCACGCCCTTGGGCGTCTGAGCATCCAGCCAGCACAGGAATTCCACCATGGCCGCGCCGTCACGCAGATGCGCCACCCGCATGCCCTCGATTTCGGCGGCGTTCTTTTTGGCCTTGGGCAGACGACAGGGATCATCACCCCAGACGACCTCAATTTCCGCTTCGGCCAGCTCTGTCGAAATGGCCAGCGGGGCCGTCGCGCGGTCCACCCGCACCGGGCCTTGCAGCGTGCGCAAAGCCGGCACAAAGGCATGCACCGGGCGCTTTGTCACCTGACCGCCCATATGGGCGCGCACGCTGTCGTCAAATTTGGCGGCGTCGGCGAACAGCGTCACACGGGCATCGTCGTGCAAGATGGCAAAGCCGTGCAGGATCGGGTTGCGCGGCACGTCGGCCCCTCGGATGTTCAACAGCCAGCACAGCGAATCTGGCAAAGTGATCACCGCGGCGGTTTGGCCGGCTTTGCGCAAACCTTCGGCCAACCGCGCGCGTTTGTCGGCACTGCTTTCCCCCGCCACCGCATCGGGATGTACAAAGGCGCGGCCCATCGGGGCGCCGGGTTGGTCGGGCCAGATCAGATCGACAAGGTTCTTGCAGGCGCGCAAGGTAACGCCATGGCCCTCAAGTGCTGTTTCAATCTTGGCCATTTCTTCCGCTGTGTGCAGCCACGGATCAAACCCGATCGCGCCACCGGGCAGGTTGGCCTTGATCCAATCGCCCGGCAACACGTCAGGCCACGGAACCGGGGTGAAATGTGCCAGATCGACCTGCGCCTTGACCTGCGTGCGGTAACGCCCGTCGATGAACACCCCCGCGATATGTGGCAGTACGATGCAAAAGCCCGCCGATCCGGTAAAGCCAGTCAGCCACTGCAACCGCTCATCCCGCGCCGCGACATATTCGCCCTGATGCACATCCGACCGTGGAATGATGAAACCCGTCAGCCCCTCGGCGGCCAAGGCCACCCGCAATGCGGCCAGACGGGCCGGCCCTTGGGACGGAGAGGCGGGGCTGTCGAAGGTCTGAAACATGGCAATCCTCTGTGTTCAAATATCATGGGGCAGGCGGCGGGGGGACGGGCATCGCCCCTTATCCCGTCCGCCGCATCCCCAAAGCCCGGGCGCGTTTCTTGGGGTCCATCTCGAACAGCCCGGCCAGTTGCTCGGTCATCGCCCCGGCCAGTTGTTCCACATCGGTGATCGTCACCGCGCGCTGATAATAGCGGGTGACGTCATGGCCGATGCCGATGGCGATCAGTTCCACGGCACGTTTGCGTTCGACCATGGCGATCACATCGCGCAGGTGTTTTTCCAGAAAATTCGCCGGGTTCACCGACAGGCTGCTGTCATCGACCGGAGCGCCGTCCGAAATCACCATCAAAATCCGCCGCGCCTCGGGTCGCGCCATCATGCGGCGGTGCGCCCATTCCAGCGCCTCGCCATCGATGTTTTCCTTCAAGAGGCCCTCTTTCATCATCAGCCCCAGATTGGGTCTCACGCGGCGCCATGGCGCATCGGCGGATTTGTAGATAATATGGCGCAGATCGTTCAGCCGCCCGGGTTGCTGCACCCGCCCCTGTGCCAGCCAACGCTCGCGGCTTTGGCCGCCTTTCCAGGCGCGGGTGGTAAAGCCTAGGATTTCAACCTTGACCGAGCAGCGCTCCAGCGTCCGCGCCAGCACATCGGCGCAAATGGCCGCGATCGAAATCGGACGGCCGCGCATGGAACCGGAGTTGTCAATCAGCAGCGTCACGCAGGTGTCGCGGAATTCGGTGTCTTTTTCCTGCTTGAACGACAATGGCGTCGTTGGATTTGCCACCACCCGCGCAAGGCGGCCTGCATCCAGCGTGCCCTCTTCCAGATCGAACAGCCATGAGCGGTTTTGTTGCGCCTGCAAACGGCGTTGCAGTTTGTTGGCAAGGCGGCTGACGGCCCCTTTCAGCGGTTCCAACTGTTGATCCAGATAGGCGCGCAACCGTTCCAACTCGGCGGGTTCGGCCAGATCTTCGGCCTTGATTTCCTCATCAAAATCAGTCGTGTAGACGGTGTAGTTTGGGTCGGCATCGGAATAGGGCGCGGGCGGAGGCGGCTCTAGCGGGGCCTCACCCTCGGGCAGTTCGGCCTCGTCGCCCTGCTCCATCTCGGCACTGTCTTCCATGGTGACCTGGGCTTGGGACTGGTCCTGCTGATCTTCCTGCGACTGCTCGGGCGCGGCGTCGGTGTCCTCGGAGTCCTGCTCCTCTGACCCTTCGCTTTCCGGGCCTTCCTGATCTTCCTGCGCCTCGTCGCCGCTGTCGTCTTGCGGCTGATCGGGGTCGTCGCCCAACTGATCGCCGTAACCCAGATCGGCAATCACCTTGCGGGCCAGACGGGCAAAGGCGGCCTGATCGGCCAGCACATGGTCGATGTTTTCCAGCGTCATGCCGGCTTGGCCTTCGATAAAGCCGCGCCACAGCTCCATCACATTGGCCGCACCCTTTGGCATGTCGCGGCCCGTCGCCAGATGGCGCACAAGATAGCCCGCAGCCACCGACAGGGGCGCGTCCTCGGGCTTGGTGATGCTGGAATAGCCTTTGCGATCCGCCTCATGAGCGATCTTGGCGTCGATGTTGCCCGCCGTGCCGGGCATGGCGCGGGCACCCACAGCCTCGCAGCGGGCGGTTTCCATCGCGTCGTAAATCTCACGCGCCAAGGGGCCGGTGGGGGCATATTTCGCCGAGGTGGCCTCATTGTGGAACTTGCGCTTCAGCGCAAACGCATCCGCCGTGCCACGCGCAAGCAACACCTCGTCGCGCGTCATGCGGCGGCTGACCTGCGGCAAGCGCACGCCTTCCTTAGTCATCCCCGCCGGGTCAACCGAATAGGTGACCACCATTTCAGGATCATTGGCCATGGTTTTTGTGGCCTCGGCGAGGGCCTTCTTGAACGGATCGGCGGGGTTGTCGTTGGGTTTGGTCATTTTACGATCCGGTCTTGACGAAAACAGATTTTTCGCCATTTATATACACACGAATGTGGGGCGCAATGGAAATACCCACCAACAGCCGTGACATCATCCGCAGGCTTGAGGCCGAAGGTTGGGTCTTGGTTGGCTCGAAAGGTTCGCATCACAAGTTCCGCAAAGACGGGCAAAACGTGATTGTTCCGCACCCGAAGAAAGACTTGCCGCTTGGCACTGCGCGCAACATTGCGCGCTTTGCCGGTTGGCTGAAGGAGATGCCATGAAATCCTATCTTGCCTTGGTGCACAAGGATGCGGACAGCGTCTATGGCCTAAGTTTCCCGGATTTGCCGGGATGTTTCGCAGCAGCCGATAGTGAGGCCGATATTCTGCGCGCGGGTGTCGAGGCGTTGGAGTTGTGGTTTGATGACGAGGCCGTGATAGAGCCGCGCGGGCCAGAGGCGATTGCGCGCGAAGTGGCGGCCGATCTGGCGGCGGGGGCCTTCCTGATCGCCGTACCCTTGGTGCAACCGCAAAGTCGTCAGAAGCGAGTCAATATCAGTCTGGATGCGGGCACGTTACAGGCGATTGACAGCGCGGCGGGGGGGCTGGGGTTGACGCGGTCAGGGTTTCTGGCGATGGCAGCCCTGAATGAGATCAGGGGGGGGCATTAAGAGACGCAAAAACGGATCGGCGGGGTTGTCGGTGGGTTTGGTCATGATCCGTCTCGACTATGGGGTAGGGTGCGTGATTTCGCGCACCCTACCGGGGTTGGTGGGTGAATCACCCACCTTGCCTATTTCATCGCCATGCTGGCCGCAGACTCCGGCAACTCTTCCGCAAAACACCGCTGATAGAACTCCGCCACCGTCTGGCGCTCGAGCTCATCACACTTGTTCAGGAAACTCAGCCTGAACGCATAGCCGACATTTCGGAAAATCTCGGCGTTTTCGGCCCAGTTCAGCACGGTGCGGGGGCTCATCACGGTGGACAGATCGCCGTTCATGAAGGCGGTACGGGTCAGGTCGGCCACGGTGACCATCTGGCTGATCTTCTTGCGCCCGGATTCGGTGTTGTAATGGGGGCGCTTGGCCAGAACGATGGCGGCTTCGGCGTCATGAGACAGGTAGTTCAACGAGGCCACCAGGGACCAGCGGTCCATCTGGGCCTGGTTGATCTGCTGGGTGCCGTGGTAGAGGCCGGTGGTATCGCCAAGCCCGACCGTATTGGCGGTGGCGAACAGGCGGAAGGACGGGTGCGGGGTGATGATTTCGTTCTGATCCATCAGGGTCAGCTTGCCGTCATGCTCCAGCACGCGCTGAATGACGAACATCACGTCCGGGCGGCCGGCGTCATATTCATCGAACACGATGGCGACAGGGTTGCGCAACGCCCAAGGCAGAATGCCTTCGTGGAATTCCGTCACTTGCTTGCCATCGCGCAGCTTGATTGCATCCTTGCCGATCAGGTCGATGCGGGAAATATGAGAATCGAGGTTCACCCGCACCGTCGGCCAGTTCAGCCGTGCGCCGACCTGCTCGATATGGGTCGATTTGCCGGTGCCGTGAAAGCCCTGGATCATCACGCGGCGATTGTAGGCGTACCCAGCCAGAATAGCCAAAGTGGTGTCGGGATCGAATTTATAGGTCGGATCAATCGCGGGCACGCGGTCGGTGGCCTCGGCAAAGCCCTTCACCTTCATGTCGGTGTCGATGCCGAACATCTCGCGGACCGAGATTTCTTCGGTCGGTTTCATAATCGTTTCTGCCATTGCCCTTAGCCCATATCAAACTGGCGGGCCATTGCCCGCGATCCTGCCCGAGTTGTGGAACATAACGCGCAGGGCTGCAAGGGGAAGGCATCACAGGACTTCGCATCTGCGTGAGGCGTTGAAACTTACCGCCATCGCCGGGCGTATCTGTGCCAAGATCGTCCCCGTCCTCAGGAGAACCCCAATGGTCCGTCGCACCTTTCTGTCCTCAGTCGCAGCCCTTTTGGTGGCGCGTCCGGGTCATGCCGAAAGTTTTGAATTCACCCTGACCGATGCCGAATGGCGCGCGCGCCTGACCCCGTTGCAATACGGCGTGCTGCGGCAGGAAGACACCGAGCCTGCGGGCAGCAGCCCGCTGGACAAGGAAAACCGCCCCGGTACCTTCCATTGCGCGGGCTGTGATCTGCCGCTGTTTGCCTCGGCCACCAAATATGACTCTGGCACCGGCTGGCCTTCGTTCTTTCAGCCGATGGGCAATGCCATCGGCACCCGCGATGATCCGGGCCTGTTCGGCAGCCGCACCGAAGTGCATTGCCGCCGCTGTGGCGGGCATCTGGGCCATGTGTTTGACGATGGGCCGCAGCCCACGGGCCTGCGCTATTGCATGAACGGTGCGGCGCTGAAATTCGTGGCGATGTAAAGGCGGTCGGGATGGACAGCTCCGCCCACCGGCGCTACCCATAGTGGTGGCGGGACAGGCCCCGCCCCCTATGTTGCGGAGCCGATCCATTGGCCATTGCCCCATCGCCCTTTACTCTTGCTGCCACCGATACCTTGCGCCGTATTGCGGCCGCCCCTGCAGACCCCGCGCGTTTGGCCGAGGCGCTGCGGCATCTGGCGAAATGGCGCTCCGAACTCATCGCCAACACGTTGGTGGAATGGTCTGGGACCGATGTGCTTTCGGGCCCGTTCAAAGGCATGAAATATCCGGTGCGCGCGTCGGAAGGCGCGCGCACCGCGCGGCTGATCGGTGCCTATAAGGCCAGTCTGGCCCCGGTGATCGAGGAAATCGCCGCCAAACGCCACAAGGTGGTGGTCGATGTGGGAGCGGTCGAGGGGTCTTATGCCGTCGGTCTGGCGCTGCGTCTGCCTTTGGCGAAGGTTGTGGCGCAGGATGAAAACCCCAAGGCGCAGGCGCTTTGTTGCAGTCTGGCCGAAATGAACGGCGGGGCGGACCGGGTGGAAATCGGTGGGCGCATGAACCCTGCCGATTTCGACATCTGCAAGGGCAGGAAATCCTTGGTGGTCTGCGATATCGAAGGGGCCGAGGCGGAGCTTCTGGACCCAAAGCTTGCCCCCGGCCTGCTGAAAGCCGACCTTCTGGTTGAGGCGCATGATTGTCTGCGTCCCGGCATCTCCGCCCTGATTGCGGGCCGTTTTCGCGCCACCCATGCGGTGCGGCTGATCGGACGGGCCTTGGATTTCTCAGGCTCGCCGGGCTGGATGGCAACCTTGTCTGATCTCGACCGGCTGATCGCGCTGTGGGAATGGCGATTGGGGCCGACGCCGTGGCTGTGGATGGTGCGCAAATGAGGGGGCCTGCACAAAACGCCGCCATCTGGTATGCGCAAGACGGTTTTGACCCCAAGGCCAAAGGCATCAACGGGCGTCGGGTGGCCGGGGACTCCTTCCTCAAGGGCTTCTTGCGCCATGCCGAGGCCGACGAATTTGTGCTGCTGTCCAAAGGCGCAGATGATGTGGCCCCGGTGCGCGCGCTGGCCGAAGATCTGCGCCCCGGCAAACCCCTGCGTCATGTGCCGCTGATGCGCCCGGCTAGCATGGCCCCGGTGCCGACCCTGTTCTTTCCCAGCCCGAACTGTGCCGCCGAGAGTTGGCGTCGCGCCGCCCATGGCACGGGTGCCTGGTCGATTTGCGGCATCACCCATACGACGTCAACAGCCGCCGTCATGCAGGGGTTTTTTGATCTGCGCATGGCCCCGGTGATGCCTTGGGATGCGGTGATCTGCACGTCTCAGGCGGTGCTGGCCTCTGTCACCCATCAGATGGACCTGATTGATCTGCACATGCGCAGCCATCTGCGCGCCACGCCGCCACCGCGTCCGATGCTGCCAGTGATCCCGCTGGGCATTCATTGCGACGACTTCATCCCCGACCCGGCGGCAGGGGCCGCCCTGCGCTCCCGGTTGGGGGCCGCGCCGCAGGATGTGATCTTCACCACCATTGCCCGCCTGACCCCGCATGAGAAATTCGACCCGCTGCCGATCTATCTGGCGATGCAGGCAGCACAGCGGCAATTGCCGGAGCAAAAGTTGCACATCGCGTTTTGCGGGCTGTTCCGCGACGACTTCTCGCGCAAGGTTTTTGAACAGGGTGCTGCCCGCTTGATGCCCGATGTGGGCTTCGTGCTGCTGGACGGAGCCAATGCGGATGAGCGTAAGGCGGTGCTGTCGGGCGCCGATGTTTTCCTGTTTCTGATTGACAACATTCAGGAAACCTTTGGCCTTGCCCCGATTGAGGGCATGGCGGCGGGCCTGCCTTTGCTGGTGTCGGATTGGGACGGGATGAGGGACACGGTGACGCCGGATGTCGGGTTCCGCATCACCAGCCGCACCCTTTCGCCTGCGCATCTGGCGCAAGAAGCGTTGCGCTATCAAGGTGGCATCGACAGTTATGTGCAGTATTGCGCCTCAACCTCGGCGATGACCGAGATTGACATGCCCCAGTTGACGGCGCGCATTCTGGACCTCGCCCGCAACCCCGATCTGCGCCGCAAACTGGGGCAGGCGGGGGCAAAACGGGCGCGCGCGGTTTACGACTGGGCGCAGATCATCCCGCAAATGCAGGACCTTTGGGGCGAGCAAGACGCGCGGCGCAGGGCGTCACTGCCGCAATCGCGCCGCTATGCGGCGGAGGGGCTGCCGGTCGCGCCGTCGCCGACAGCGTTGTTTGGGGGCTATCCAACAGAGCAGGTGGGCTTTGGCACCACGCGTTTCGCCGCCGTTGACCTGACCGGGCGCGCGACATTGGCTGAAGTGCTGAGCCTGCGCAATTACCAAGGCTTGAAACGGATGTTTGCCGCGCCAGAGCATATTGCGGCGATTCTGGGGGCGGTGACGATGCAGGCGGGCGTCGGTCTGGCCGATCTGGAAACCGCCACTGGATTGCGTGGACCGAACATCGAACGGATGCTGATCTGGCTGCTGAAATACGATTTCATCCGGCGCATCTGACGGAGCCAGACCCCCAAGGTTTATGCAGACAAGTTGCCTAAAATTTGTTTCATCTGTCCAAAAATATCCCACGGGGGAAGGCTGATTTCCCTGCGGGGAAATCAGGCGCGGGGGTGTGAAACCCCCGACTTTGGCCCGATCCGGGCACTACTCCTTGAAATAACGGCTTTCCTTGATCTGATCCCAAGCCCAGACCACCTCTTGCAGACGGTCTTCATCGCTGCGGTCGCCTTGGTTCATATCCGGGTGAAGATCCTTCACCAAGCCTTTGTATTGCTTGCGGATCTCGGTTTTGGTCCAAGTGTCGCGGGCGTCGAGTATCTCGATCGCCTTGCGCTCTGTGGCCGGCAGTTTGCGGGTGGCGTTCGAGGTCGGCTTGCCGGGGTTGCGGGTGGCGTTGTCGCCCAGCAAAGACATTGGATCATCAACGCCCAGCCGGTGCCAGGCGTTGCCGTCGTCCTTCTTGGAAAACGGTTTGGTTTCGCGCTCCCAGAGCCGGTCTTTTTCCAACAGCTTCTGAAACTCCTCGTCCGAGGCGGTGCCAAAGAAATTCCATTTCAGATTGTATTCGCGAACATGGTCGCGGCAGAACCAGAAGAATTCGTCCAGATGATCCGGCGATTTCGGCGCGCGGTAGGCGCCTTTCTCTTTGCAGGTCGGGTAATCGCAACCTTTGTTTGACGTCTCGAACGCCCCCGACATGCCCCGGCGCGTGGTCTTGCGCTTGGCTTTATCCGACGAAACGCGGATATCGAATTCAAACGGGGGACGCGTGGACATTGGATCTGGCCTTTCCGACTCGGAGGCGAGAGTTTAGGGCATTGTGCGGCGGATTGAAGGGGGCTAGCGAAAAAATGAACGTGTCAGATGAAATGAAAGCACGGCTGAAGGCGGCCTTTGCGCCGGAACGGCTTGAAATTGTAAACGAAAGCGCGAAACACGCAGGGCATGGTGGTGATGATGGTTCGGGTGAAAGCCATTTTGCCGTGCTGATCCGCGCGTCTGCCCTGACGCCACTGTCACGGGTCGCCCGCCACCGCGCGGTGCATCAGGCTTTGGGCGACCTGACCACGCGCGTGCATGCGCTGGCTCTGGATATTGGATAGCGGGCTACTGCGACCGCGCTTTCAACTCCAGCCGCCGCGCGTGCAGCACGGGTTCGGTGTAGCCTGATGGCTGCGCGCGGCCTTTGAACACCAACTCGCACGCGGCCTTGTAGGCGATGCCGTCAAACCCGGGGGCCATGGGGCGATAAAGCGGATCGGCTGCGTTCTGTCGGTCCACCACGGCGGCCATTTTCTGCATCGCTGCGTTCACTTGTGCCGCAGACACCACACCATGATGCAGCCAGTTCGCCAGCGCCTGCGACGAAATCCGGCAAGTGGCGCGGTCTTCCATCAGGCCGACGTCGTGGATGTCCGGCACCTTGGAACAGCCCACACCCTGATCAATCCAGCGCACGACATATCCCAAAATCCCTTGCGCGTTGTTTTCCACCTCTTGCCGCACCTGACCTTCGTTCCAGCGCCGATAGGTGGCCAGCGGAATGTCCAGAATGGCATCGACATGCGCCCGACGTCCGCCCGCAGCCAGTCGTCGCTGCACGGCCATGACGTCGATCTTGTGGTAATGCAGCGCGTGCAGGGTGGCGGCCGTGGGCGAAGGCACCCAGGCACAATTCGCGCCCGCCTTCGGGTGGTCAATCTTTTGTTCCAGCATCGCGGCCATCAGGTCGGGCATCGCCCACATGCCCTTGCCGATCTGTGCGCGGCCCGAAAGACCACATTCCAGCCCGATATCGACGTTCAGGTTCTCATAGGCCCCGATCCAGGCCTTGCGCTTGATGAAGTCCTTGCGGCTGAAAGGACCGGCCTCCATCGAGGTGTGAATCTCGTCGCCGGTGCGGTCCAGAAAGCCGGTGTTGATAAAGGCCACGCGGTGCCGTGCGGCGCGGATACATTCCTTCAGGTTCACCGAAGTGCGGCGTTCTTCGTCCATGATGCCCAGTTTGACGGTGTTGGCAGGCAGGCCCAGAACGGCTTCGATGCGCGCGAAAATCTCATCGGTGAAGGCCACTTCTTCCGGCCCGTGCATCTTGGGTTTGACGATGTAGACCGACCCCATGACCGAGTTGCGCAGACCCTCGGTCTTGCGCAGATCGTGCAGCGCGATCATCGTGGTGATCATCGCATCCATCAAGCCTTCGGGAATTTCAGCACCTTCGGCGTCCAGAATCGCCGGGTTGGTCATCAGATGGCCGACGTTGCGGATCCACAGCAGGGCGCGGCCTTTCACAGTCAATTCACCGCCGTCTGGCGCAGTGTAGACCCGGTCAGCGTTCAGCCGGCGCGTCACGGTCTTGCCGCCTTTGTCCATCGCGGCACTCAGATCGCCCTTCATCAGGCCCAGCCAATTGGCATAGGCCCCGATCTTGTCGGCGGCGTCGACGCAGGCCACCGAATCCTCGCAATCCATGATCGCAGACATCGCGCTTTCCAGCACCACATCAGCCAGAAGCGCCTGATCCCGCCCGCCGATGAAATGCGCGCGATCGAACACCAGTTCCACATGCAGGCCGTTGTTGCGTAGCAAAACTGCGTCCGGGGCCTTGGGATTGCCGCGATAGCCCACGAATTTCGCAGGCGAAATCAGCGGCAGATCATCGACCAGCAGGGCCCCATCCCTGACAACATAGCGGCGCGCATCGGCGTGGCTGGCACCAGCAATCGGAAACGCCTCGTCCAGAAACACCCGCGCGCGGGCGACCACGCGCGCACCGCGACCGCGTTCGTAGCCACCTGCAGGCGGCGCAGAGCCCATCGCATCGGTACCATAAAGCGTGTCATAAAGGCTGCCCCAACGCGCATTGGCGGCGTTCAGCGCATAGCGGGCGTTGGTGACGGGCACCACCAGTTGCGGGCCGGGGACAAGGGCAATTTCGGGGTCGACCCCCGCGGTGTCGATCCTAAAGTCCGGGCCCTCGGGCAGCAGATAGCCGATCTCTTCCAAAAACGCGCGATAGGCCTGATGGTCGTGCGGGCCGCCCCGGTGGGCGATGTGCCAAGCGTCAATCCGCGCTTGCAGATCGTTGCGCTTGGCCAGCAGGGCACGGTTCTTCGGGGCCAGATCTGCGACAAGGGCTGCAAACCCTGCCCAGTAGGTCAAGGGATCGATCCCGGTGCCAGGCAGTGCCTGGGTGTCGATAAAGTCAGCGAGGGCGACATCCACCTGAAGGCCATGGCGAAGGGTGCGGGTCATAGGGTGGCTCCGATGCTGGTATGCGATGGCACACAGATAGGGGGAAACCGGGCGCGGGGCAACAAAACTGGCCGCGCCATTGCCTCGCGCGGGCGAATACAGTTTTCGGCATTGGGCGAAGATAAAACTGAGTGATACGGCTAAGTTTGACCTATTCAACCCGCCCGCACCATGTTACTTAGTAATATGACTAAGCATGATCCCAACCTGTCGCTGATTTTTCAGGCCCTGTCCGATCCGACCCGCCGTGCAATGCTGGCTCAGATCGGGGCGGGGGCGGTGGCCGCGTCCGATCTGGCGCGGCCCACGGGCCTCGCACTGCCCACCGTGATGCGCCATCTGGCGGTGCTGGAACAGGCCGAGTTGATCGTCACCACCAAGACCGGGCGTACCCGCATGTGCCGTTCGCGCCCGGAAACCCTGACCGCCACCACCGACTGGCTGGCCCAGCAGCGTGAGCAGTGGGAGGCGCGAACGGATCGGCTGGAAGCCTATGTTGCAACCTTGATGCAGGAGAAATAGATGACACTCGACCCCGCTCTCGACCTGATTTTGACCCGCGACATCAACGCTCCGCGGGAAATCATTTACACATGCTGGACCACGCCCGAGCATCTGGTGCATTGGTTCGTGCCCAAACCGCATCGGGTCACGGCCTGCGCGTTGGACGTGCGCCCCGGTGGCAAATGCAACACCACCTTCGATGTCGATGGCCACGAGATGCAAAACAACGGCGTGTATCTGGAGGTGATCCCGAATGAAAAGCTGGTCTTTACCGACACTTACACCGAAGGCTGGAAGCCCAACCCCGAACCCTTCATGACCGCGATTTTGACCTTTGAAGACATGGGCGAAGGCCGCACCCGCTATACGGCGGTGGCGCGTCACCGCAGCGCCGAGGCGGCGAAAAGCCATGCCGAAATGGGGTTTTATGACGGCTGGGGCACGGTTGTGGATCAGCTCGAAGCCTATGCGCAGGGGCTGAAATGATGCAGGACCGCCACATCATCCTGACCCGCTTGATCGCGGCCGCACCGCAGGCCGTCTGGCGTTGCTGGACCGATCCGGCCATCCTGCCGCTGTGGTTTGGCCCGCAGGGATTTTCCTGCCAAACCATCGAGATAGACCTGCGCCAAGGTGGTTTGTGGCGGTTTGCCATGACCGGACCGGATGGCAAGATCTGGCCGAACCGCCACCGGTTCAGTCTGTATGATGCCCCCAACCGGCTGGAATTCCTGTTGGACGCCGACGATGACGCCAGCGAGCCGATGCAGGTCGTGGTGGTCTTGGAACCCGAAGCGGGCGGCACCCGCATCACCCAGACCATGACCTTCCCGAACGCGGACATGCGCAACGGCGCGCTGGCCTTTGGCGCGGATCGGCTGGGGCAGACCACTTTGGACAAACTCGCGGCGCAGGCGAGCGTTTTGTAACATCCTCGCTGTCTAAACATCCTCGGGGGGGGGGGGGGCGGAAAGCCGCCCTTTTGCCGCCGACACCGTTCGGAACAGTATTTCACCTCATCCCAAACCTTTTCCCAGGCTTTGCGCCAGACCATGGGCCGGCCGCAAGTGACACAGGTTTTTACCGGCAAATCGCCTTTGCGCTTCATCTTGGCCATCACAGATCGAGGCTCAATTGGCCAAACACCGGCACCGTCCCGCGCCGTACCGGGCTGCGCGAGGCGTGGCGTTCGACGATTTCCACCACTTCCGCCCGCGCGGCGGGTTTGCGGCGCAGGCCCCACACGGCATCGCGCGCGGCGCGTTGGGCTGTGGCCACATCGACCAACGGTTCAGGATAACGCCGCCCAAGGATCGACCCGGCCCCGGTCCATTTCCACGGCTCTTGCAGATAGGCGTCCGGCACCGCCGCAAGTTCCGGCAGCCAGCGGCGGGTGAAAACGCCGGTCGGGTCCTGATCCCAGCCCTGCTTGACCGGGTTGTAAATGCGCGGTGTGTTCATCCCCGTCACCCCCGATTGCATTTGCACCTGCGGCCAATGGATGCCCGGCTCGTAATCGGTGAACCTGCGCGCAAGGACGGCCCCGGTGTCGCGCCAATCCAGCCAAAGGTGATAAGACGCGCAGGCCATCACCATGGACCGCATCCGAAAGTTCAGCCAACCCGTCGCCGCCAGATAGCGCAGGCAGGCGTCCAGAAACGGCAGGCCGGTTTCGCCCATTTCCCAAGCCGCCAACCGCGACGCATCACTTTCCCGAGGCCGCAAGGTTTCCGCTGCCCGTTGCAAACACCGGGTTTCGATCGAAGGCTGATCCTCCAGCTTTTGCGTGAAATGGTCGCGCCAAGCGAGGCGGCTTTGGAAGCTGGCCAGCGATCCGCCCCAGCGCCCGCCCGCGCGCTCTGCCTGCCGCAGGCCCGTCTTCTGCACCACCTCGCGCAGCGACAGTGACCCCAGCGCGATGTGTGGGGACAGCCGCGAACAGGCGCGCTCACCGGTCACGGGGGAGGACATCGCGGCGCGGTAGGGTTCGCCGCGGGTGGTCAAAAAGCTGTCCAGCAGCGCCAGACCCTGCGCCCGTCCGCCGATCTGGCGATGGGCGCAGCGATCATCCGCCAGCCGCAGCGCGCGGGCGGTGGGGATCATCCCCGGCTCCAAATCCGGCACGGCCCGCAAAGCATCGGGTACCGGCAGCGAAGGCGCGGCCATGAAGGAATCGCGTTGCCCCTGCCAGCCGTTGCGCGACACCAGCCGGCGCACCACACCCGACTGCGGCAGTTCCTCCCACACGATACCCGAGGCCCGCGCCCATGCCGCCACAGCGCGGTCGCGCGCATAGGTCCAACCGTTGCCGGTTTCCTCATGGCTGATGATCCTGGTGATGGCGTGCTGGCGGCACATCCGCTCCAGCACCTGCACCGCGTCGCCCACGCGCACCACCAACGGCGCGCCCAGTTGCGCCAACTGCCCACGCAGATCGGTCAGGGTTTCGGCGGTAAACGCCCATTGCCGCGCCGAGGTGTCGGGCAGCTGCCAATAGTCCGGCTCCACGATGTAAAGCGGCAACACAGCGCCAAGCCCCGCCGCCCGGGTCAGCGCGGGGTGGTCGTGTGTCCGCAGATCGCGTTTGAACCAGATGAGAACATTCATAGAACATAGATGTAGCAGTCTGCGCAGATTCGTAAAGAGGGAAGGCACGAAATCCGGGGTGTGCAAAGCAAGGCGGTCCACAGGTTTGACAGCTGCCCCGCCACCCCAAACCTGATCCGGGGCGGCGGGAAGCACAGAGTCATCCCTGTTCTGGCACCGGAAAGACCCAGTCATAGGCCCAATTGAACACAAAGGCATAGAACAGATAAAACACCGAGAATCCCAGATCCATCCAGAAGGCCACCAACAGGCTGACCCCAAGATACCAGGCGATGAACGGCATCAGGATCGCCAACAGCCCAGCCTCGAACAGCACCGCATGGACCACCCGAGTGGCAACAGATTTGCCGATCCGGCCGGTCAGGCGCCGCAGGGCGTGGTCAAACATAACGTTGTAGGCATAGTTCCACAGCGTTGCCATCGTGGCGCTGACCAACGTCACCATGCCGATTTCGGCCATCGGCAGATCGAACGCCAGCGCGCCCAAGGGCGTGACCAGGATCAGGCCGATTGCCTCAAAACTCAGCGCGTGCCGGATGCGGTCGGGGGTGCTGCGCATGGGTGTCCCTTTTATTCGGGGCGTCCCGATGCTTGGCCCTGATGGGGGAGGTCGTCCTGCCGCTGCGGTTATACCACGGCGCATTGTGGCAGCAAGCATCCGATGCCCCTTGCGCCCGCACCCGCTTTGCCCAAACTGCGCGCAACAGGAGAACTGCCATGACCGACCCGCGCGCCATCCGCCTTGCCGATTACCAGCCTTTCACCCATCTGGTGCAGAAGGTGGAGCTGACCTTCACCCTTGCCCCCACGGCCACACGGGTGCGCGCCCGGTTGCACCTTGCGCCAAACCCCGCGCGGCCCGGCCGGCACGATCTGCGGTTGGACGGTGAGGGGCTGGTGCTGCACGGCTGCTGGATTGACGGCCAAATGCTGCAAGCGACCCCCGATGCCACCGGGTTGACGCTGGCCGCCTCCGATCTGCCCGACGACCCTTTCGTGCTGGAAACCGAGGTGGAAATCGCCCCCGCAGGCAACACCGCGCTGGAGGGGCTGTACATGTCAAACGGCATGTATTGCACCCAATGTGAGGCGGAAGGCTTTCGCAAGATCACTTTCTACCCAGACCGCCCCGATGTGATGGCCCCGTTCCGCGTGCGGGTGCAGTCCGATTTGCCGGTGCTGTTGTCCAACGGCAATCCGGTCGGGCAGGGGGACGGCTGGGCGGAATGGGACGACCCTTGGCCAAAGCCTGCCTATCTGTTCGCGCTGGTGGCAGGCGATCTGGTGGCGCATGCGGGCCAATTCACCACGATGTCCGGCCGCGCGGTTGATCTGAACATCTGGGTCCGCCCCGGTGATCAGGACGATTGCGCCTATGCGATGGACAGTCTGATCCGGTCGATGCGCTGGGATGAGACGGCCTATGGTCGCGAATACGATCTGGATGTGTTCAACATTGTCGCCGTTGACGATTTCAACATGGGCGCGATGGAAAACAAGGGGCTGAACATCTTCAACTCCCGCTACGTCTTGGCCTCCTCCGTCACCGCGACCGACGACGACTTCGCCCGCATAGAGTCGATCATCGCGCATGAATATTTCCACAACTGGACTGGCAACCGCATCACCTGCCGCGACTGGTTTCAGCTGTGCCTGAAGGAAGGGTTGACCGTGTTCCGCGATCAGCAGTTTTCCGGGGACATGCGGTCGCATGCGGTGAAGCGGATCGAAAGCGTTCTGACCCTGCGCGCGCGGCAATTCCGCGAAGATGGTGGGCCGCTGTCGCATCCGGTGCGGCCCGACCACTACATCGAGATCAACAATTTCTACACTGCCACCGTTTATGAAAAGGGTGCCGAGGTTATTGGCATGCTGAAACTTCTGGTCGGCGATGTGGCCTATGCCCGCGCGCTGGATATGTATTTCATCCGTCACGACGGCGATGCGGCCACGATCGAGGATTGGCTGGCGGTGTTTGAAGATGCTACGGGACGCGATCTGACCCAGTTCAAACTGTGGTATACCGAGGCTGGGACACCGCGCGTGAAAGTCACCGAAGATTGGGCGGATGGCCGCCTGACCCTGACGTTGGAGCAGGAAAATCCACCCACACCGGGGCAGCCCGCCAAGGCTGCCAAGGTGATCCCTGTGGCTGTGGGCCTGCTGAACCCCAATGGCGACGAGGTGCTGCCGACAACCGTGCTGGAGCTGACACAGGCGCGGCAGAGTTTCAGCTTTGACGGGCTGGCCAGCCGTCCGGTGGCGTCGATTTTGCGCGGTTTTTCGGCCCCGGTGGTGTTGGAACGCAGCCTGCCCGCCGCGGATCGCGCGCTGTTGCTGGCCCATGACAGCGACCCCTTCAACCGCTGGGAAGCCGGGCGGTCCTTGGCCAAAGAGGCTTTGGCGCGCATGGTGGTGGACGGCGCTTTGGCCGACGAAAACCTGCTGGACGGCATGGCGCGGCTGGCCTTTGACGAATCGCTGGATCCGGCCTTCCGCGCGCTGGCACTGCGGTTGCCGGGTGAGGATGACATGGCAGCCACCCTGCATGCGGCGGGCCATGTGCCTGACCCGGCGCGCATTTATTCAGCGCGGCGCGCGCTCCAACTGGCGCTGGCGCAGCGTCTGGCGCAGGGGTTGCCGGGGCTCGAGATGGCTTGCCGTGTGCCGGGGGCCTACTCCCCCGACGCCAAGGCAGCCGGAAAACGCGCGCTGCGGTTGGTGGCCTTGGGTCTTTTGTCGCATCTGGACGGAGGTGTCGCCGCGCGGGCTGCACAGCTTGCTGCCGATAACATGACCGAAAGTTTTGGCGCACTGTGCTGTCTGCTGGATATCGGGGCAGGGGCAGCGGAGTTGGCGGAGTTCGGGGCCAAATGGGCGGATGACCGTCTGGTGATGGACAAGTGGTTCGCGGTTCAGGTCGCGATGGCCGCGCCTGACCAGACTGCGGCGGTGACGCGCCTGCTAACCGCGCGCGCCGATTTTGACTGGAAAAACCCCAACCGGTTCCGGTCGGTCATTGGCGCACTGTCGGCCAATCACGCGGGATTTCACCATGCGGACGGGGAAAGCTATGCGTTGCTGGCCGACTGGCTGATAAAGCTGGACGCCGCCAACCCGCAAACCGCCGCCCGCATGTCGACGGCATTTGAAACCTGGCCGCGCTACGATGCCGACCGTCAGGCGCTGATGCGCGGCGCGCTGCAACGCATCTTGGCCGCACCGGGGCTCAGCCGGGATTTGTCCGAGATGGCGGGGCGGATGCTGGGGTGACGGTTTGCGGCATCAGCCAAGCCGGGGGTTTCACACCCCCGGACCCCCGTGGGATATTTCAGGACAGATGAAGCAAATTTTAGTAAAATTATGTTAAATACCAGTGACCTACCGGCAATAAGCCTGCGACCGTGTCCATTCGGCAATGGCCGCCCGCTTGTCGGATTTGCGCAGGGGCATCCAGTCGCGACCCACACCGTGGTTGCCTTTGCCCGCCACCACGCCATCGCGCTCAACGTGATGCGCCACCAGTGCCACCGCGCATTCCAGATTGGCCGCGCCATCTTTCAATGCCGCCGAAGACCGCGCGGCGCAGCCATAGTTGGCTGCGGTTTTGGGCGAAATCTGCATGACCCCAATGTAACGCCCGCCGCCGCCAGCGGCGCGCGGGTTCCAACTGCTTTCATATTTGGCAATGGCTGACAGCAACCCTGCCCAAAACGCCCGCCGCTTTGGCAGAGACGCCGTCTGATAGCCCGGACACCAGTCTGTGATATCTTCGGGCACACGTGACGCCAGAACGTCATCATGCTGTGCCACCGCCGCCAATGTGCGCCGCGTCCATTCGGCGGCCTCGGGCCGGTGATCCCAACGCATGGCGGGCTGGGCGGCAGAGGCCATCATCGAGGCCAGATCGGGAAGGGGAATCCGGTTGCAGCCAGCCAAAACGAGGGCCGCCAAAACCGGGGCAATCAGGGGCGTAATCCGCATGCATCCGTCTGGGTCAGCGCCGCACCATCCTGTACGACCCTTGCCTGATTGCCGTGAAACCGCGTTCTGGCAATCTGCGCGACCCGTTCTTGCCCCAAATCGGCAGCTTTCCGCCACCCCGGCCCTTGCCCACGCCGCCCTGCCTGCCTAAACAGACGGGGATAATCACGGAGACCGCCATGCTGGATCTGACCTACACCGCGCCGAAACCGAAAGTGATCGCCGGGGCCAAGCACGATTGGGAGCTGGTGATCGGCATGGAAATCCATGCGCAGGTGTCGTCCAACGCCAAGCTGTTTTCGGGGGCTTCCACGCAGGTGGGGTCAGAGCCGAACTCGAATGTGGCCTTTGTGGATGCCGCAATGCCGGGCATGCTGCCGGTGATCAACGCCTACTGCATCGAACAGGCGGTGCGGACTGGTCTGGGGTTGAAAGCGCAGATCAATCTGGCCTCGGCTTTTGACCGCAAGAACTACTTCTACCCTGACCTGCCGCAGGGCTATCAGATCAGCCAGTTGTATCACCCCATCGTGGGTGAGGGCGAAGTGCTGATCGAATTGTCGCCGGGGGTCGCCCGTCTGGTGCGCATAGAACGCATCCATCTGGAGCAGGACGCGGGCAAATCCATCCACGACATGGACCCGACAATGAGTTTTGTCGATTTCAACCGGACCGGCGTCGCGCTGATGGAAATCGTGTCGCGCCCCGACATTCGCGGCCCGGAAGAGGCTGCGGCCTATGTCGTCAAATTGCGTCAGATTCTGCGCTATTTGGGCACCTGCGACGGCAACATGCAAAACGGCAACCTGCGCGCCGATGTGAACGTGTCGGTCTGCCGCCCCGGCCAGTATGAGAAATATCAAGCCACGCAGGACTTCGGCCATTTGGGCACGCGCTGCGAGATCAAGAACATGAACTCGATGCGGTTCATCCAATTGGCGATCGACCATGAAGCCCGGCGTCAGATTGCCATTCTGGAGGATGGCGGTTCGGTCACGCAGGAAACCCGGCTTTACGACCCGGACAAGAACGAAACCCGTTCTATGCGCAGCAAGGAAGAGGCGCATGATTACCGCTATTTCCCTTGCCCCGATCTGCTGCCGCTGGAGATTGAACAGGCTTGGGTCGATGACATTGCAGCCACCATGCCCGAACTGCCCGACGCCAAGAAAGCCCGCTTCATGGGCGATTTCGGCCTGACCGATTATGACGCCAACGTGCTGACCGCCGATCTGGAATCTGCGGGCTTCTTTGAGGCGGTGGCGCAAGGCCGCGATGGCAAGATTGCCGCGAACTGGGTGATCAATGAACTTTTTGGCCGCCTGAACAAAGAGGGCAAGGCAATTGCCGACAGCCCGGTTTCCGTCGTGCAACTGGGTGGCATGCTTGACCTTTTGGGCAAGGGCGAGATCACCGGCAAGATGGCGAAAGACCTGTTCGAATTGCTGTGGACCAAAGGCGGCGATCCTGCCGAGGTTGCGGCGGCCCATGGCATGAAGGCGGTAACGGATACCGGCGCGATTGAGGCGGCACTGGATGCGCTGATCGCCGCCAATCCCGATCAGGTCGAAAAGGCCAGGGTCAACGCCAAATTGGCGGGTTGGTTCACCGGACAGGTGCTGAAATCCACCGGAGGCAAGGCCAATCCGGCGGTTGTGGGCGCGATGGTGGCGCAAAAGCTGGGTCTGTGATGGGTACGGGCCCAACCCGCTAAGACGCGTCCAAAATAGTTTCATCTTGGTGAAAATATCCCACGAGGGGGCGGGCAAGTGTTTGCAAGATGCAAAAACTTGCCCGGTGTGAAACCCCCGCTCTGCGCCAGCGACGCAAGACGCGGCTTCATTTTCGCATCCCCTGTCGTAGCCTGCCCCAGCAGGGGAACAACCATGACCACCGTCCTTTACTATTCCCGCAACCCGAACCCGCGTCTGGCCGTCGCCACCGCGCGGCATCTGAACGCGGGCCAGTCCTTCGAATGGGCCGATCCGTTCGATGGCCTGAACGCGCCCCTGTTGGCTGAGGTGCCGCGCCACAGTTAGCGGCCGCAGCCGAACTTGCCACCGCATTTGGTGCTGTGGCGAAATCCGCGCGCGACTCCAGAAAAATCCTTTCATCCCTTGGCCTTGGCGGGCGAATCTTAGTATTCTCTTCAGGTTTGGTGCAGGAGCGACCCTATGCAGCGTTATGAATTCAAAGTCATTCCGGCCCCCCGTCGGGGCGAGAAACTGCGCGGGGTCAAGACCACCGAGGACCGTTTCGCGCTGGCCTTGACCAATGTCATGAATGAACAGGGGCGTGAGGGCTGGGACTATGTCCGCGCTGATACGCTGCCAGTGGACGAACGCGCGGGCTTCACCGGCACCAAGACCAGCTTTCACAACATGTTGGTGTTCCGCCGGATCTTGGAGGTGGACGCCGCAGCGCCACAGCGCCTGACCACGGCTGAACCTGTCATCGTAGCCCCGCGTCTTGGCCCTGCCGAAACGCCCGTGGGCACGGCCCCTGCGGTGGGTCCGGCGATGGCGGCAGAGTGATCAGCCTGCGGCGTTGATCGCGCCCGGCAAGGCGGCTTCAAACGCTGCAAGGGCCGCCTCGTCCCCCAAAGACACCCTGATACAGCGGTCCAGCGGGGCCACGCCCGGCATGCGGACAAAGATGCCCGCCGCCGTCAGCTGGCTCAAGACCGCGCGGGCATGATCTCCGTCGCGGCCGCAATCCAGTGTGATGAAATTCGTGGCGGACGGCAACGGCGTCCACCCATTGGTCCGCGCAATTGCAGCCAGCCGGATGCGGGCGGTGGCCACTTGCGCCAGTACCCGGGGCAGGTGGGTTTTGTCCTGCAAGGCCGCCAGTGCCCCGGCCTGCGCCACCCGGCCCATGCCGAAATGGTTGCGCACCTTGTCAAAGGCCTGAACCAGCGGGGCCGCCGCGATCGCATAGCCCACCCGCAACCCGGCCAGCCCATGCGCTTTGGAAAAGGTGCGCATGCGGATCAGGTTGGGGGTGTCGGCGGCAATGTCGGGGGCGGTGCCGGGGGGGGCCAGATCAATATAGGCCTCGTCCAGCACCATCAGGGTTTTGGGTGGCAGGTGGGCCAGCATGTCTGCAATCAAGGCCGCAGGGTGATGGCTGCCCATCGGGTTGTCGGGGTTGGCGACGTAGAGAAGCCGCGCCTGCGTTCGGGCGGCAAGGTCCAGCAGTGCCTGCGGGTCCTCGTGATCGCCCCGGTAAGGCGCGCGGTGCAGGGTGCCGCCAAAGCCTGTGACGTGGAAATTGAAGGTGGGATAAGCGCCCATGCTGGTCACCACCGGGGTGCCGGGTTCGACCATCAGGCGCACCAGATAACCCAGCAGCCCGTCGATGCCCTCCCCCACCACGATGTTGTCGGGGCGGCAGCGGTGATGGGCGGCGAGGGCGGTTTTCAGATCATGGTTTTCCGGGTCGCCATACATCCACGCCTGCGGTGCCGCGTCTTGCATCGCCTTGATGGCGACGGGGGAGGGGCCGAAGAGAGACTCGTTCGCGCCGAGGCGGGCAAGGAAAGGGCGGCCCTGCGCCCGCTCTGCCGTCTCGGGCCCGACGAAGGGGACGGTGGAGGGCAGGGAGGCGGCAAGCGGGGTCAGGATGGGGGCTTTCATGGCCGCGATTTGGCCGGGTTTGGGGGTGGCTGGCAAGGGGAATTTGGATGGTCCCGAGTTGGGACCATTAACATATCATGTCATTTCAAGGGGTTGGGTTTCCAATTTTACGAAGAATTAAGGTTTGGCGGCAGATGGGACGGCGGTGAGGATGTGTGCACCTAGGGCCGAGGCAGTGGCTTGGTTGGAGGCCATCTTGATGGGATCAAAGACGGTGAGGGCGTCGTTGAGAGGGGCAAGGGCTGTGGCCGTTCGTCAGGGCCTTGGCGTCGCGGGCTTGGGTGAACCTGCGCGGCGCGCGGGCCCACCCGGCCTAACGCAGGAATTTGCGGCGGGCCTCTTCCGCGATGGCCTGGCGCAGTTCGATCTGGGCAAGGCTGGCCATGGCGGCTTTGCGCTCGGCAGGGTCGGTCAGGGTGGCCAGATGCGCGCGTTGGGCGGCGGCTTGTTTCTTGAAGGTGATTTCGGGCGGCAGCACCCCGGCTTCGGCCATGATGCGAAAACCCACGGCGTCACCCGGCGTGATGAAGGCGTCGCCGGGACGGTCGGGCAGGGGTTGGCCTTCGCCCTTGAGGCCCTGCAGCGCGCCCTTGGCGCGGGCTTTGGCGATTTGGCGTTCGGTGAGGGGATTGAACCAGGACATGCGTCACCTCCTGCATCGAAGGTAGGCATTTGCGGGCGCTGTGGAAAGGGGGGCTGTCTGCCCCCCTCACCCCCCGAGGATATTTTTGCCAAGATGAAGCCGGTTTCATCTTGGCCCAAATATCCCCGCCGGAGGCTCTGCTGTCGGTCCGGCGGGCGGACTTAACCCAGTTCGGCCAGCCGGTTCAACGCGGCTTGCAGCTTGGCGGCCTCATCTTCGCGCGCCTCCAGATTGGCGGTCGCTTCGGCGATCACCTCTTCGGGGGCGGATTTGGCGAAGTTGGGGTTGTTCAGCCGACCCTTCAGCCCGCCGATTTCCTTGGCAAGCTTGTCCATCGCTTTGGTCAGACGGGATTTTTCCTCGGCAATGTCGATCAGGCCCGCCAGCGGGATGGCAAAGCTGGCCCCCGGTGCCGCCACGGCGATGGAGCCTTTGGGGGCCACGCCTTCGCTGTGGCCATCGATGCGGGCCATGCGTTTGATCAGCGCCTCGTTGCGCGTCCAAGCGGTGCGGGCCGCGGCGGAAAGCTCGGTCGCCACAAGGTCGCATTTCAGGCCGACGGGGACGTGGACCTGCGCGCGGGCGGAGCGGATTTCGTCAATCAGGGTGGTGACGAAACCCATTTCGGTGGCGGCTTCGGGGTTGACTAGTTCCGCGCCGTAGGTCGGCCAGTCGGTGTGGACCAAGGGTTTTTGCCTCGTGCCGGTGGTCGACCACAGCTCTGTGGTGATGAAGGGCATGATCGGGTGCAGCAGAATCATGCATTGGTCCAGAACCCAAGCCATGGTGGCGCGGGTTTCGGGCGCGTCGGGGCCGTCAAACAGCGGCTTGGCGAATTCGACATACCAGTCGCAGACCTTGCCCCAGACGAATTTGTAAAGCGCGTCGGCGGCTTGGTCGAAGCGGTAGTCGGTGAGGGCGGCGTTGACCTCGGTCAGCGTGCGGGTGGTTTCACCGATGATCCATTTGTTCGCGGTGGCAGTGGCATTCGGCGGGGTGGCTTGGGTCTGGTGGTTTTCCCACACACCGTTCATTTCGGCAAAGCGGCAGGCGTTCCAGAGTTTGGTGCCGAAGTTGCGGTAGCCTGCGATGCGGGCGGTGTCGAGTTTCAGAACGCCGCCGAGGGAGGCCATCGCGGCGTTGGAAAACCGCAGCGCGTCGGCGCCAAATTCGTCGATGATCTCCAGCGGGTCGATGACGTTGCCAAGCGATTTTGACATCTTCTTGCCCTTGGCGTCGCGGACGAGGCCGTGCAGATAGACGGTTTTGAAAGGAACCTCGTTCACCACGGCAAGCTGCATCATCATCATCCGGGCAACCCAGAAGAAGATGATATCCGCCCCGGTGATCAGGGTCGAGGTGGGGAAATACTTTTGCAATTCAGGGGTTTGCTCGGGCCAGCCGAGCGTGCCGATCGGCCAGAGACCAGAGGAGAACCAGGTGTCGAGGACGTCGGGGTCTTGCCAGACCGGGTAAGTCAGATGGGTCGGGTCTTGGCTCAGGTTGTAGTCCGCCAATGACCGCGCAAGCAACGTCACGGCCGCGTTGCGATCGGCGACTTCCACGATACGGGCGTTGTTCAAGGGATGTGGCAGGGCGGCAAGGTCATCGCGGAAACGCTCAGCCACCGTCGCAAGTTCGGCTGCGCAATGGTGGCGCGCCTCGCGGTCGATGTGCCCCCCATCGCCGAGAAACTTGATGATCTCGACCTCGTCCAGCGCGTTGTCGTCTTCGTCATCCGCGAAATCGGGGGCGTCGAGATTGAGGCCATACCAAACCGGTATCTGATGCCCCCACCACAATTGCCGTGAAATACACCAAGGCTCGATATTCTCCAGCCAGTGGAAATAGGTCTTTTCGCCCGATTCCGGGATGATCTTGGTCGCACCTGAGCGCACGGCGTCCAATGCTGGCCCCACGATCTTGGCGGTGTCAACGAACCATTGATCTGTCAGCATCGGCTCGATCACCACTTTGGAGCGGTCGCCGAAGGGCTGCATGATCTTTTTGGATTCGACGAAAGGCTCGCGGGTCAGGTGTTCAGAACCCGTCTCGGGGTCGATCTCGGTCATCAAGGTCGACACGCACAGACCCAAGGCGTTGATATCCGCCACCACAAGCTTGCGCGCCTCCAGCCGGTCCAGCCCGCGGTATTTTTCGGGGACAAGGTTGAGGGCGTCGACTTCGGACTCGCTCGCGGGTGACCCCGCCGCGATTTCGCGGGCGCGGATCACGGCCTGCGCATAAGGTGCTCCATCGGCGCGCATCTGGGCGCGGGTGTCCATCAGGCGGTAGCAGGGCAGATTGTTGCGCTTGGCGACCTGATAATCGTTGAAATCATGCGCGCCGGTGATTTTCACCGCACCCGAGCCAAAGGTCGGATCGGGATATTCATCGGCGATGATCGGGATCAGACGGTCACAGAGCGGCAGGTGGACCATTTTGCCGATGATGGATTGATAGCGCGCGTCGGACGGATGCACGGCAACCGCACCGTCACCCAGCATGGTTTCGGGGCGGGTGGTGGCGATGGAAATGTGGTTGCGCATCTCGCGCAGCGTCACGTTGCCGTCTTCGTCTTTCTCAACATATTCATAGGTTTGCTTGTCGGCGAGCGTGTATTTGAAATGCCACATATGGCCCGCGACTTCGATATTCTCGACCTCGAGATCGGAAATCGCCGTTTCAAAATGCGGGTCCCAGTTGACCAAGCGCTTGCCGCGATAGATCAGGCCCTTGGTGTACATATCCACGAAGACCTTGATCACGGCGTCGTGGAAATTGCCGTCCTCGCCCGCAGGTGCCCCCGGCGCGCCCGACATGGTGAAGGCCTCACGGTCCCAATCGCAAGACGCGCCCAACCGCTGCAACTGCCCGATGATGGTGCCGCGCGATTGCACCTTTTGCTGCCAGACCCGTGCCAGAAACGCCTCGCGCCCCATTTCGCGGCGGCTGGGCTCTTGGTGCAGCGCCATGTCGCGTTCGGTCACCATTTGCGTCGCGATCCCGGCATGATCGGTGCCCACCTGCCACAGGGTGTCATGCCCCTGCATCCGGTGCCAGCGCACCAGAATGTCCTGCAAGGTGTTGTTGAACGCATGGCCCATGTGCAGCGATCCGGTCACGTTCGGCGGCGGGATCATCACCGAAAACGCCTCTGCCCCCGGCTTGGCATTCGCCCCGGCTGCACCTGCCTTATGGTCGATCCACTGTGCAGAAATCCGGGCCTCGGCCTCGGCGGGAGAGAAGGTTTTTTCCATCGGCATTTCGGGCATCCTTGAACGTGTTGGCTTGTCCTAAACAATTGGGCGGGCAAGGCCAAGCGTCGGATGCTTGGAATGCGTGGGTCCAGAGCCTCCGGCGGGGATATTTTTGCCAATGTGAAGGGAGAAGGCGCGACAGCAGCGGGCGCGTCGCCCCTCGTATGGGGGGCAAGTGCGCCCTTGGTTGGCTTAGACGGCCCGGTCCAGCTTTGTGCTCAGATGGATCAGGCTTTCCGACGACTTCACCCCGGTCAGCGCGCCGATCTGGTCCAGCACCTGATCGAGCAATTGGGTGTTGCTGGCGGCCACTTGCAACAGCAGATCGAAGCGGCCCGAGGTTGTGAACACCCGTTCCACCTCTGGGATCGACTTCAGACGGGTCAGGATGGCGGCTTGCGACCGTGGCTCAATCGTCAGCAGGACCGACGCCCGCAACCGCCCCTGCCGCGCGGCTTCGCCCAGTTTCAGCGTGTAACCTGCGATGATGCCGCCCGTCTCCAACCGCTCCAGCCGCGCCTGAATTGTGGACCGCGCCACCTTCAGGCGACGCGCCAAAGTGGCGACGGACATGCGGGCATCGGCCCCCAGCAGGGTCAGAATGTTACGATCGAGGTCATCCATACAGTATGTATCCTTTTTTCGTCGTTATAACGAAGATTTCGGGCATTTATATAGTTTTGTTCGGTGAAGTTGTAGCCCATATGCGGCATCCTACGTTGCAGGAAAAGGGCGGCTCATACGCACCTGGCCTGGTTGGAAAACCTTGCAGGTGCCCTGAGCAAATCGCTGCCCTTCACGGCAACGAGGGGGGATTTGCATCTTGTTGGCAGAAGGGAATACGCCGATGGGACTGTCCAAATCAATCTGGACCAACCCGACCGAATACCTGCGCACTCAGCAGCCGGAGAACCCGGTGCTGTTTTTCGCACCCACCGCAATTCAAGCCGTCGCCCGGCGTTTTCTTGATGGTTTTCCGGGTCTTGTGACCTACGCCGTCAAGTCGAACCCCGGCGAAGAGGTTGTGGAAAATCTGATCGCGGCGGGGGTCAAGGGCTTTGACTGCGCCTCGCCGTTCGAGATCGACCTGATCCGGCGCTTGGCCCCGGATGCGGCCGTGCATTACAACAACCCGGTGCGGTCGCGTGCCGAAATCGCGCATTCCGTGGCGCGCAAGGTCAAATCCTACTCGGTCGATTCGCATTCCGAGCTGGCGAAACTGATCGAAATGGTGCCGACCGAGAATTGCGAAATCACGGTGCGGTTCAAATTGCCGGTGGCGGGTGCTGCCTATAACTTCGGTGCCAAGTTTGGCGCGACCGAAGAGGTGGCGGTCGAGTTGCTGAAAACCGTGGCGGCGGCTGGGTTTATCCCGTCGATCACCTTCCACCCCGGCACGCAATGCACCGATCCGGCGGCTTGGGCGTCCTACATCCGCGAGGCGGCGGTGATCGCGCAAAAGGCGGGCGTCAAGATTGCCCGGCTGAATGTCGGCGGCGGCTTCCCAAGCCACCGAGCAGAAGGCGTGACGCCGCAGTTGGAGGCAACCTTTGCCACCATCGACCGCGTTGCAACCGAAGCCTTTGGCGCGGATCGCCCGGTGCTGATCTGCGAGCCGGGCCGTGCGATGTGCGGCGATGCCTTTACATTGGCCGCCCGCGTGAAATCGGTGCGCGATGACATGCATGTGTTCCTGAACGACGGTGTCTACGGGTCGCTGTTCGAACTGGGGCAGATCGGCATCATTGACCGTATCGAGGTGCTGTCGGCCCAAGGCGTGCGTCGCAGCGGGGCGATCTTGCCGCGCATCTGTTTTGGCCCGACCTGCGATTCGGTGGACCGTCTGCCCGGCGACATGCCGTTCCCGTCTGACATTGCCGAGGGGGATTTCGTCATCGTTCACGGCATGGGCGCCTATTCCACCGTCACCAACAGCCGCTTCAATGGCTTTGGCGAGTTGGGGATGGTCACGGTTTTGTCGCTCAAGGTCTGATTGCCGCACAATCTGTTCTGAATTGCGCCCCCGGCTGGACAAATCCAGCCGGGGGCGTAGGTGTTTCGGATCAGAGTTTTGGGGGGCAGCATGGCGAAATTTGGCGCAGCGCAGGGCAAGGGTCGGCTGGAGGACATACGGTTTCTGACCGGCGGCGGGCGCTATGTTGATGATATTGCGCCAGAGGCTGCTTTGGTCGCCTATTTCCTGCGGGCGCAAGCGGCGCATGGGCGGTTTGATCTGGACCTGTCGGCGGCGCGCGGCGCAAGGGGCGTGCATCTGGTGCTGGACGCTGCGGGTTTGGCTGCCTTGGGCGTTGATCTGGCGATGGAAGGGGAGCGGATCACCTCGGCCAATGGCACGGGTGCCGGGCCGGAACGCCCGGTTCTGGCGCGTGGCGTGGCGCGCTTTGCCGGTGAGGCGGTGGCGCTGATCGTGGCCGACACCCTGCTGCAGGCGCGCGATGCGGCGGAACTGGTCGATCTGAGCTTTGACGACTTGCCGGTGGCGATGGCTTTGGCGACGGGTGGCCCAACCATTCATCCCGAGGCCCCCGGCAATCTGGCTTTTGACTATACGATCGGCGACGCGGCGGCGGTGGCTGCGGCTTTGGCCGCATCGCTGCATCAGCTTGACCTGACCGTCACCCACAACCGCATCATCGTGGCCGCGATGGAGCCGCGCGGGGCCTATGCGGAATATGCAGCCGACGACCAAACGGGGGGCCGTCTGCATCTGTGCGTGAACGGCCAAGGGGTCTGGACGCAAAAGCGCGAGTTGGCCCGGATGCTGGGCATGGACGCCGATGCCGTCCGGGTCACGAACCCCGATGTCGGCGGCGGCTTTGGCATGAAGGCGATGACCTATCCCGAATACATCTGCATTGCGGCGGCGGCGCGGGCTTTGGGGCGTCCGGTGCGTTGGATTGCGGACCGGTCGGAATCGATGCTGACCGACAATGGCGGGCGCGATCTGGTGGCCCATGCGCGGATCGGTTTTGACGCCGATCTGCGGATCACGGCCTACGATGTTAACCTTGTCTCCAACCTTGGGGCGTATAACTCGCAGTTCGGGCAGGCGATCCAGACAGAGTTGTTCTCCAAAGTGCTGACAGGGGTTTATGATATTCCGGTGGCCCATCTGGGTGCGGTGGGGGTCTATACCAACACCACGCCCATCGATGCTTATCGCGGTGCGGGGCGGCCCGAGGCCAACCTGACGATAGAGCGGGTGATGGACCATGCCGCGCGGGTGTTGGGCGTCGATGGCTTCGATCTGCGGCTGCGCAATGTGATCCGCGCCTTTCCGCATCGGTTGGTGTCGGGCGATGATGTGGACTGCGGCGATTTTGCCAATGTGCTGTTGCAGGCCCGAAACCACGCCGATGTGGCGGGATTTGCCGCACGCAAGGCGGCCTCGGCGGCGCAGGGGATGCTGCGGGGCATTGGCGTGGCAAGCTATCTTGAATCGATCCTTGGCAGTCCGGTCGAAACCGCGCGGCTGGTGCTGGACGCGGACGGTGGCGCGACGCTCTATGTCGGCACCCAGTCGAACGGGCAGGGGCATGAGACGGTGTACACCCGCATGCTGGCGCAAGCGACCGGGATTGACCCCGCGCTGATCCGCATTGTGCAGGGCGACAGTGACCGCATCCGGCACGGCGGCGGTACGGGGGGATCGCGGTCTGTCACCGTGCAAGGCACGGCCACGCGCAGCACGGTTGCGGCGGCGGTGGCGGGGTTTGCGGCGTTTCTGGCGGCGGAATGGGCCGTGCCAGAGGTGGGCTTTGACGATCTGACCTTCGGCGCGGCGGGGTCCAACCTGCGCCTGAGCATGGCCGAGGCGGCGGCTCTGGCGCGGGTGAAGGGGCGTGCCGATCTGCTGGACGTGGCGCAGACGATTCGGTTGGACGCCGGGGCATACCCAAATGGCTGCCATGTGGTCGAGGTTGAGATTGATCCCGAAACCGGAGCCCTGACCATGGATCGCTACACGGTGGTCGATGATTTCGGCACGCTGATTGCGCCCGAACTGGTGGCGGGGCAGGTGCATGGCGGCATTGCGCAGGGGTTTGGCCAAGCGGTGACAGAAGCCGCGATTTATGATGAAAATGGCCAGCTTTTGTCCGGCAGTTTCATGGATTACGCCATGCCGCGCGCCTCTGACTTGCCCAACATCAGCCTGCATGACGCGCCGACCTACACCAAAACCAACCCCTTGGGCATGAAGGGCTGTGGCGAGGCAGGCACGGTTGGCGCTTGCGGTGCGATTTCCAACGCGGTGCTGGATGCCTTGGCCCCGCGGGGCGTCACGCGGGTTGACATGCCCTTCACCCCCGTCCGCATCTGGGGCTGGTTGCAGGAGGTGCGCACTGTCACTGCTTAACCGTCTCAAACTGTGGTGGAACGGCTATGCCGCCATCGAAACCCTTGTCCCCGCCCCACCAGAACCGGGGCGCAATCGGGGCGTTGTCGATCACGTCATCATTCTGGACGGCACCCTGTCGACGCTGGATGTGGGACAAGAGGGCAATGCGGGTCTGCTGTTTCAACTGTTGACCTCGCAGGGACGCTCGGCCCATCGCACGGTTTACTACGAACCGGGTCTGCAATGGGAGGGCTGGCGCAACGGCATGAACCTTGTGCAGGGGCGCGGCATCAACCGTCAGATCCGGCGTGCCTATGGTTGGCTGGCCAGTCACTACCGCGAAGGCGACCGGATTTATCTGTTCGGTTATTCGCGCGGGGCCTATGCCGTGCGGTCTTTGGCGGGCGCGATTGACCGGGTGGGGCTGCTGCGGCGCGAACATGCGACCGAACGCGGGGTGAACCTTGCCTATCGCCACTACCAGATCAACCCCGACAGCCCAACTGCCCGCGCTTTTGCGCGCCAGTTTTGCCACGCCGAGGCGCCCATTCAAATGGTTGGCGTCTGGGATACGGTCAAAGCGCTTGGCCTGCGGTTTCCATTGCTTTGGATGTTCACCGACCAGTCGCATGATTTCCACAATCATCACCTTGGTTCGTCCATTCGCCATGGATTTCAAGCGCTTGCGATGGATGAAACCCGGTCGGTCTACGAACCCGTGCTGTGGGATTGCCCGCCGGGGTGGGAAGGCAATGTGCAACAGATGTGGTTTCGCGGCGCGCATGGCGACATTGGCGGCATGATCGGCTGCGACATGGCTGCACGGCCTTTGGCCAATATCCCGCTGGTCTGGATGCTGGAGCGCGCGGAAACCGTGGGGCTGACGCTGCCCGATGGTTGGCGTCTGCTCTATCCTTGCGATCCTGCGGCCCCGATGGTGGGCACGATGCGCGGCTGGGGCATGTGGTTCTTGCTGCGCCGTAAACGCGTGATTGGGCGCGATGCCTCTGAGTCGGTACATCCTTCGGCGGAGATGGGGCGCCGGCCGGGGTGGCTTTCGCTCTTTACGCGGTGGGGTTTGATCAAATAACCTGACGCAAAAGGAGGCCCCCATGCGCCAAGTGACCATCGCCGCGACGCAATTCGCCTGTTCCTGGGATCTGCCCGCCAATGTGGACAAGGCCGAAGCTCTGATCCGCCAAGCCGCCGCCCAAGGCGCGCAAGTGGTTCTGATCCAAGAGCTTTTCGCCGCGCCCTATTTCTGCATTGAACAGCGGGTCGCGTATTTCCCGATGGCCAAGCCCATGGCGGGCCATCCATTGATCGCGCGGTTCTCTGATCTGGCGCGGGAACTGGGTGTGGTGCTGCCCTGCTCTTACTTTGAAAAGGCGGGTCAGGCGCATTTCAATGCCATGGCGATGATTGATGCCGATGGCAAAGTGTTGGGAAATTACCGCAAAACCCATATTCCGCAGGGGCCGGGGTATGAGGAGAAGTACTATTTCTCGCCCGGTGATACCGGGTACAAGGTGTGGGACACGGCGTTCGGGCGCATTGGCGTCGGGATTTGCTGGGACCAATGGTTCCCCGAATGCGCGCGGGCGATGGCGTTGCAAGGGGCAGAGATGCTTTTGTACCCCACCGCAATCGGCTCGGAACCCCCAGCGCCCGGTTATGACAGCCAGCCGCATTGGGAGATTTGCATGCGCGGACACGCAGGCGCGAATATCCTGCCGGTGATAGCGTCGAATCGCATTGGCACCGAAGTGGCGCCGGGCGGCACTGCCGTGACGTTTTACGGCAGCAGCTTTATCGCAGATCACACCGGGCAGTTGGTTGCCAAGGCCAGTCGGAACAGCGAAGAAGTGGTGCTGGCAACCTTTGATCTGGATGCAGTGGCGGCCCTGCGCAGCACTTGGGGGCTGTTCCGGGATCGTCGCCCCGAGACTTATGCCGCTGTGGCGACGCTGGACGGATGGGCTTAGATCTGGGTGTAGGCCCAGATCAGGCCAATCAGAATTGGCTGGTGGATCAGGTAAATCGTGAGAGAATGTTGGCCGGGCCAAGCCAGTTTGTGCAGCAGCGGCGTGCCAGTCCACCGGGCGGCGCGGGTCCACCAACCCAAGCGGCTGCCAAAGCGGGCCAGAGCCAGCCCCAACAGAAAGGGTCCGAACCACGGGAAAATCGGCTCAAAATCGGCAGTGGCGGGCAGTTGGGTGGCAAGGCCGAGGAAGGCCAGAAGCGGGGCGTTGAAGGCGTCGTCACGCAGGTAAGCGGCGCCAAGCAAGATCGCAAGGCCAAGAACGGCGGTGATCGGCGCGGGCAGTCGCAGGACCAACAGGCCCAACAAACTGAACAGGGCCATAGCGTGCAGGATGCCGAAAAATATATAGAATTCCGGCATGGCGAAATAAGTGCCGAGCGTCACCAACCCCGCCGCCGCCGCAATTTTCAGCCATCGCCGCCAGAACGCAGGCCACCGGATGCCCTGCCCATGCGACAGCCAAAGGCCAAGCCCTGCCAGCGCCAGAAACGCCCCGGCCACAATGCGCGGATGCCAATAGAAGATCGCAGAGGCCGCGTAGGTGCCGGGCATGATGCCGAACAGCAGCAGATCGTAGGTGATGTGAAACGCCACCATTCCCAGCAGGGCGGCGCTGCGGGTCAGATCAAGGGCAAGGATGCGGGATGTGGGCTGCATGGCCGCAAGGTCGCAGCTTGGGCGGCAAAAGGAAAGGGCGGCCCGACGGACCGCCCCTTGATGTCAGCGATGCTTGACGTCGACATAGTCTCGTTTCGGCGCACCGACATAAAGCTGACGCGGACGCCCGATCTTCTGGTTCTTCTCGGCGATCATCTCTTTCCACTGCGAAATCCAGCCAACGGTGCGCGAAATCGCGAAAATCGGCGTGAACATCGAGGTTGGGAAGCCCATCGCATCCAGAATGATGCCCGAGTAGAAATCGACGTTCGGGTAGAGTTTCTTCGAGATGAAATAGTCGTCCGACAGCGCAATCCGCTCCAGTTCTTTGGCGACTTGCAGGGTGGGGTTGTTGTGGATGCCCAAAAGCTCCAACACCTCATCCGCCGATTCTTTCATCACGGTGGCGCGGGGGTCGTGGTTTTTGTAAACGCGGTGGCCAAAGCCCATCAGGCGGAAGCCCGAGTTCTTGTCCTTGGCCTTGGCGATATATTCCGGGATCCGGTCCACGGTGCCGATTTCACGCAGCATTTCCAGACAGGCCTGATTGGCGCCGCCATGGGCCGGGCCCCAAAGGCAGGCGATGCCAGCGGCGATACAGGCAAACGGGTTGGCCCCGGAGGAGCCCGCCAGCCGCACAGTGCTGGTCGAGGCGTTTTGTTCGTGGTCGGCATGCAGCATCATGATGCGGTCCATGGCACGGGCCAGAACCGGATTCACGACATATTCTTCTGCCGGAACCGAAAAGCACATGTGCAGGAAGTTGCCCGCATAGGAGAGAGAGTTCTTTGGGTAAACAAAGGGTTGGCCGACCGAATACTTATAGGCCATCGCCGCAATCGTCGGCAGTTTGGCGACCATGCGGATCGCGGCCACTTCGCGCTGCCAAGGGTCGTTGATGTCAAGGCTGTCATGGTAGAAGGCCGACATTGCGCCAACGACACCCACCATGGTGGCCATCGGGTGGCTGTCCCGGCGGAAACCACGGAAGAACATGTGAATTTGCTCGTGCAGCATGGTGTGACGGGTCACCCGGCTTTCGAAATCAGCCAATTGCGCCGCATTTGGCAGTTCACCGTAGAGCAGCAAATAGCAGACCTCGAGATAAGACGAATGCTCGGCCAGTTGTTCAATCGGATAGCCGCGGTGCAGAAGTTCGCCCTTGTCGCCGTCGATAAAGGTGATGGCACTTACGCAAGCGGCAGTAGAGGTGAAGCCGGGGTCAAAGGTGAACACGTCTGCTTCGGCATAAAGCTTGTGGATATCAAGCACATCCGGCCCCAGGGTGGGCGAAAGGATGGGCAGGTCATAGGTCTTGCCGTCAAGGTTCAGCGTTGCTTTTCTGGTCGTTTCGGCCATCTCTCATCCCCCAGTTACCGGCCAACCCAGGGCTATGGGGCGGCCTTTGTTCGCGTTGACCGGGAACGGGCGGATCAAGCCGCCGCATCCTCCAGCCGGGCAATCGTTTCATCGCGACCGATGACAAGCATCATGTCGTAAACACTTGGCGTGGCGCTGCGGCCTGCCAAAGCGGCGCGCAACGGGGCGGCGAGTTTGCCAAAACCGATTCCATTTGCTGCAGCTGCATCATTCAGGATCGGTTCCAGCGCCTCTTTTGTCCAGCTAACATTTTGCAGCAGCGGCGTCAACGATTTCAGTATACCACGGGATACCGTATCGAGTGCCTTGGCCGAAGCCTCATCCGGCTGCACCGGGCGCAAAACCAGCGCAAACTGCGCCTTTTCAAGCAGTTCCGGCAAGGTTTTCGCACGATCCTTCACACAATACAGCCCCCGCGACAAAACCGCCCGCTGATCCGCCGTCAAAGCCGGGCGGTTGGCGGCCAGCAGATAGGCCTCAATCTCATGCAGCAGTGCAGCATCTTCGGCCATGGCAATGTGATGGCCACAGGTGTTTTCCAGTTTCTTGAAATCCAGCCGGGCCGGAGCGCGACCGATCCCTGCCAGATCGAACATCGCAACCGCTTCATCTGTCGTGAAAATCTCGGCGTCGCCATGCGCCCACCCCAGACGGGTCAGATAGTTGCGCATCCCGGCGGCGGGATAGCCCATCGCCTGATACTCTTCAACGCCGGTCGCGCCATGCCGCTTGGACAGTTTTTTGCCATCCGGCCCATGGATCAGGGGAATATGCGCCCAGACCGGGATTTCCCAGCCCATGGCGTCATAAATCATCTGCTGGCGCGCGGCGTTGTTCAGATGGTCGTCCCCCCGAATGACATGACTGACCTGCATGTCGTGATCGTCCACCACAACAGCCAACATATACGTCGGCGTAGCATCAGATCGTAAACAAATCATATCATCCAGAGTCGCGTTCTGGATCACCACGCGGCCCTGCACCTGATCGTCAATCACCGTCTCGCCGGTGCGCGGGGCCTTCATGCGGACCACGTAGGGCGCGTCGGGGAAGCTGGCGAGATCGGCGTCACGCCACGGGCTTTGGAACAGCGCATAGCTGCCACGGGCCTCGGCCTCGGCGCGGAAGACGGCGATTTCCTCTTGCGTGCTGAAGCATTTATAGGCTGTCCCGCGTGACAGCATGTCATGTGCCACCTCGGCATGGCGGGTGATGCGGTCAAACTGGCTGACCACCTCACCGTCCCAGTCAAGACCCAGCCACGTCAGACCGCGCAGGATGGCGGCGGTGGCCTCGGGGGTTGAACGCTCTCGATCGGTGTCCTCGATCCGCAGCAGGAATTTGCCACCGCGACCCCGCGCGTAAAGCCAGTTGAACAGCGCCGTACGCCCGCCGCCGATGTGCAGATAGCCGGTGGGCGAGGGGGCAAAGCGGGTGACAACGGGACGGGACATTGCAGTTAACCTTTCAGAAACCATTGAACGGGTAAGATTGGCGCAGCTTTAGGCAGTTGTGGGGTGCAAAACAAGGTGGGCAGGGCGGTCGCAATGATGCTGTGGCCGGTGGATGCCTTGCAAGGCGCGCGGGGGCTGTTGTTCCCGTGGCTGCCGATCTTCATGGCTTGTGGCATTGGCGGCTGGTTCGCGCTGCCGTTTGAACCGGGGCTGGCGTTTTACTTGGCCACAGCGGCGGTGCTTGCGGCTGCTGTGCTTGGCTATGTCTTTGGCCCGGAACTGGCGCATCCGCTTGCCCTCAGCCTGGCCGCTGTGGCGGTTGGGGTTCTGGCCATTGGCTTTCGCGCCCATGCCGTGCAAGCCCCGATGCTGGAGTTTCGCTATTACGGCGCGGTGCAGGGCCGGATCATCGAAGTGGATCGCAGTCAGTCCGATGCGTTGCGGATCACGCTGGACCGGGTGGTGCTGGATGATGTGGCGCCAGATCGCACGCCGCTGAAAGTGCGGATTTCCCTGCAATCAGAGGGGTTTACGCCTGATCCAGGCCAGATCGTTCTGCTCACTGCGCATCTGTCTGCGCCCGAAGGCCCGGCAGAGCCCGGAGGTTTTGATTTCCGCCGCATGGCCTATTTCAACCAATTGGGCGCGGCTTTCGGCGGCGATGATGGCGGCGGTTCCGGGCGATGCGGGGGCGTTTTCATCGGGGGTGATGACCGGGGATCGGTCGGGCATCAGCCTCGACACCGTTCAGGCGCTGCGCGATTCGAATCTGGCGCATTTGCTGGCGATTTCGGGCATGAACATGGCGTTTCTGACCGGGTTCGTGTTTGTCTTGATGCGGTACGGCCTGGCTTTGGTGCCGCCTGTTGCGTTGCGGGTGAACGCCAAAAAGCTGGCGGCGGTCGTGGCTTTTGCTGTGGCGCTGTTTTATCTGCTGCTGTCGGGGGCCAATGTGGCGACCGAGCGGGCGTTTCTGATGGTCTGCGTCATGCTTGGTGCGGTGCTGTTGGACCGGCGCGCGCTGACCATGCGGTCGGTGGCGCTGGCGGCCTGTGCGCTGCTGCTGACCGAACCCGAAAGTCTGACCGAACCGGGGTTTCAACTGTCTTTTGCGGCCACCGTGGTCCTGATTGCGGGCTTTGGCGCGCTGGACCGGCGGGTCATGCGCGAACGCTTGCCACGCTGGGTGATGCCGGTGTTCACGCTGGTGTTGACCTCGGTCTTGGCAGGCATGGCGACCGCCCCCTATGCGGCGGCGCATTTCAACCGGTTTACGGATTACGGGTTGCTGGCAAACCTGCTGACGGTGCCGGTGATGTCGGTGCTGATGGCGGCGGGCGTGGTCGCCGCTTTGCTGGCACCCTTGGGTCTTGCGGCCCCGGCGCTGTGGGTGATGGAGGCGTCGGCGCGCTGGATCATCTATATCGCCCATTGGGTTGCGGGATTGGAAGGTGCTGTGACACCGATCATTGCGCCGGGGCCTTGGGTGCTGCCGCTGATCACTTTGGGCGGCGCTTGGTTGGTGTTGTGGCGGGGGCGGGTCCGGCTTTGGGCGGTCGCGCCATTGGTTTTGGGATTTGCCTTGTGGGGGGCGGCTGAACGGCCCGCTTTGCTGATTTCAAACGATGGCTTGCTGGTCGGGGTGATGTCAGATCAGGGCCGCGTGGTGTCTGCGCCGCGTGGCGCGGGGTTTGCGGCGGAAAACTGGATGGAGAATGACGGCGATCTGGCGACCCAGGAAGAGGCAGCGGCGCGGGCTGGCTTTACCGGGCCGAAAGAGGCGCGGCTGTTTGAGGTTGCAGGCCTGCGCGCTGTGATCTTGCGAGGCAAAGGAGCGGTCTTTGCAGGTTGCGGTGTCGCGGATCTGGTGATTGTTCCCGCGGCGTCGGAACCTGTCAGCCCTTTACCCAAAGGCTGCGTGGTGGTTGATCGCGCGGTGCTGGACCGGTCGGGCGCCTTGGCGGGCTGGGTAAAGGATGGAACGCTGACATTGCATCCGACGAGGGCGGTCGCCCGCATCTGGATGAGTGCGCGACCTGTCGTTGCCGCGATGATGGTGCCAAAAGCTGTCCAGCAGGTTGCCTTGACGACACCCTAGCTGTGACAATCCCCTGAAAAAGCCGTCAGCCTCAGGATCAATAGCTTCGGATCAACCCAACCAAACGCCCCTGCACCTTGACCAGATGATCGGCAAAGACCCGGGTTTCATAGGCGGGGTTGGCGGCCTCTAGTGCGATCATGTCACCCCGACGGCGGAAACGCTTGAGCGTCGCCTCGGCATCTTCCACCAAGGCCACCACAATATCGCCATTCTCGGCGGTATTTTGTTCGCGGATCACCACGATGTCACCGTTGTTGATGCCAGCGTCGATCATCGAGTCGCCCTTGACCTCCAGCGCGTAGTGCTGGCCTTTGCCCGACAGCATGGAGCCGGGAACCGCAACGTGATGGGAAATATGGGAAATCGCCTCGATTGGAACCCCGGCGGCGATGCGCCCCATGACCGGAATTTCAAAGGCATAGACGGCGTCAACCGGCAGGGCATTGCGCGGCGGATCAACCTTGTCACCCTGAATGAGCTTGGGCGAAAAGCCGGGCCTTTCCATCGCTTCGGGCAGTTTCACAATCTCAAGCGCGCGCGCGCGGTGGGCAAGACGACGGATGAATCCGCGTTCCTCCAGAGCCGTGATCAGGCGGTGGATGCCTGATTTGGACCGCAAATCCAGCGCATCCTTCATTTCATCAAACGAGGGTGGCACACCGTCCTTGTCCATCCGGGTCTTGATAAAATCGAGAAGTTCCAATTGCTTACGCGTCAGCATGCCCCAGCCCCCAATCAGATGTTGTCGCTATGTTCTGCCCGTGTTCTTGGTTTGTGTCAAGCCAAAGCTTTCGTCAGATCGCGATGTAGTCCACCGGATCGCCCGCTTTGCGGCCCGTGTCCCCGACGGGTCGGATCAGCAGGGCATTCGCCTCGGTCAGGATCGACAGCAGCGCTGAATCTTGCCGGTCAAACGGCGCAATCACCCCATCGGCCAGCCGCGCGCGCATGTAATGGGTGCGAGGGCCGTTGGCAGGCAAATCCGTGCCCAGACGCGCGCGCAAAATGGGCGGGGCGCAGTCGGCACGCCCCAGCATGGCCCGCAACATCGGCAGCAGGAACAGATGTCCACAGACGATGGCCGATACCGGATTTCCGGGCAGGCCCAGCATCGGCACGCCCATAATATGCCCGGCCATCAAAGGCTTACCCGGACGCATGGCAATTTTCCAAAAGGCGCGCTGCAACCCCAGACCTTCGGCAACCTTGCCCACCAGATCATGGTCGCCCACCGATGCACCACCGATGGTGACGATCAGATCCGCGCCCGTCGTCAAACCAAAGACAGTGCGCAGATCGGCCTCGGTGTCACGGGCAATGGGCAGCATCCGCGCCTCGCCACCCGCAGCCTCTATCATCGCGGCAAGCGCGAAGGTGTTCGACGCGATGATCTGGTCAGGGCCGGGAACCTCTCCGGGCATCACCAATTCGTCGCCGGTGGCGATCAGGGCCACGATGGGGCGACGGGTCACGCGCACCTGCGGGACGTTCATCGCGGCCAACAGGGCCAGATCATTGGGGCGCAGCAGGCGAGGGCCAAGACTTTGGCCTTGCAGGAAATCCTGACCCTTCGGGCGGATGTTGTCACCCGCTTTGGCGGCGGCATTCAGCGTGATCTGGGTGCCGTTGACGGTCACATCCTCTTGGATGACGATCGTGACCCCACCCTCTGGCAAAGGGGCGCCGGTGAAGATGCGGATGGCCTGATCGGGGGCAAGGCGGTCGGCAAAGGCGTGGCCCGCGCCCGCCTCACCGATCACGGTGAACTGTGCGCCAACGCTTGCCGCCGACCCCAAGGCATAGCCGTCCATGGCCGAAGCAGCGAAGGGCGGCTGCGTCAGTTGGGCGATTGCAGGGCTTGCCATATACCGTCCAGCGGCTTGGCGCAGGGGCACGGTTTCGGTGTCCAAAGCGGTGGCAAGCGCCAGACAGCGGGCAAGGGCATCTTCAACCGTTATCATCATTGCGCCTCATAACGACCTGATTTACCACCATCTTTCAGGATCAAGCGGATGCCTTCAATGGACATGGATTTCTCAACCGCCTTCACCATATCGTAGATGGTCAGGCAGGCAACGGACACTGCCGTCAGCGCCTCCATCTCGACCCCGGTCTGGCCGCCGGTTTTCACGGTGGCTTCAACAATGATACCGGGAAGGTCCGTGTCGGGGCGCAGGTCAAGCGCGACTTTGGTGATGGGCAGCGGATGGCACAGCGGGATCAGATCGGCGGTTTTCTTGGCGGCCATGATGCCCGCCAAACGGGCCACGCCCAGCACGTCGCCTTTTTTCGCCCGGCCCTCGGTGATCAGGGCCAACGTTTCGGGTGACATCTTCACCGCACCGCGCGCCACGGCCACCCGGTCTGTCACCGGTTTGGCCGAGACGTCGACCATATGGGCCTGGCCTTGATCGTCAAAATGGGTGAGGCCGCTCATGCGCCGCCCTCCGATGTCAGGGGGCGGGACAGGATGGCGCGGGTGGCGGCGGTGACATCAGCCTGTCGCATCAGGGATTCGCCGATCAGGAAGCAACGCGCGCCATAAGCCGCCACATCAGCCAGATCGGCGGGGGTGAAGAGGCCGGATTCCGATATGATCAGGCGGTCTTCGGGCACTTGCCGGGCCAGATCGCGGGTGGTTTGCAAAGTGATGTCAAAGGTGTGCAGGTTGCGGTTGTTGATGCCGATCAGCGGCGATTTCAGCGCGCCCGCACGTTCCAGTTCCGCCAAGTCATGCACTTCGATCAGCACGTCCATGCCGTGTTCGGTCGCTGCTGCCTCCAGCTCCGCCGCCTGCGCATCCGACACCGAAGCCATGATGATCAGGATGCAATCGGCATGCAGGGCACGGGCCTCGACGACTTGATAGGTGTCGTACATGAAGTCCTTGCGCAGGCAGGGCAATTTGGTGGCGGCGTGTGCGGCGGTCAGATAGCTGTCGTCGCCTTGGAACGATGGCCCGTCCGTCAGCACCGAAAGGCAGGTGGCTCCCCCGGCCTCATAGGCCATGGCAAGGGCGGGCGGATCGAAATCGGCGCGGATCAGGCCTTTGGAGGGGCTGGCCTTCTTGATTTCGGCAATCAGGCCGTAGCCCGTCACCGCAGCCTCGGCCAGCGCCCGGGCAAAGCCGCGCGGGGCAGGGGCGGCGCGGGCGGCCTCTTCGACCTCAAGCAACGGGTGCCGCAGTTTGCGGTCGGCGATTTCGTCCAGCTTGTAGGCTTTGATGCGGTCTAAGATCGTGGTCATGGGCGGCACTTTCGGCTGGCGGCGAACCGGGGGTTTCACACCCCCGGACCCCCGTGGGATATTTAAGGACAGATGAATTGTCGAAGCGTCAGGGGTTGGTCAGGCGTTTCAGCGCTTCGATCTTGGATTTCGCGGCCCCGGAGTCGATGGAATGAGCGGCCATTTCGACCCCCTCTTTCAGATTGCTGGTCTTGTCGGCCACCATCAAGGCAGCGGCGGCGTTGAGCAGCACCGCGTCGCGAAAGCCGCCTTTGGCTCCATCAAGCAGGGCGCGAAAGGCCATGGCGTTTTCGGACGGGGTGCCGCCCATGATCGCCTCAAACGGATAGACCGGCAGGCCGGCATCTTCGGGATGCAGGGTGAATTCGCGCACCGTGCCGCCTTCAAGGGCGGCAACTGCGGTGGGCGCTGCGATGGAAATTTCATCCGATCCGTCGCCACCATGCACCAGCCAAGCCTTTTCCGACCCAAGCGCCAGCAGGGTTTCGGCCATCGGGCGGATCAGGGCGGCTGAAAACGCGCCGGTCAGTTGACGTTTCACCCCCGCCGGGTTGGTCAGCGGGCCAAGGATGTTGAAGATCGTCCGCGTGCCCAGTTCGGCGCGCACCGGCATGACGTGGCGGGTGGCGGGGTGGTGCATGGGGGCCATCATGAAGCCAATGCCCGCCTGTGCCAGGCAGGTTTCCACCACATCGGGGCCGACCATGACGTTCAGCCCCATTTCCGTCAGCGCGTCAGCGGCCCCAGATTTGGACGAAAGGTTGCGGTTGCCGTGCTTGGCGACCACCACGCCCGCGCCGGCCACGACAAAGGCGGTGGCGGTCGAGATGTTGAGCGTGCCCTTGCCATCGCCGCCGGTGCCGACGATGTCCATCGCCCCTGCAGGTGCGCGCACGGCGTTGCACTTGGAGCGCATGACGGATGCGGCGGCGGCGTATTCATCGACGGTTTCGCCGCGCACCCGCAGCGCCATCAAAAAGCCGCCGACCTGCGCCGGGGTGGCAGCACCTTCGAACAGCGCGCCAAAGGCGGCCTCGGCTTCGGCGCGAGTCAGGGGCCGGGTGGCGGCGATGCCGATCAGGGGTTTGAGAATATCGCTCATGCTGCAAGCCGGGCGCGGGCGGAGTCGAGGAAATTGCGCAACAGGTGGTGGCCGTGTTCCGAGGCGATGGATTCGGGGTGAAACTGCACGCCTTCGATCAGTTTTTCGCGGTGGCGCAGACCCATGATGGTGCCATCCTCCAGCCATGCCGTCACTTCGAGGCAAGCGGGCAGGGTTTCCCGTTCCACCACCAAAGAATGATACCGCGTCGCGGCAAAGGGGGAGGGCAGGTCGCGGAACATGCCGCCGCCCCGGTGGTGCATCGCGCCCATCTTGCCATGCACGATCTCATGGCAGCGGATCACGCGGCCGCCAAAGGCCTCACCGATGGTTTGATGCCCCAGACACACACCAAGCAACGGCACATCAGCCATGGCGGCGGCGCGGGTCAGCGGCACGCAGATGCCCGCAGATGCCGGATCGCAGGGGCCGGGCGACAGCACGATCAATTCGGGCCGCAGGGCCAGCGCGTCTTGCACCGACATGGCGTCATTGCGCACCACGCGCACATCGGCACCCAACTCGCCCAGATAATGGACAAGGTTGTAGGTGAAGCTGTCATAGTTATCGATCAGAAGGAGCATCTTGCAGGGTCCGGGCGGAAAGGGGATGAAGGCGCAGTCGGTTTCGGTTTATACAGGAACCAGATGGGCCTAGCGGCCAAGGGGCGTCAAGGGCAAGTGACGCTATTGATAGGGTGGAGGCGTAGTTGATCCGTAACTTTGTGGCAGGGGCGCTTTGGGGTGGCGTTGTGGCGGGCGTTGGCTTGGGCGTGATGTCGCAGGTCACCCTGCTGCCGGTGGTGGTGGAACTGGCGCAGCCCGGGTCTGCGCCGGATGCGGCGCAAGCGGTCGTGGCGGAGCCGTTGTTGGCCGCAGAGCCAAAAGCCGCGCCGCCTGCGCCTTCGGAACCCGTTGCTGCAATGGAACCCACAGCAGACGTGCCCGTTGTGCAACCCGACGCTTTGACAGGGGCATTGAGCCAGGATGCGGCGGACAGCGCCGTGGCAACGGCTGAAACCAACACCGTGGCGACCCCGCTCGCGACGCCCGAACTGTTGCCGACAACGCCCGCACCTGCCGAGCCTGTGGTTGCGGAACCGGTTGCCGAGACGCCGGTTGCACAACCGGACGCGCCCGCCGAAGCCCCGGCAGCACCTGCCCCGCCCGATGCGGCAGGCGTCGCCCCGGCTGTGGCTGCGGGGAGCGATTCGGCTCCAGTGACGACCCCGCCCGATGGTTTGCCCGCAGCCGCCAGCGCCGAGCTTGTCCCGGCCACTGCCGAGTTGCCGCCGCCACCCGTGCTGCAGCCAGACGAATCGCTGTTGGACGCGACACCCGCGCCGGTTGAACCCGCTCCGCTCGACATTGCGCTCGAACCCGCCCCGACACCCGCCCCGACACCCGCGCCGGCACCCGCCCCGACACCCGCGCCACCGATGCCCGGTCTGCTGACGGATGCCGCGCCCGAAACTCTGGCCCCGGTTGCAGCGTTGCCGGATCAGGTCGCGGGCGTCACCACGGGACGCTTGCCGCGCATCGGTGCGGTTGATCCCGCCATTGAGGCCGTTGATGCGCTGTTGATCCCCGATGACGCGCCGCCGATCGTGCGTTTTGCCCGGCCGTTCCAGAATGACAGCGGCAAGCCCTTGTTCGCGATCATTCTGCGCGACACCGGCGGTGCGGATGTCGATCGGGCCAAGCTGGCCGCTTTGCCGTTTGCGGTGACGTTTGTGGTGGATCCTTTGGCTGACACTGCCGCCGAGGCCGCCACGATCTACCACGCGGCGGGGCAAGAGGTGGTGATGCTGGCCTCTGGCATCCCCGATGGCGCGCAAGCGTCTGATCTGGAACAGACGTTCCAGTCGCACGCGGGGACTTTGCCCGATGCAGTGGCTGTGATGGATTTGGGAGTCGGCGGCTTTCAGGATGACCGACCGCTGGCGACGCAGGTTGTGCCGCTGATCAAATCGCAGGGGCGGGGGCTGATCACCTTTGATCGCGGCCTCAATGCTGCCGATCAGGTGGCGCGGCGCGAAAATGTGCCTTCGGCCACGATCTTTCGTCAGTTGGACGCCGAGGGCGAAGACGCGCCGGTGATCCGCCGCTATCTGGACCGCGCCGCGTTCAAGGCGGCGCAAGAGGGCCGGGTGATGGTGTTGGGCGACACCCGCCCGGAAACCATCGCAGCGCTGATGGAATGGACGCTGGAGGGTCGCGCGTCGGCGGTGGCGCTGGCCCCGGTGACGGCGGTGATGGCTTTGCAGTAGCGGTCTTGGACTGGATGCCAGCCCATAACCCCAGGTCGCCCCGAACCCGGTTCAGGGGCATCTGGGGGGCAGGTGAGGCCCAGGATCACGTCTGGGGCGGCGTAAAAGCGGGGATCTGTGCGGCGCTTCAGCTGTTGGCCTTGCGGGCGAAAAGGCCCGCGTCTTCGGCGGCGCGGCGCAGGGCGAAGGATTTGTTGACGGTTTCTTGGTATTCCGCCTCGGGGTCGCTGTCATAGACCACGCCGCCACCGGCTTGGATGTACAGGGTTTCGTCCTTCAGCACCGCTGTGCGCAGGGCGATGCAGAAATCCATCTCGCCATTGCCTGCGAAATAGCCGACGCCGCCGCCGTAGACGCCGCGCTTTTCAGGTTCCAGCTCGTCGATGATCTCCATCGCGCGCACCTTGGGCGCGCCTGAAACCGTCCCCGCAGGCAAGCCTGCCAACAGGGCCGACAGCGCGTCCTGCCCGTCGGCGATCTGGCCCACCACGTTGGAAACGATGTGCATGACGTGGCTGTAGCGTTCAATGATGAACTGCTCGGTCGGGCGGACGGTGCCTATTTTCGCCACCCGGCCCACATCGTTGCGGCCAAGGTCCAGCAGCATCAGATGTTCGGCCAGCTCTTTCTGGTCCGACAAAAGGTCCAGTTCCAGCGCGCGGTCCTGTTCCGGCGTCGCCCCGCGTTTGCGGGTGCCTGCAATCGGGCGCACGGTGACTTCGCCGTCACGCAGGCGGACCAGAATTTCGGGGCTGGCCCCGATCACCTGAAAGCCGCCGAAATTGAAAAAGAACATGAAGGGTGAGGGATTGGTGCGGCGCAAGCTGCGGTACAGCGCAAAGGGAGGCAGTTCAAACCGCTGCGCCCAGCGTTGTGACGGCACCACTTGAAAGATGTCGCCGGCGCGGATGTAATCCTTGGCGCGTTCCACCGCGGCCTTGTAGCCGTCATGAGTAAAGTTCGACACGGGTTCCCCCACGGCGGCACTTTCGCCCAGATCGCGGGGCGTGGCCGGGGCGCGGTCAAGATCGCGCAGGGCGTCCATCACGCGCTCGGCGGCTTGGGCATAGGCCGCGCGCGCTGACAGGCCAGAAGCGGCCCAGGCGGGGGCCACCACGATCACTTCGCCCTTCACGCCGTCCAGAACCGCCACGACCGACGGCCGCATCAGCACCGCATCGGGCAGGCCCAAAGGATCGGGGTTCACGTTGGGCAGATGTTCCACCAGCCGGATCATATCATAGCCAAGATAGCCAAACAGACCGGACGCAATCGGCGGCAGACCAGCAGGCAGATCAACGCGGCTTTCGGCAATCAAGGCCCGCATGGTATCGAGCGGTGGGCCATCCAGCGGTTCAAATGCCGCAGGGTCAAAGCGCGCCTGCCGGTTGATGCGGCTTTGGGTGCCGTGGCACTGCCAGATCAGATCGGGCTTCATGCCGACCACCGAATAGCGCCCGCGCACCTCGCCACCCGTCACCGATTCCAGCATGAACGTATCCGTCCGCGCCTCGGCCAGTTTCAGCATCAGACTGACCGGGGTGTCCAGATCGGCGGCCAGACGGGCGTAGACCAGTTGATTTTCCCCGCGGGTCCAGCCTTGTTCGAACGCGTCAAAAGACGGAAGCAGGGTCATCGCAGGGTCCGCCCGTCAGTTGCCAAATTGCACATGAACCGCGTTGATCGCGTTCTGGTCCAGCGTGATCCCGGCCTGAGCGGTCAGGGCGTTGGTGTATAGCGTGAAGGCATCTGACGCGATGGCTTGCGCCGCTTGCACCTTGATCGCGTCGCGCAGGGTGGTGGCGTCTGCGCCGTCGCTTGCGGGCGAGATGCTGTCCAATTGCACCACGGCAGTGTAGCCCGCAGCCTCGATCACGCGCACATCGCCTTGGGCCATGTCAAACACCGCTTGCATCAGCGTGTCGGGCGCACCCTCGACAAAGCCCTGACGGTCGGTCGCAGCGGTGCGCGACACGATCCCATAAGCCCCCAAGGATGCACCGCCGTCGATGGCGGATTTTACGGTGATGGCATGGGCACCCAAGGCTTTGGCCAAAGCATCCGCGCGCCAGCCTTCGGTGACTTTGTCCTTCACCTCGGCCAAGGGCAGCGGGGTCGGCGGCACCACCTCGTCAAGGCGCAGCGTCACAAGGCCACCATCTGCCAGCAAAATGGCTTCGGCAAAATCGCCCGCCGCCAGCTTGTCGGCGGCCTCGCGGAAAGCGGTGTAGCCTGCGATGGCGTCATTGTCGTCGGCCCCAGCGGCATAGTCGGTGGTGGCAAGCGTCAGGCCCTGTTCCTTGGCCAGATCTTCCAGCGTGGCACCGCCTGCCAGCAGATCGTCGATGCCTTCGACCTTGTCGGCAATGGCGCGGCGGGCGCTGTCTTGTTGCGTTTCCGACGCCAAGGTTTCGCGGGCCTGCTCGAACGTTGTTTCCTGCGCGGCCAGAACCGCATTCATCCGAAACAGGGCTGGTCCCAAGGAGGACGGCAAAGGGCCGACAATGCCCGGGCCGGTCAGCGCAAAGATGGCGTCGCCAGCCGCGCCCAGTTCGGATTTGGACACATCGCCCAAGTCGATATCTTCAAGCGTCAGGTTGCGCTCTTGCACCAGCGATTCAAACGTCGCCCCTGCGTCCAGTTTGGCTTTGGCAGCCGTTGCATCTGCGTCAGTGCCAAAGGCCAGACGTTCGACCAGACGCTTTTCCGGGATCACGAATTCGGCGATGCGGGTTTGATACAGCTCTCGCAGCTTTTGCTCATCCACCGGCATATCCTTGGCCAAAGCGTCGGGCAGCAAGGCGGCATAGGTGATGCGCTTGGCTTCGGGGCGGGTGAAAGTGGCGATGTTGGCGTCGTAAAAGGCTTGCAGATCGGCCTCGGTCGGATCGGTCAAGGGCGTCGGCAGATCGGCTTCGGTCAGGCGCAAAAGGGAATAGCCGCGCTGTTCGCCCGCATAGGCCAGCAGCGTATCGGTCAGCGCTGCGGGTGCGGTAAAGCCGCCGACAACCGCGCCCTGCATCAGCGACCGCGCGATGTCAGACCGAAGGCCCGCCTCGAACGCCGCTTCGGTCATGCCGTTCTGATCCAGCGTCATGCGATAGGCTTCGCGGTCAAAGTTTCCGGTGGTGCCTTGAAACTGCGTCATCGTGGTCAACTGGCTGGCCACAACGGCATCGCCCGCGGACACGCCCACGCGGGTGGCTTCATTGTCCAGTGCCGCGCGGGTGATCACGCTTTGCAAGGCTTGCTTGTCCAGTCCGAGGGCCTGCGCCTGCGCGAGGCCCAAAGGTTGCCCGACCTGCGCCGAGAACGCGTTGATTTCCTGACGCAAAGCGCGGGCGTAATCGTTCACCTCAATTTCACGGTCGCCGACACGGCCGATCGAGGTGATGCCGCCGCCGAAACTGGTGACACCAAAGCCCAGAAAACTGGCGACCAGCATGGCCATCAGCATCCAGGCCAGAACTGAGGCCCCACGGCGCTTTTTCACGGGTGTGTCGTCGTCGGAGTGAGGAGCCTTGGCCATGGGTCTGCCTGTTCTGAAAGGTTTGCGCCTGTCTAAGCGGTTGGGCGCGGGGGGGCAAGGGTGTGGGCGTCAGCCTTTGAACGCGACCAACCTGTGGAACATTTCTGCGATGCCACTGGTGTCGGCATTGGCAAAGGCGATGCGGATCTGGCGTTGGCCGTCAGCGCTGCCTTCGGGTTGGAACATGGTGCCGGGCAGCATCAAGAGGCTTGCCTCGGACACCAGTCGTTTGCACAGGGCATCCGAGGCGATGGCGAAGGGGTGTTCGACATAGGCGAAATAGGCCCCGCAGCCCAACAGTTTCCAGTCGGGCAGGCTGTGAAAGCCACCCACCATGGCGGCGCGGCGCGACAGGATTTCGGCGCGCTCACCTGCCACCCATTGGGTCAGGTTCTGCATGCCCCAGAGCGCGCCGATCTGGCCCAACTGGCCGGGGCAGATGGCGACGGTGTCGAGGAACTTTTCCACCTCGGCCAGACGGGCCGCTGATGCCACGATGGCGCCCACGCGGTGCCCGGTCAGGCGGTAGGTTTTCGAAAAGCTGTACAGATGGATGAAGGTGTCGGCCCAATCGGGATCGGTGAACAGATCATGCGCGCGGCCCGTGCGGCTGTCAAAGTCGCGGTAGGTTTCATCGATGATCAGCGCCAAGCCCCGGCTGCGTGCCAGATCGCGGAAGGCGGCCAGCGTTTCAGCCGGGTATTCCGCGCCGCCGGGGTTGTTGGGGCTGACCAGCACGATCGCGCGGGTGCGGTCGGTGATCAGGCGTGCCGCAGCATCAGCCTCGGGGATCAGGCCCGCACCTGCTGGCAGGGGCACGGTTTTAACCCCTTGCATATCGAGCCACATTTTGTGGTTGAAGTACCAAGGCGTCGGCAAGATCACCTCATCCCCGGCACCGGCCAGCGTGGACATCACCGCGCAGAAGGCCTGATTGCAGCCTTGGGTGATGGCCACTTGGTCGTCACGGATCGCGCCGCCATAGGCCACCGACCATTGCGCCGCGATTTCAGAACGCAGGGCGGGCAGACCCAGCACCGGGCCGTAGAGATGGGCTTCGGGTTGGTTCAGCGCGGCGTCGGCAATCGCTTGGCGCAAGCCCAAAGGTGGAATCTCCACCGGGGCGGCCTGGCTGACGTTGATCAGCGGGCGGCCGGGGGGGAAGGTGACGCCGTTCAGCCAGCGCCGTGCCTCCATCACCGGGGGGGCAAAGGTGGCAGCCATGGCGGGGTTAAGCGGGTGGGTCATCTGGCCTGTCCTTTTGCATCGCGTTGGCACTGCGTCATCCGCCATAGGCGCATAAAGCCGAGTGCTTTAGTCTTGCCCGCGAAACGGCTGCACATATTGCAGCGCCATGTCCCATGGGAAGAAGATCCAGGTGTCTTGGCTGACTTCGGTGATATAGCTGTCAACCATCGGCTTGCCGGACGGCTTGGCGTAGACAGTGGCAAAATGCGCGTTGGGGTACAGGTTGCGCACCACTTCCAAGGTTTTGCCAGAATCGACCAGATCATCGACGATCAGAATGCCAGTGCCGTCGCCCATCAGATCGGCTTGGGGTGATTTGATCACCTGCGTCTCGCCCTGCGCCTGATGGCTGTAGCTTTTGACGCTGATCGTATCGACCATGCGGATGTCAAGCTCGCGCGCCACGATCATCGCGGGCACGAGGCCACCGCGGGTGATGCCCACAACAGCGCGCCACACGCCGTCACCCGGACCCTTGCCATCCAACCGCCACGCCAGCGCGCGGGCATCGCGGTGCATCTGGTCCCAGCTGACGTGAAAACCCTTTTCGTGCGGCAAGCGGTCGTTCATGGCATGGTTCCTGTGGCTGGCGGTGGAGTGGGGGCCAGCCCCCAAACCCCCGGGATATTTGAGGACAGATGAAGGGCCTAGGTCGCGGCGATCCTGACCCCGAGCAGGGCCAAAAGCCCGCCGAAGCTGCGGTCGATGAGGGTTTTCAGGCTGATGTAGGTGGCTTTGGAGCGTTCAAACGAGAAGATGCGGGCGACGATGGTGTTCCAGATGGTTTCGTTCAGGAACACCACCAACAGCAAGGCTGCGTAGACCCAAACGGCTGTGCCTTGCGGAACGGTGCCGACGAAGATCGAGGCGAAGAGCACGGCAGGTTTGGGGTTGGCCAGTTGCGTGGTCAGGCCCAGACGAAAGGCCGAAGCGGCGCTGCGCGGCGGGCGGCCCGTCTTGGCCATATCGAGTGGTCGATCAGCCGATTTCCACATGCCGTAGGCCATGTAGACAAGGTAGACGCCGCCCACGATTTTCAGCGCCCATAACAGCGCAGGGGCGGCCTGAAACACCAGATTGAGGCCAAAAAGCGCGGCCATCGCCCAGATCACGCCGCCCGCGCCGATGCCCATGGCCAGGAAAAACCCGGTGCGCAGGCCTTCGGTCACGCCGGTGCGCGCCGACATCAGCACGGCAGGGCCGGGGCTGATCGCGGCCAGCAGATGCAGGAAGCCAACAGCAAGGAAGGCCGCCAGTGTCATTCCTTGCGCCCCGTCACCACGTCGATATCCGGCGCATCGACGGCCTTCATGCCGACGACGTGATAGCCCGCATCAACATGCAGGTTTTCACCCGTGGTTCCTGAACCCAGATCGGACAGCAGGTAGAGCGCGGCCTTGCCGACCTCTTCTTGCGTCACGTTGCGGCGCAGCGGGCTGTTCAGCTCGTTCCACTTCAAGATGTAGCGGAAATCGCCGATGCCAGATGAGGCCAGCGTCTTGATCGGACCCGCCGAGATCGCATTGACGCGGATGCCGTCTTTGCCCAGATCTTCGGCCATATACTTTACCGAAGCCTCAAGCCCCGCCTTGGCGATGCCCATCACATTGTAATGCGGCATCACCTTTTCGGCGCCGTAATAGGTCAGGGTCAGCAGGCTGCCACCGGGGTTCATCATCGCCGCTGCACGACGGCAGACTGCGGTGAAGGAATAGACCGAAATATCCATCGTCATCAGAAAGTTGGCGCGGCTGGTGTCAACGTAACGGCCCCGCAACTCGGCCTTGTCGGAAAAGCCGATGGCGTGAACCAGAAAGTCGATCTTGCCCCACAGCTGTTCAAGATGCGCAAAGAGCGCATCCATAGACGCCTCGTCCGCCACGTCGCATTCGACGAGCTCTTTCATGCCGATGGACGCGGCCAAGGGTTCGACCCGCTTCTTCAGCGCATCACCTTGATATGAAAAGGCAATCTCTGCGCCTTGTGCGGCGATGGCCTGCGCGATCCCCCATGCGATGGATTTGTCATTGGCCAGCCCCATGATGAGCCCGCGTTTTCCTGCCATTAGTCCGGTTGACATTCGGTCTTCCCCGCCCACCCTTGAATATATCAAGGATGTGTAGGCGAAAGGTCGCGGCGCATCAAGGGCGCGGGCGGTGTCCGCGCAAGGACAAAGGACAGACCATGACGGACAGAGACGGTATCTTTGCGGGCGACGACCCGTTTGTGATTGCGCAGCGCTGGTTGGCCGAGGCGGTGGCCAGCGAGGTCAACGATCCCAACGCGATTGCTTTGTCGACGGTGGACGCGGACGGATTGCCCAACGCCCGCATGGTGCTGCTGAAGGACATCGAGCCGGACGCGTTTGTGTTTTACACCAACTACGGATCGGCCAAGGCGCGCGAATTGGACGGCGCGGGCAAGGCGGCCTTTGTGATGCACTGGAAATCCTTGCGCCGACAGATCAGGGTGCGCGGGTTGGTCAGCCGCGAAGAGGGCGCGCCCGCTGATGCCTATTACGCCAGCCGCAGCCTGAAATCCCGGCTTGGTGCTTGGGCCAGCCAGCAATCGCAGCCGTTGACATCGCGCACCTCGTTGATGGCCGAAGTGGCGAAGATCACCGTGACCCACGGGGTGAACCCAAAGCGTCCGCCGTTCTGGGGGGGCTTTCGCATTGTCCCTTTAGAGTTGGAGTTTTGGGCGGATGGCGCCTTCCGGTTGCATGATCGCTTCCGCTGGACTCGTACAACGGTAGAAAAAGCGTGGGAAATCAACCGACTAAACCCGTAAATTTCGCGCTTCGTGAACAGAATTTTAAAAAAACAGGCAATAAATGCACTTGCAACGGACGCGGGATTGGCATCATGACTTGGACCGGGGGCTTTATCTGGGGAAACGGTCCTAGGCATGAATGATGATGAATTGGACGTGCAGATTTTGCACGGACGCGTGAAGTGGTTTGATCCGACCAAAGGGTTTGGGTTCATAGTGGTGGAAGGGTCTTCCGCCGACATTCTGTTGCACGCCAACGTGTTGCGGAACTATGGCCAAAGTTCTGTTGCGGATGGGGCCGGAATCACGGTGAAGGTGCAACAAACGCCCCGGGGCGTGCAAGCGGTTGAGGTCGTCAGGATCGAACCGCCGCCGGGCGGGGTTTTCCAGCTTGGCGAGGAAACCTTGATGGCGGCGCCAGAAGAATTGGCGGCTTTGTCCTTGGAACCTGCGCGTGTAAAATGGTTCGACAAGGGCAAGGGCTTTGGCTTTGCCAATGTCTTCGGTCGCGAGGAAGATGTGTTCGTGCATGTCGAGGTGCTGCGGCATTCCGGCTTTGCCGATCTCTCGGCGGGCGAGGCGGTGTGTTTGCGCATTGTAGATGGCAAACGTGGGCGTATGGCGGTACAGGTGTTGTCATGGGAAACTTCGGTCCGCGGCTGATTGCAGTGCTTTTGGGTTTGGCTCCGGTTGGGGCCGCCCAAGCCGCCTGCGTGGACACGGCTGTCGAATTGCGCGGGCCGTCGGGCACGCAAAGATTCTCTGTCGACGTGGCCGATGACGTGGCCGAGCAAGCGCAGGGTCTGATGTTCCGCGAAAAGATGGCGACATCGGCGGGGATGCTGTTTGTGTTTCCCAAGCCCAAGCATGCGCAGTTCTGGATGCGCAATACGCTGATTCCCTTGGATATGATTTTCGCCGATGTGACCGGGCTGGTGACGCGGGTGCATGCGAATGCGATTCCACAGGACGAAACCGGCATTGACGGCGGCGAGGGCGTGGTTTTGGTGCTGGAAATCAACGGCGGCTTGGCCGCGCGTTTGGGAATCACCGAAGGCAGCCAGATGCGGCACCCATTGATTGCACAAAGCAGCGCCATTTGGCCCTGTTCGGGCGAGTAACGGCTTTTCATCGCCAACAAAGCAGCGTAAGACGCATTCAGTCGGGGCGTAGCGCAGTCTGGTAGCGCATCTGGTTTGGGACCAGAGGGCCGGGGGTTCAAATCCTCTCGCCCCGACCAATTTCCCAAAGTCTGGCATCTGGTGGCGGTTGCCCCATATATAGGGCCAGACGGGGGACCCTTCATGCAGTTTTACAACTCTTACGCGCGCGATCTGCCGGGCAGTTACTTGCGGCTTGCGCCTGATGTGGCCCCGGCGCCAGAGCTGGTTGCGCTCAATCTGGATCTGGCGCGCGATCTGGGCTTGGGGGATTTGCCCGAAGCCGCTGCGTGGTTTTCGGGGGCCGTGGTGCCGCCCGGGGCTGATCCGATTGCGCTGGCCTATGCCGGGCATCAGTTTGGCGGGTTTTCGCCGCAACTGGGCGACGGGCGGGCGCATTTGCTGGGCGAATTTCTGGACCCCGCCGGCCGACGGTTCGATCTGCAACTGAAGGGCTCGGGCCGCACGCCGTTTTCGCGTGGTGGTGACGGCAAAGCTGCACTGGGCCCGATGCTGCGTGAATACCTGATTTCCGAGGCGATGCACGCGCTGGGTATCCCCACCACGCGGTCTTTGGCGGTGGTGGCAACGGGGGAAACCGTCTGGCGTGAGGCCGGTGGCTTGCCCGGAGCGGTGCTGGCGCGGGTGGCCAGCAGTCACATCCGGGTCGGAAGCTTTCAGTTCTTCCACGCGCGCGGCGAGGTGGAAAAACTGCGTGCCCTGATGAATTACACCATGGCGCGGCATTTTCCCGAACTGGCGCAAGAGGATGCCTTGGGCCTGTTCGAGGCGGTGACGCTGCGGCAAGCCCGGCTGATCGCGCAGTGGATGGGCGTCGGATTCGTCCACGGGGTGATGAACACCGATAACGTGGCGTTGTCGGGCGAGACGATCGACTACGGACCCTGCGCGTTCATGGACGCCTATGCGCCCGGTACGGTGTTTTCATCGATTGATCGCCAAGGCCGCTATGCCTACGCCAATCAGCCGCTGATTCTGGGCTGGAATCTGGCGCGGTTGGCCGAGACCCTGTTGCCGTTCTTTGACCCCGATCCTGACCGGGCCGTTGATCTGGCCAACGCAGGGTTGGAGGCGGTTGCGGGGATTTACCGCCAGGAATGGCTGGCCGTGATGCGCGCCAAACTGGCGATGGACGGGGTCGATCCGGGCGACGGGGCGCTGATTGACGATCTGTTGGCGCTGATGGCGGAGCAGGGCTCGGATTGGACTCTGACCTTCCGGGGGCTGGCGGATGCCGTGATGCCGGGGTTTGAGGAATGGCTGCCGCGCTGGCGGGCGCGGGCGCGCGCCGATGCCAAGCCAGCGTTGCTGGCAGCGAATCCCGCGATTATCCCGCGCAATCATCTGGTTGAGGCGGCGCTTACCGCTGCCACCGCAGGCGATCTTGCACCGTTTCAGGCGTTGCTTGCCGCGATCACCGATCCGTTTTCGTCCGAGACAGGCCGCGAAGCCTATGCCCGGCCCGCGCCTGAGGCGTTTGGTGCCTATGTGACTTTCTGCGGCACGTGAGCGGCTGCAGTTGACGCAACCCCCCGGCGGGGGCAGGGTGGCGGCATGAACCCACGCTCTGACATTCACGACCGATTGGCCAGCAGTCTGCGCGATGCGCGCAAGGCGCGCGGGCTGAGCCTTGACGCGGTGGCCAAGCTGTCGGGCGTCAGCCGGTCGATGGTCAGCCAGATCGAGCGGGCCGAATCCTCGCCCACAGTGGCAACCCTGTGGAACCTGACCCAAGCGCTGCAGGTGGATTTCGCAGGGCTTTTGGAAGGCCGCACCGATCCGGGCATCGAGGTGATCCGCGCCGGTGCGGCTCCGGTGATCGGCGGACGCGGGGTTGGAGTTTCGATCCGCATCCTGTCGCCCGCCGACGCGGTGGGGGAACACGAGGTTTACGATTTGCGTCTGACAGCCGAGGGTTTGCTGGAAAGTGAGCCCCATTCTGCAGGCTGCCGCGAGCATTTGACGGTGATCGAAGGGCAGGTTCGGGTGCAATCTGGCGATGAGGCGCAGGTGCTGGGGCCGGGTGACACTGCGCGCTATCCGGCTGACCGCCCGCATGCGATTGCGGCGATGGGTGGCCCGGCGCGGGCACTTTTGATCGTTCAGGACAGTTGAGGCGCGGGTGAAGGGGGGCTGTGCGCCCCCGTCCCTTTGGGACTCCCCCGCAGGATATTTGGACCAAGATGAAGTGGATTCCGTTTTAGCGGAAAATTATCCGTCATATTGACTTTGGTGCGGGGCCGTCACAATCTCCGCTCAGTTGGAGGAAATTCTGCCATGACAGATGTTCGTTTTCTGGACCACCTGCGCGAAACGCTTGCAGGGATTGACGCCGAAGGCCTGATGAAACGCGAACGCCTGATCACCGGGGCGCAGGGCGCGCGGGTGAGGGTGGCGGGGCGGTCGATGCTGAACCTGTGCGCCAACAATTATCTGGGGCTGGCCGATGATTCGCGCCTGATCGCGGCGGCCAAGGCGGCGATGGACAGCCACGGCTTTGGCATGGCCTCGGTCCGGTTCATCTGCGGCACGCAGGATTTGCACCGCGCGTTGGAGGCCCGGATCGCGGATTTTCTGGGACTGGAGGATTCCATCCTGTTCGCCGCCTGTTTCGATGCCAATGGCGGGCTGTTTGAGCCTCTTTTGGGTGAAAATGACGCGATCATTTCGGACAGTCTGAACCATGCCTCCATCATTGACGGGGTAAGGTTATGCAAGGCCAAGCGGTATCGCTATGCCTCGGGCGATATGGCGGACCTGGAGGTGCAACTGCTGACGGCGGTGGGGGCTGGCGCGCGATTCATCATGATTGCCACCGATGGGGTGTTTTCCATGGACGGCACCTTGGCCAACCTGCCCGCGATCACGGCGCTGGCCGAGAAATACGGTGCGATCACCATGGTGGATGATTGCCATGCGACCGGCTTCATGGGACCGCAGGGGCGCGGCTCACCCGCGCATGCCGGGGTGTCGGTGGACATTCTGACCGGGACGCTGGGCAAGGCCTTGGGCGGCGCTTTGGGTGGCTATATTGCCGGGCCGCAGGCAGTGATTGATCTTCTGCGTCAACGTGCGCGGCCCTATCTGTTTTCCAACGCGCTGCCGCCGGCGGTGGTGGGGGCGGCGCTGGCGGCGTTTGATATTGTCGAGGGTGCGGACGATCTGCGCAAACAGCTGTTTTTCAATGCCGAATATTGGCGGGCGGGGTTGGAGTCTTTGGGCTTTCGGCTGTTGCCCGGGGAGCATCCGATCGTGCCGGTGATGCTGGGCGATGCACCTTTGGCGCAGGCCTTCGCGCGGGCGCTTGATGCGCGCGGCGTGATGGTGTCGGCGTTTTTCTACCCCGTGGTGCCGCGGGGCGGGGCGCGCATTCGCACCCAGATGAATGCGGCGCTGACGATGGAGGATCTCGATTTCGCGCTGGAGGCCTTTGCATCGGCGGCCAAAGAAGTGAGGGCGATTCGATGAAAGCTTTGGTGAAGGCGCGGGCCGAGGTTGGGCTGTGGATTCAGGATCGCCCACTGCCCGAGATTGGTCCCGAGGATGTGTTGATCAAGGTCCGCAAAACCGGGATTTGCGGCACAGATATCCACATTTGGAACTGGGACGACTGGGCCGCGCGCACGGTGCCTGTGGGGCTGATCACCGGACATGAGTTTGCCGGTGAAATCGTGGCGATGGGCGCGCAGGTTGAAGGGGTGTCGATCGGGCAGCGTTGCTCTGGTGAGGGGCATCTGATCGGCAAGCAAAGCCGCCAGTCCCGGGCGGGCAAGTTTCATCTCGACCCTGAAACGCGGGGGATCGGGGTGAATGAGCCCGGCGCCTTTGCCGAATATCTGCGCCTGCCTGCCTTCAACGTGGTGCCGCTGCCCGAAACGATTGACGACGAAATCGGCGCGATTCTCGATCCATTGGGCAATGCGGTTCACACGGCGTTAAGCTTTGATCTGGTGGGCGAGGATGTGCTGATCACGGGTGCGGGCCCGATTGGCATCATGGCGGGGGCGGTGGCGCGGCATGTCGGCGCGCGCCATGTGGTGATCACGGATGTGAACCCGGCACGGCTGGCACTGGCGGCACAGGTGGCCGATGTGGTGCCGGTGAATGTGGGGACGGAAGATCTGCGCGACGTGATGGCGCGGCTGAAAATCGTGCAAGGCTTTGATGTCGGCATGGAAATGTCAGGCAATCAGCGCGCCTTGGATCAGATGGTCGAGGCTTTGGTGATGGGTGGGCGCATCGCGATGCTGGGCATCCCGCCGGGAAAATCGCCTGTGGACTGGAGCCGGATCGTGTTCAAGGCCATCACCATCAAGGGCGTTTACGGGCGCGAGATCTTCGAGACCTGGTACAAGATGATCGCAATGCTTGAAAATGGGCTGGATGTGCGCAAGGTGATCACCCACCGGTTCAAGGTGGCAGATTACGAGGCCGGATTTGAGGTGATGCGGTCGGGCGCATCGGGTAAGGTTGTGTTGGAATGGTAGGGCAAAACTTGGAGGCGGGTATCGGAATCGAACCGATCTACATGGATTTGCAATCCAGCGCATAGCCTGCCTGCCCACCCGCCTCGAAGTTTGGGTTAGGTATACGATCGGGGGCGGGGGTTCAAGCCCTGCCGGGGGAAAATCAGTGCAATGATGGTGGGGCGGCGGATGGCGCGGCATTGGCCGCAGCCCATGGGCGTGACGCGGAGAACCGCGTCTAAGCCGATGAATTTTGGTGATTTTTGGAGCGGGCGAAGAGATTCGAACTCTCGACCCTAACCTTGGCAAGGTTATGCTCTACCCCTGAGCTACGCCCGCACTCCATATGCGCCTGATAGTGCGGCGCGGGCCTGTGCGCAAGCGCATTTTCACCAGAACAGCGCTGATTTTGCAGGAAAATTTGCGAAAGGTCGAAATGCAAAAGGGCGCCCGGAGGGGCGCCCTTTTTTACGATCCAGTTGGAGCGGGCGAAGAGATTCGAACTCTCGACCCTAACCTTGGCAAGGTTATGCTCTACCCCTGAGCTACGCCCGCACCGTCTGGATGGCCGTGAGATAAGCGAGCCACGGCGCGGCTGCAAGGGGGAAAACGCACTGCAACCGTTTTATGTACAGACCGCCTGTGCGGCGTCGATGATCGCCGTCGCGATGTAATCCAGTTCCGCCTCGGTCAGCCGCGTTGGCAGCCGGACATCGCAGGCACGCATCAGCATGGCGCGGGTTTGCGGCAGGTCGGCGGCTGGGCCAAGAAACTCCCAGTTCCAGAATGCGCGGGCGTTGCCTTCGGACAGACCGAACACCTGCACCGTGATGCCGCGCTGTTTTGCCTGTGCCTGAAACGCCAAAGCCTGCGCATCGGTCCAGTTGCCGGTCAGGTTGAACTGAATGGAGTCTGGCGCGCGCTCTTCGGGGGGCAGGGGCGGCGGCACGGTCAAATAGGGCGACAGGTTCAACTGATCCGCCACGCGATCATGGCCGGCACGACCCTTGGCGACCCGTGTCGCCACCTCTGGCAGTTGCGGCCGGATCACCGCCGCTGAAAGGTTCTGCATCCGCATATTGTAAAGCGGCAGCTTGTTTTGCCACAACATGTAGCTGTTTTGCATGCCTGGATGTTTCTTCCAATTGGACTCGTAGGCACCCGACATGATCACACACCGCGCGGCAATCTCTGGATCATCGGTGATCAGAATTCCACCTTCCCCTGCGTTGACCAGTTTGTAGGATTGAAAGCTGAAACATCCAACCCGGCCGATGGTGCCGATGTTTTTGCCATGCCACTGGGTGCCCAGCGAATGCGCTGCATCCTCGATCACCGGGATGCCACGGGCATCGCACAACGCCAGGATCGCGTCCATATCCGAGGTATGGCCGCGCATATGGCTGATCAGAACGGCGGCGGCATCGTCCAGTTTGGCCGCAAAATCCGCCATATCGACGCGGTAATTGTCACCCACTTCGACCAGAACCGGGGTGCAATCGGCATGCACCACGGCAGAGGGAACTGCGGCGAAAGTAAACGCCGGGATCAGGATTTTCGCATCGCGCGGAAGGTCCAAGGCCTTGATAGACAAGAACAAAGCCGCCGAACAGGACGATACCGCAAGCGCATAACGCGCGCCCATAAGTTCGGCAAACTCTTGCTCCAGCAGGAAGACCGGCGAGGCGTCGGTGGCGGTGTAGCGAAACAGATCGCCGCTGCGCAGCAAGCGGTCGATCTCGGCGCGCGCAGCTTCGGGGATGGGTTCGGCATCGTAGACATTGGGCGCAAGCGCCAGTCCGGCAAGCTGTCCGTCGGGGGCCATGATCGCAACTTTCCTGAAACTCTTCTTCAGGAAAACTTTAAACACAGTGGCAGTAACAGGCCAGTGACAAATCGGTCAGCGGTCGAATTTCGCCTACATGCCCAACCGGTCGCGCATCGCATACCAAGTCATCGCCGTCACCAGCAATGGCCAACGCAACCCCGCGCCACCCGGAAACCGTGGCTGCGGCAGGCTGGCCATCAGATCAAAGCGTTCGGTCTGCGCAGCCGTTGCCTCGGCCAGAATTTTGCCCGCCAACGTCGCCATTGCCACGCCATGGCCCGAATAGCCCGAGGCCGACAGCACGTTAGGGGCAGGGCGCGTAAAGCAGGGCATCCGGTTCATGGTGATCGCCAAGGTGCCACCCCAAGCATAATCAATGCGGGTGTTCTTCAGCTGCGGGTAAACCTCAAGCATCGGTTTTGAAACGGTTTTCAGGATATCTGGAAAGCGGTAGCCATAGGATTCGCCGCCCCCGAACAGCAGGCGGTTGTCCTCGGACAGGCGCCAGTAGTTCACCACGAATTTGCTGTCAGCCACAGCGATCGGCTGCGACAGGATGTCTTTTGCCCGGTCACCCAGCGGTTCGGTGGCAATGATGAAATTGTTGATCGGCATGACTTTGGCGGCAACCTCACGGTTTAACCCTCCCAGATACCCGTTGCCTGCCAAGATGACCTGATCGCAAACCACCTTGCCCTGAGCGGTCTTTACCACAGGCTTTGCGCAGTGTTTGATGTGGTGCACCTCGGACAATTCATGCACCCGCACCCCGGCCTTTGAGGCCGCAGCCGCCAGTCCCAGCGCGTAATTCAGCGGGTGCAGATGGCCCGCGTCCCCGTCAATCTCGCCACCTTTGTAAACGGGCGAGCCGATCAGTTGGCGTATCCCGGCTTGGTCCAGCGGCGTCAGATGGCTGTAGCCGTAATCATGCTGCAGCTTTTCGGCGTAGGCATGGGCGTCGCGCACTTGGCCCGCGGTCCAGCAGGCATGGGCCAAACCGGGGTAGAATTTGACCGGCATGGCGTGATCAATGATCAGTGATTTGACCAAGGCTTTGGAGTCTTCGGCCAGATCCCAAAGCCGGTGGGCATGGTCAACGCCAACCGCTTTTTCCAGCCAGATCTGATCCTGCCGTTGCCCAGACCCCACCTGCCCCCCATTGCGACCAGAGGCGCCGAAACCGACTTTATGCGCCTCGAGCAGCACCACATCAAAGCCCTTTTGCGCCAGATGCAAGGCTGCCGAAAGGCCGGTGTAGCCGCCGCCCACGATACAGACATCGGCGCGCACATCGCCGCGCAATTGAGGAAAGGGCGCCAACGGCGTGGCTGTGGCGGCGTAGTAAGAGGGGGGGTAGGCCCAGGCCTGATCGTTCACATGCAGCAGGTTCATCTTACACGTTCAACAGCAGATGTTCGCGTTCCCACGGGCTGATCACCTGCAGGAACTCTTTGTATTCGTTGCGCTTTACCGAGTCGTATACGGCAATGAATTCCGGGCCCATCACCTCGCACAGCGCTTTGTCGTCTTCCAGAAGGTCCAGCGCATCGCCCATGTTGGTGGGGATGTCGTCGCTGTCGATATAGGCCGAACCGGCGAATTCCGGGCGCGGGTTCTTGCGCTCCATCAGCCCCAGATAACCGCAGGCGAGAGTGGCCGCGATGCCAAGGTAGGGGTTGCAATCCATCCCTGGCAAACGGTTTTCCACGCGCCTGCCGGCAGGTGAAGAGATCGGAATGCGCAGGCCCGTTGTGCGGTTGTCGCGACCCCATTCCAAATTAATCGGGGCAGCAAAATCGGGCACATAGCGGCGGTAGGAATTCACATAGGGGGCAAGCAGGGCGATGGCCCCGGTCAGGTGGTTCTGCATCCCGGCGATGAAGTGCAAAAACGCCTCGGTTTCTTCACCCTTTTTTCCCGAGAAGATGTTTTTGCCAGATTTGCTGTCCACCACTGACGTGTGAATGTGCATGGCCGATCCCGGTTCGCCCGCAATCGGCTTGGCCATGAACGTGGCAAAGCAATCATGGCGCAGGGCGGCTTCGCGGATCAGGCGTTTGAAGAAAAACACATCATCAGCCAGACGAACCGGATCGCCATGGGCCAGGTTCAACTCGATCTGCCCGGCACCGCCTTCTTGCAGGATGCCATCAATTTCAAGCCCTTGCGCCTCGGCAAAGTCGTAAATATCGTCGATAACCTTGCCGTATTCGTCGATGGCCGACAGCGAATAGGCCTGCTTGCCCGCCGCGCGCCGCCCCGAACGTCCCATGGGGGGGATCACCGGCTGGTTGGGGTCGATGTTGCGCGCGGTCAGGAAAAACTCCATCTCGGGGGCAACAACCGGGGTCCAGCCCTGAGCGGCGTACAGATCGACGATGCGGCGCAGCACGTTGCGCGGCGCGAAGGGTACCAGCACGCCCAGCTGATCCTTGGCGTCGTGGATGACTTGCAGCGTCACATCGGCGGTCCAGGGGGCAGCGGTGGCGGTGGACCAATCGGGTTCCAGCACCATGTCCGGTTCGGTAAAGGCGTCAAACGGGTTGTCGGCCCATTCGCCGGTGATGGTTTGCAAAAAGATAGAGTTGGGCAGGTAGTAATTGGTCTGCTTGCCGAATTTGGCGGCGGGCATTGCCTTGCCGCGCGCCACCCCGGCGATGTCGCCGATCACACATTCCACCTCGTCCACCCGGCGGTTGCCGATGTATTCGCGGGCTGCTTCAGGCAGTTGGTCGGTCCATTTGGACATTTTATCACACTGTTGGTTCGGGTTATTCCCCGATGGGCCGGGGATTTAGGGCCGTTTTGCCTTGAAGAACGCAGCGATCTGCGCCGCCATGGTTTGATCCTGAAGCGGATCGGACAGCCGCTTGGCGGCTGCCGCCATCACAGCGTCGGGGACCAGACCTTTGCCCCGGGTCTGCATCAATCCATCAATGAATTCGGGGCGAAATTCAGGATGGGCTTGCACTGTCAGCATGCGGTCGTCGTAAAGCAGCGCCGCATTGGTGCAGAAATCGTTTGTTGCCAATATCTTGGCGCTGTCAGGTTTGACCGTGACCTGATCGCGGTGCCATGCGTTCAGGGTGATGGTCTTGCCGTCGAAATCGTAATCCGTCGCCCCCACCGCCCAGCCTTTGGGGTAGCGTTCAACTTTTCCACCCATCGCCTGCGCGATGATCTGGTGGCCAAAGCACACGCCCACCATCGGCACATGGGCAGCGTAGGCTGCGCGAATGAACGCCTCCAGCGGCGGGATGAAGGCGTGATCTTCATAGACCCCGTGGCGCGATCCGGTGATCAGCCAGCCATCGCACGCGTTGACCGATGCCGGGAATGTACCGTCCATTACTCGAAAGGTCTGAAATTCAAAGCCATGCCCGGCCAGCAATCGCGCAAACATGTCAGGATAATCGCCCGATGTCTCCACAAGGGAGTCGGGGGCCAGACCGGTTTGCAAGATGCCGATAAGCATGGGTTTTCCAGAACTACAGGTGGTAAAGACTGCGCTGCGTCCCCCCTTTTGGTCAAGGGGGGACGTCAAGGGATCAGACTGTGTCGAGGTAAAGTTCGACCAGTTCGGTGGCGTTCAATTCGGCAATATAATGCAGTTCCTGCCGTTTGGTGGACACAAGGTTCTTGATCAACTCGGGGCTGATAAAGCGCGGCACGATGTCAGAGCTTTCAAGCGCATCAATCGCAGCCTCCCATGAAGTTGGGATTTCCTTCAGGTTTTCCACGGCATAAGCGTTGCCGACGATGGGGCTTGGCGCCTCCATCTGGTTCTCGATGCCGTCCAAAGCGGCACCCAGAATCGCCGCCAACATCAGGTAAGGGTTCACGTCGCCCCCGGCCACGCGGTGTTCAATCCGGCGCGCGGTCGGGTTGCCTGCCGGAATGCGGATGGCGGCGGTGCGGTTTTCATAGCCCCATGCAATCGCAGTTGGCGCGTGTTTGCCCGGCACCAGACGTTCATAGCTGTTCTGGTGCGGCGCGAAAATCAGCGCGGAATCATGCATGGCGTTCAGACAGCCCGCAACGGCATGTTTCATCATGGCGGTGCCTTTGGGGCCGCCAGAGTCAAACACGTTGTCACCTTTTTCATCAATCAAACTGAAATGGGTGTGCAGGCCCGAACCCGAATATTCCGGGTAGGGTTTGGCCATAAAGGACGCGGCAAACCCGTGGCGACGGGCCAGACCCTTGACCAACATCTTGAAAAGCCACGCATCATCGGCGGCGCGCAGGGCGTCGTCGCAATGCATCAGATTGACCTCAAACTGCCCCAGACCGGTTTCCGAGGTGGAAGTATCGGCGGGAATATCCATCGCCTCGCAGGCGTCATAAAGGTCGGTGAAGAAGGTGTCGAACGCGTCAAGCGCGCGGATCGACAGCGTCTCGGCCGCCTTGCGGCGCTTGCCTGAACGCGGAGACGCCGGGACCTGCATGGTTTTGCCCGAGTCGTCGATCAGGAAGAACTCCAGCTCCATCGCGCAAACAGGGGTCAGACCCTTGGCCTTGAAGCGGTCAACGACGGCGCGCAGGGCGTGGCGCGGGTCGCCCTCATAAGGTGTGCCGTTTTCGCGGAACATCCAGATTGGCAGCAGGGCGGTTGGCGCTTCCAGCCATGGCATCGGCATGAAGCCGCGCTCGGTTGGTTTGAGGATGCCATCCTGGTCGCCTTGTTCAAACACCAGCGGGCTGTCGTCGATGTCCTCGCCCCAGATGTCGAGGTTCAAAACGGAAAACGGAAACCGCGTGCCGTTTTTGACCACGTTATCGGCGTAGCGCGCAGGCACGCGCTTGCCCCGGGCTTGCCCGTTCAAATCCGCCGCAGCCACACGAATCGTGCGTACGTCGGGATGCTTTCTCAGCCAGTCTTTCATCATTGCACATCAGGAAGGCACACCACCGCCCTGCATGGCAATTGCCACCGGGTTGCTTCGGATCATGCCCTTGATCCTATCCTTTTTGTCCGATCCCGGCAGCCGCCATCATGGCAGCCGCGCAATTTGATCAAATTAAGCTTACTAGCGTATCAGTTGAGGACGCAAGCGAATTCTGCTTCGGGTGTTTTGCGGCAGATGCCGATTCAGATGCCGGTTGACGCGGCCAAACACCCAGATCACCGCCAAAGTCAGCAGTACAAAATACATGGCGACGATTGGGTATGGGATAAAGGGGTTGAAGGTCTTGTCGGCAAAATAGTTGGCATAATAGAGCGCGTCGCCCCTCTGTGCGAAGGCCGGAAATCCCGAGAAGAACACCAAGGTCGTGGATTGAAACAGAAAAATCGCCTCATTCGTATAGCTGGGCCAAGCCAGCCGCAGCATGGTCGGCCACTGGATGCGGCGGAATTTGGTCCAGCCGGTGATGCCATAAGCCTCGGCTGCCTCCAGATCACCCTTGGGGATCGCCCGCAATGCGCCGTAGAAGATCTCGGCCGAATAGGCGGCGGTGTTGAGGAACAAAACAATCAACGCCCCGGCCCAAGCGCGGGTCAACCACGAGGTTTCAATGGTCAACCCCAGCAGGTTGAACCCGGTGCGCGGCAGCAGGACCAGCAGTTCATAGGCCAGAAAGAACTGGATGAACAAAGGCGAGCCGCGGAACACGAACACAAACCACTCGGCCGGTTTGCGCAACCACGGGCTGTGGGCGATGCGCGCCAAGGCCAAAGCGTTGGCCAGAAAGAACCCGAACAACAGCGCCAGCGCCCCGAAATAGACGTTCCAGATCAGGCCAGACCCGATCAGCGTGAACTGCTGGCACAGGGTGAAATCGGCCTTTGGCAGCAGTTTTGCACCAATGCCGATCGACCGCAGCCCATAGTCCAGAATGGTTTGATAACAGCTCATCTCGTGACCTTTCGCATGGCTTCACCGGCGGCGGTGGCTTGGCCTTTGGAAAGGCGGTCCGAAATGCGGGTCAGGACGATTTCCGACAGTTTGGTCATCAGAAGGTAAAACACCAGCAAACCAAGGAAGTAGAACAGCCGCCAGTCCGGGTGCGGGTAGTCATAGGCTTGGGTCTTGGTGCCGCCCAGTTCGCGGGCGTAATAAACAATGTCCTTGACCGAGAGCAAAAACAGCAAGGGCGTGGCCTTGATCAAGATCATCCACAGATTGGTCAGGCCGGGCAGGGCATAGGTCCACATTTGCGGCACCAGCACGCGGCGAAAGACCTGGCCGTGCGACATGCCATAGGCCTCGGCGGTTTCCAACTGCGCATGCGGCACCGCCTGCATGGCCCCATAAATCACGTTGGCGACGAAAGCCCCGAACACGATGGCAAAGGTGATGACGGCAAGGCCAAAACCGTAGGCTTGGTTCACAAAGGTTGACGCGGTGGCCAGCGGCACTTTGGCCTCGGCGCAGACGTGGAATTCAAGGCCGCGAAACACCGGTTGGCTGGTGTCGGGGCAGACGCGCAGGTGGTTCAGGTATTCGATGCCTTGATCCAGCGCGATGACGAAAAACAGAAAATAGATAATGTCGGGCACGCCGCGCACCATGGCGGTGTAGGCTTTGCCAAACCAGCGCAGGGGCGCAAACTGACTGCGTGCGGCCATCGCCCCACCAAACCCCAAGGCCATAGCCGCGGGAGCAGTGACGGCCAGCAGCGACAAAACGGTGACAAAAGACCAATAGAAATCAAGGTGCTTGCCCGAGGTCAGGTAGCAGACTGCCCAAGTCAGGCCCTCGATGGATTTGGGATCGGCGCAGGCTGCGAGCATCGGGACGGGTCCTGTTGGGCGGGATGCGCCCCCCGGATTGCGCCGGGGGGCAGATCAGATCAGAACTTCAGGCCTTCGACGCCGAAGTACTTTTCAATCAAGATGTTGAGCGAGCCATCGGCTTTCATCGCCTGAATGGCCGCGTCAAACTTGCCTTTCAGCTCGGTGTCGGACTGGCGCATGCCAAGACCCACGCCGCCACCGATCGAGATTTCTTCACCGACAAACATCAGCGCGCCGGCGGATTCGTCCACGAAGGGGCGCAGGTAGTCTTTGTCGGCAAACACGGCCGCAGCCTCGCCATTGCGCACGGCAGCAACGGTTTCGTCGGGCGTCGGGAATTCCAGCAATGTCGCGCCGGATTCGGCAACATAAGCGGCTTGGATCGTCGAAACCTGCGCGGAAACCACACCCGTCGTGATGTCGGCATCAGCGGCTGCGGCGACATAGGCCGAGGCGGCTGGCGGATAGTAGTTGTCCGAGAAGGTGATGACCTTGGAGCGTTCATCGGTGATCGACATGCCGGCGATGATCACGTCGTAGTTGCCCGACTGCAAGTTCGGGATGATGCTGTCCCACTCATTGGTGGACCAGGTGCATTCCAAAGCGGCGCGTTTGCAGATTTCGTCCCCGAATTCACGCTCAAAACCCGCGACTTCGCCCTTGTCGTCGATGAAGTTGAACGGAGGATAGGCACCCTCGGTCGCCAGACGCACGACCTGGGCCGAAGCAAAGCCCGCAGTCAGAGCCAGCAGAGTGGTCGCAAGAAGCAGTTTTTTCATTGTAGTCCCCTGTTTGGTAGGTCCGTTGGTTTTAGAGCGGATGGCATTCAATCACATTCAGATTGTCTGAAATCCAAGACAAGTACAGTCTTTGAGCGTTGCGGTTGCCATCACCCGGTCGAAAACGAGGGATGGCAACGCGCTTTAGCGTGAACCGCCCGCGGAAAGAAAGCCACGCAGGCGGTCGGTTTTAGGATTGCTGAAAAGTTCGGCCGGAGGGCCTTGCTCTTCGATTTTGCCCATGTGCAGGAAAACGACGTGATCCGATACATCGGCCGCCAGCTTCATGTCATGGGTCACCAGAATCATGGTGCGGCCTTCGTCAGCCAAGGCCTTGATCACCCTGATAACTTCCTGTTCCAGTTCCGGGTCAAGGGCGCTGGTGGGTTCGTCAAACAACAGCGCGCGGGGTTCCATGCACAGCGCCCGCGCGATGGCCGCGCGTTGTTGCTGACCGCCCGAAAGCATCGCGGGCCAGGCATCGGCCTTGTCGGCAATGCCCACCTTGGCCAGATAGCCGCGCGCCTTTTCCTCGACTTCCTTGGGGTCGCGTTTCATCACGGTCACCGGGGCCTCCATGACGTTTTGCAGAATCGTCATGTGCGACCACAGGTTAAACTGCTGAAACACCATGGAAAGATTGGTGCGCATCCGCGTCACCTGTGCGCGGTCCGACGGGTGACGGCCAAGGCCCTGACCCTTCCAACGCACGGCCTCACCCTCAAACACAATCTCACCGGCCTGACTGTCTTCCAGCAGATTGCAGCAGCGCAGCAAGGTGGATTTGCCCGAACCAGACGACCCGATCAGCGAAACCACATGACCCCGCGGCGCCACCAGATCGACGCCCTTCAGCACCTCAAGGCTGCCATAGCTTTTGTGCAAGTCATGGATGGCGATGACTGGAGTGTCTTTGGAGGGTTCGATCACGGGGCGGCCTTGGTTTTGGGTGAGTGTTCAAGTAGGACGCAGAAATGGCGGGTTTGCAACGACATTTCAGACGCTTTGCGCCCGCCGGATGGGCAATTTTATCAGATTTTATGCGCAATCTGGTCAGGTGTTGGCGGGTTGGGCACGGCGAGATAAACCTCGGCCGCGATTCGCACCACGCCGCGCAACAGCAGGGCGTCGCGGTCAGCTTGTGTCAGCGCGGCGATGGCGGTCTGGATGGCGTCAAAATACAGGTCCACATCGGCACCTTTGGCCGCGATATAAGGCAGCACTGGCGTCGGCGGATCGGTGCGCCCGATGACCCGCAGCGTTTGCGCAAAGGGTTCATGGCGGTGCAGCATTTCCCAAGTCACCGCATCCAGCGCGGCCAGATCGGCCCGCCCTTCGGCCACGGCCAGTGCCGAAAACAGATGGCCACCTGTCTCCAGACCGGGTGGCAGGCGCAGTCCCAAAGCCGCTGCATGGGTCTGCGGTGCGGCCCAGCCCGACTGCGACATCGGCTCGTTATAGGCAAAATTGGCACCGTCAAAGTCGGAAAGCTGCGCACGCGGATCGCTGCGGCGGACGACATAGACCGAATAGTAGTGGCCGGGCGGGCAATCGGGCAGGGCGTAATCGGGGGTTCCGATCAGAGTGACCTGATCGTGCAATCTGGCCCGAAACGGATAACCGCAGGTTTGCGAAAAGGTCAGATCGGGGTCGGTCCACGCATCCCAATAGGCCCGCGCCCCCCGGGTGAGCGTTTCCGGGGCGGCGATGCCATTGCGGCGCAAGCGGTCCCGGATCCCCGCCCACAGCCGATCATTTGCACCGGCGGTTTCGGCGCGGTCATACATGCCAAGGCTTGCGATCATTCGCGGGCGGCCTGCTGGCGGGCCAGTCCGGACTCCACATCCGTCAGGCCCAAAAGGTTCGCCAAAAGCCGCATCATCTGATCCTCGCCCGCATCGCGCAAGCCATCGGCCAACACCACCGACCACAGCGCGGTCAACAGGCCTGTGCGATCTTCCAGCGGCACGGCAGCCTTCAAGGCGCGGGTAAATCGAATGGTATCAGGGGCTTGGGATTCCAGATCCTCTGCTTCGCTGCGCAGTTTCGCCGCCTCAAACGGGCCAAGCCCATGCCGCACCATCAGGATTCTTTCGATCCGCTCCACTTCTTCGGCGGCGTAAAGCCCATCGGTTTTGGCGATGCGCACCAACAAGGCTGCAAGCGCAAGCCGGGCGTCAGGCTCGGGCAGGCGGGGCGGGGCGGGGGCCAGAAGGGCGCGAAGGATATCTGCGATCATCGGGTCAGAATAAGGCCGGCAGAGGCATTTGCCAAGCCCCGGAAGTTTGCTGAAACACCTATGATATCAGGCGTTTGACAGCCGCCTGAACATCGCCTCTATCCGCGCGGCTTCGACGTCCATGCCATAGGGCGGGTTGACCACGAACAGGCCGGACCCCTCCATCCGGTGGCCCTCGCGCACTTGGGGGAAGCGCACTTCGGTCCGCAAGGCATCGGGGAACTGCGCCTGCAACGCCTTCAGCATCGGGCCATGCGGCCCCCCCACCAACAGCGGATACCACAAGGCAATGATGCCAACGTTCCACTTGCGGGCGATGTTGGTCAGGTGCTTGGGGATGGCGTCGTAATCGGCCTTCACCTCATAGCTGGGGTCGATCAGCATCAGCCCCCGGCGCGGCGTTGGCGGGGTGATGGCAAGGCCGACGTCAAAGCCATCCTTTTGATATATAAGCGCATTCCATGGCACCATCGCCGCGCGCAGGTGTTGGATTTCCTGCGGATGCAGTTCGGCCAGATGGATTGTATCCTGATCGCGCAGGGTCAGTGCTGCGATCATCGGAGAGCCGGGATAGGCCAGCGGGCCAAAGCTGGACCGCACCTCGGCCAGACGCTGGCGGTAGGGGTGGTTGAGCGCAAACCATTGTTCGGCAATGGCAATTCCGGCCTCTGCCTCTCCGGTCTTGAGCGCCTCATCCGCCCCCAGATCATAAAGCCCGCGCCCGGCGTGGGTTTCGATATAGGTCAGCGGTTTGTCCTTTTGCGTCAAATAATCCAAGCACCACGCCAACAGCGCGTGTTTTTGAACATCGGCCAGGTTCCCGGCGTGGAAAAGATGTTGGTACGACAGCATCAGGGTTTATAGGCCGGGATTTGGATGGGGGGAAGGGGGCAGCTGGTTTGGCTGGGGAATCGGGGTTAACGCTTGGAAATGGTTGGAAATTTGGTGTGAGGTATGCGTGGGGTTGCCGTGGGGTATGCGTCGGGTAACCGTCCCGACACGGCGCGCGCTGGGGGAAGGGTTAACGCAACGCGCGGGGGGCTGCCGACGATCAATCGGTGCATCGACCAATTCAGGGGTAGGTTGGGTTTTTCGCCCGCCTTTGCGGTGAATGAGGGGTCAATGACCCACCCTGCGGCGCTACACCAACCGCTCCACTTCCTTCGCGGCCCTGATGAAATCTGCGAACAGCGGATGCGGGGCGAAGGGTTTGCTTTTCAATTCCGGGTGGAACTGCACGCCGATGAACCACGGGTGATCCTTGACCTCGACAATCTCGGGCAGGCGGCCGTCGGGGCTCATGCCGGAAAAGATCAGGCCGCATTTCTCCAAGGATTCAATGTACTTGGCGTCCACCTCGTAGCGGTGGCGGTGGCGTTCTTCGATGGTGGTGGTGCCGTAAATCTGCGCCACATGGCTGCCGGGCTTCAAGGTCGCGGTATAGGCCCCCAGACGCATGGTGCCGCCTTTGGCATCGCCGGCCTTGCGGGTGACGACGTGGTTGCCTTGAACCCACTCTTTCAGGTGATAGACGACGGGGGTGAAGCGTTTCTCTCCGGCCTCATGGTCGAATTCTTCCGATCCGGCATTGGTCAGCCCGGCCAGATTGCGGCTGGCTTCGATCACCGCCATTTGCATGCCCAGACAAATGCCCAGATAGGGGATCTTCTTTTCTCGCGCGAATTGGGCGGCTTTGATTTTGCCTTCAGTTCCGCGTTCGCCAAAGCCACCGGGCACCAAGATCGCATGGAAGTTCTGCAAATAGGGGGCGGGGTCTTCACGTTCAAAGATTTCGGCGTCGATCCATTCGGCTTTGACGCGGGTGCGGTTGGCCATGCCGCCATGGGTCAGCGCCTCGGCAATCGACTTATAGGCGTCTTCCAACTGGGTGTATTTGCCGACGATGGCCACCCGCACCACGCCCTCGGCATGGTTCAGACGGTCCATCACGTCTTCCCAGCGCGCGAGGTTCGGTTTTGGTGCGGGCGTGATGCCGAAAGCGTCCAGCACGGCCTGATCCAGCCCTGCGCGGTGATAGGCCAGCGGCGCCTCGTAAATGGTTTTCAGATCATAGGCGGGGATGACATGCTCTTTGCGGACGTTGCAGAAGAGGGCAATCTTTTCCAATTCACGGTCGGGAATCGGGTGTTCAGAGCGGCAAACCAGAACGTCGGGCGCAAGGCCGATGCTTTGCAATTCCTTGACCGAATGCTGGGTGGGTTTGGTCTTGAGTTCGCCAGACGCGGCCAGATAGGGCAGCAGGGTCAGGTGCATCAGGATGCTTTGACCGCGCGGGCGTTCGTGGATGAACTGGCGGATGGATTCAAAGAACGGCAGGCCTTCGATGTCGCCGACAGTGCCGCCGATTTCACACAGCATGAAATCAACCTCGGCGTCACCAATACGCAGGAAGTCTTTGATTTCATTGGTGACATGCGGGATGACCTGAATGGTCTTGCCCAGATAATCGCCGCGCCGCTCTTTTTCCAGCACGTTGGAATAGATGCGGCCCGAGGAAATGCTGTCGGTTTGGCGCGCGGACACTCCGGTGAAGCGTTCGTAATGGCCAAGGTCCAGATCGGTTTCGGCGCCATCATCGGTGACGAAAACCTCGCCATGTTCAAAGGGCGACATCGTGCCGGGATCGACGTTCAAGTAGGGATCGAGTTTGCGCAGCCGCACCGTATAGCCGCGGGCCTGCAACAGCGCCCCCAAGGCGGCAGAGGCCAGACCCTTGCCAAGCGAGGACACCACGCCGCCGGTGATGAAGATAAAGCGTGCCATGAGAGCCCCCGTGTATGGTTAAAGCAGCATCGATTCGGTGGTTTGGAATCGAGGCATCACGGGAGTTGAGCAATAGCCTAAGACAGCCGATTGCGCAACCCGACCGCAAGATGCAGTTGGTTTGCAGTGTTGCGCGCCAACAGTTGGTATCAATTCGAGGCGGGCGGTGCGATCGGACCTGTGGCTGCCGGGGGCGTTGCCGGCGCGTCACTGGGCACGGGCGTCGCTGGCACCGCACCGAGATCGGAGGCGGCAGGGGCTGCAGGTGCCGGTTGTTGCGCGCCCAACTGGTCAATGACCGAGGCGGTCGATGTCGATTGCGCCGCCAGAATGGTCAGGGTGATCGAGGTGATGATAAACCCGATCGCCAAAATCCACGTCACTTTGCCCAAGGCCGTTGCCGCAGCCCGGCCCGAGATCGCACCGCCACCGCCGCCCGAGCCCATGCCCAGACCGCCACCTTCCGACCGTTGCAGCAGCACCACGCCGATCAACAGCAGGGCGAGGATCAGGTGGATGGTGAGAACGACGTTTTCCATGCGGTCAGGCTTTCCAAAGGGACTGCGGGTATCTAGGCGGATGTGGTCCGAGGCGCAAGCCCTTGGCTGGGGCGCAAGCCTGCCTCTGCGCTCAAATATCCAAACGGATGGGGTTCAATCCGGCAGCCGGTGGCCCTTGGCGGATAAAAGAGCCTCCGGCGGGGATATTTTCGCCAAGTTGAAGCGCTAGGCCGGGGTCTCACAGACGGCCGATAGTTTGTTGCCATCGGGGTCGCGCAGGTAGCAGGCGTAGAAATGCGGGCCGTATTTGCGCAGGCCCGGTGCGCCTTCGTCGGTGCCGCCATGGGCGAGGCCTGCGGCGTGGAAGGCATCGACAGCGCTGCGGCTGCTTGCCGTGAAGGCCAGCATGGAGCCGTTGCCGATGCTGGCTTGCTGCCCGTTGAAGGGGGTGTCGATCCACAGGCAAAGGCCAGCTTCCCCGGGGGGGCCGTAGCACAGCTCGGTCTCGTCGCCTTGGCGCAGGATATGCCCCAGAGTGGGCATCAACGCATCATAAAACCGCCGCGCGCGGGGAATGTCGTTTGATCCAAGTGTCACATACATCAGCATTGTTCCTGCCCCTCGTCCACGGTTGCTTGTCCTGAAATGCGCTGACGGATGATGCTCGAAGACAGGCCGATGCCCAGCACAACCGACAGCGCCAATATGCCCGGCCACAGGTTCAGCGGCGGGTTTTGCAAGGTCTGGATGCCGAAATCGATCGGCACCCAGATCAGCGCGCCAACGATGGCGCCGACCAAAAGGCTGCCAGACGCCCCGATGCCGCGCGGAAAAATGCCCATGTTCGCCCCCTCGTCTGGCCTTTGGTCGCGCATCCGGGGCGCTCTGTCCAGTCCTGCGGCCATTTAGCGGTTTCGCAGGCGCGCGTGTGTCGCTATGGGTATGACGGTTTTTCTGCAATGCGAAGGATATGCCATGGCCAATGTTGTCGTCGTCGGCGCCCAATGGGGTGACGAGGGGAAGGGGAAGATCGTCGATTGGTTGTCCGAACGGGCAGACGTGATCGCGCGGTTTCAAGGCGGCCACAATGCCGGGCATACTTTGGTCATTGATGGCAAGGTGTACAAGCTGTCGCTGCTGCCCTCTGGCATCGTGCGCGGTGGCAAGTTGTCGGTGATCGGCAATGGCGTGGTGCTGGACCCATGGCATCTGATCATGGAGATCGAAAAGCTGCGCGCCCAAGGCGTCGAGATTTCGCCCGAAAACCTGATGATCGCGGAAAATGCGCCGCTGATCCTGCCGATCCATGGCGAATTGGACCGGGCCCGTGAAGGGTCCGTCGGCATTGCCAAGATCGGCACCACTGGGCGCGGCATTGGTCCGGCCTATGAGGACAAGGTTGGCCGTCGTGCCATCCGTGTGGCCGATCTGGCCGATGAGACCACGCTCGAGGCGCGGGTGGACCGGTTGATGGGCCACCATGACGCGCTGCGTCGCGGCTTGGGCATTGAGCCAATTGACCGCGCCGCCTTGCTGGACGCCCTGCGTGCGATTGCGCCGCAGGTTTTGCCCTATGCCAAGCCGGTGTGGAAAGTGCTGAATGACGTGCGCCGCGCGGGCAAACGGATTCTGTTTGAAGGCGCTCAGGGGGCGCTGCTGGACATTGATTTCGGCACTTATCCCTTTGTGACCTCTTCGAACGTCATCGCGGGGCAGGCGGCCACCGGCACCGGGCTGGGTCCGAATGCCATTGATTTCGTGCTGGGCATTGTCAAGGCCTACACCACCCGCGTGGGCGAAGGCCCGTTCCCGGCAGAACTGTTTGACGCCGATGGGGATCGGTTGGGTGAGCGCGGGCATGAGTTCGGCACCGTGACCGGGCGCAAGCGCCGCTGCGGTTGGTTCGATGCGGTGCTGGTGCGCCAGACCTGCGTCACCAGTGGCGTGTCGGGCATTGCGCTGACCAAGCTGGATGTGCTGGACGGGTTCCAGACCCTGAAAATCTGCGTGGCCTATGAGTTGGACGGGGTGTGGCTGGATTATCTGCCGACCGCCGCCGATCAACAGGCGCGCTGCACCCCGATCTATGAGGAAATGGAAGGTTGGTCCGAAACCACCGCAGGTGCGCGGTCCTGGGCGCAACTGCCGGGTGCGGCGATCAAATATGTGCGCCGGATTGAAGAGTTGATTCAATGCCCGGTCGCCCTACTTTCCACCTCGCCGGAGCGGGAAGACACCATTCTTGTCACCGACCCTTTCGCGGATTGACGACCATAGGAGACGGTATGGCACTCAGTTACAAAGCCCGCAGACGGTTGTCTTTGTTCGTTCTTTTGGTGGTGATGCCCGCCTATGTCGTGGTGGCGGTCAGCTTGATGAATTCCATCGCGCGCCTGCCGATGTGGCTGGAGGTTCCGGCCTATGTCGTGCTGGGATTTGGCTGGATAGTGCCGTTCAAGCGCGTGTTCATCGGGGTGGGGCAGCCTGACCCGGACGCACCGCAAGACTGAAAACAGGCGGGACGCTTGCGCAGTCCCGCCTGTGTCAGGGTTCAAGTGGCAGCCTTGACCCTGATCTGATCGCACAATCAGCCTGCGGTGCGCAGCGCTTCGGCGAGCAAGGGCGAACGATCCGTCACCGCAAACTGCCCATGCTTGATCTTGGCAATCCGGCCCTGACGCATCAGCGTGCCAAACACCCGCAACCCGTCTTCACGGCTGAACTCGGCGGCTTCGGGCAGGGTGGCGAGTTGGCTCAGGACCATCGGGCGGCTGAACTGCGGACTCCCCAGCACTTGCGCGCAATAGACGGCGGCGGCCTCCAGCATGTCGGGCAGTTCGGTGGCTCCCAGCCGGTCGGCGAAATCGCCAAAGCTTTCGGCATCCGAAAACAGGTTGGCGGCGCGCGCGGCTTCGGTGTCGTTCTCGGTGTCGTCTTCCAGATCATCCTGCGGCAGGCCCAACAGCGAATCGGCGTGCAGTGCAATCGCCTGGCTGCCGGAAGTGATCCGGCGCGGACGGACCGGGGCCACCACGCGCGGCGTATCGACGACCGAGGTATGGACGACCGGGGCAGCGACAACCGGGGCCGGGGCTTTGGGGCTGCGATCAATGCGCTGTTCCGAGACCAGAACCAAAGGCTGTGGGCGGTCTGCTGGCGCGGTTTCAACGCGCAGCGGGCGCACAACGCTTTCCAGATCATGGCGGTAGGGGTCGATGCGGTCGGCTTTGGGCTGGGCGGGGGCGATCTGACGGTCGGCCTCGGTCGCCACGACCGCGGCTTTCAAATGGGCCATCGCGGACTGCCGACGCTTGATTTCAACGCCGTCCATGGCGGTGTTGGTTTGCGCCATCAAGCGGCTGACGGCCTGATCCGCGTCGTCGGTTTCGATCCGTTTGCGCGGTTCCGGGGCGGTGGCATCTTCGATTTCGGTCGGCTTGGGGGCTGTTCCCGCGATTGCACGCACCGGGCGCGTGGGCCGGGTGGGGCGTGCGAGGGCGGGTTCTGCCTGAAGGTTGGCCCGTTCGGCGGTCAGATCATCTTCGTCAATGCGTGCGGCCACTGGCGGTGCCAGTTCGGCTTCGAGTGCGGCAAGTTCGGCTTGAAGGGCGGCCTCGGCCTCGGGCGACAACAGGCCAGTTGCGCCAATAGGTGCCGGTTCAGCCGCAACTGGCGCATCGGCACGGCGGATTTTGATGACGCGGGCGCGGGCGCGGTGCAGGCGACCCGGTTCTGCGGGGTCTTCGGCCCTGTCGTCTGCGGCTGGCGCAGCGACAAATGCAGCCATTTCGGCGGCCAAACTGGCCTTTGTTTCGGTCTGATCCGGCGCAGGGTCGGGAGTTTCCGCATCCAGATCGTCATCCAGATATTCCTGATCGTCGGGGTCGATCAGGGCGCCCAAAGACGCTAACAGCGCCGCATCCGCCGTCTGGGCGTCAAGTGTTGCCGCTTCGCTGGACGGTTGATCGTCGTCGTCGATCAAGCGCGCGTCAAACTGCTCCAGTTCGGCCAAGGATTCGGCATCCGTAGCGTCAGTCCGGTCGTCGTGGTCGTCAAAATCTTCTGGCTGATCATCCGTGTCGATCTGTGCGGCTGCGGCGACATCGGCGGCAAGGTTGAAATCGGACAGGTCCAAATTCGGCAGATCACCGGGCTGCCCGTCAGGTTCCGCTGTGGCCGCTTCGGACTCGGCGGCAAATGCTTCGGGCGAGGCGATCATCTCTGCCAACACGGAGTCGGCCTGAACGGCGGCGGCGGGGGGCGATGCGATGGTGGCGATCAGATCATCGGCATCCTGATCTTCGTGATAGGCGTCCAAGGCCAATTCGGCCACGGGTGCGGCGGTGCCGCGCAGTTTGGACAGGCGGGCGGCGACGCTGTCGGCAGAGACGGCCGCATCGGCCAGCGCAGGCTGCACCAAAGGCGCAAGCAAGGCCGGTTCGGCCATCGCATCGCCAGTGCGCAAGATCACGCCATTGTCCTGAATTTTCGCCTCGACCCGGCGCTGAATTTCACGTTCGGCGATGCGGTGAAGCATGGCGGCGTCGGGGGTTGGCGGCTCGGCTCCAAAATAGCGGTCTTCGGCGGCCAGATCGCGGAAATACTCCGCAATCGCCTTCATCGTGTTGAACGGTTCGTCGAACCCCTCCAAAGTACAGGAGAAAGTGCCGTAGGATACCGTTAAGATTTTACTCGCACCGATCATCGGATGCACGCCTCATGACTGCCACACCGTAACAATATGTGCTTCGGTTTGTTCGAATCCATGGACAAAACAGGGTAATTTAAAGGATTGATTGTGTTCCTGCCTAGGCCGTTTGCCGCAATTGAGAGAACAGTATCCGCGTGAATCAGATGATTGTCGAATCTTTGCAGGGGGTCACGCTGTGCGGTGGCGGCCCTTTTGGTGCGGCGGCCTTGCGGCGGGCGATGCGGTTTGCCCCTGTGATCGTTGGGGCGGATGGCGGTGCGGACCGGCTTTTGGCGCTGGGGGCAGAGCCACAAGCGGTGATCGGAGACTTCGATTCCATCAGCGACGCGGCGCGGGCACGCCTTGCGGGGCGGCTGTTTCCAATTGCGGAACAAGACACCACCGATTTCGACAAGGCGCTGCGGTCGATCCGCGCGCCGTTTGTGCTGGGACTGGGATTCGCAGGGGCCCGGCTGGATCACGGGTTGGCGGTTTTGAACACGCTGGTGCGGCATCCAGACCGCCGTTGTCTGGTGTTGTCGCCGCAGGATGTGACGTTTCTCGCCCCGCGTGAGATGGCTTTGACCCTGCCCGTGGGCACACGGTTGTCGCTGTTTCCGATGGGGGCGGTGGGCGGCGAAAGCGAGGGTCTGCGCTGGCCCATCAACGGGTTGCGCTTTGCCCCGGATGGGATGATTGGCACCTCGAACGCAACATCAGCCGCCCGCGTCCGCCTGCGCTTTGACGCCGATCGCATGCTGGTCATTGCACCGCTGCGGCAGTTGCCCGCCGTTCTGCGCGGGCTTGGGTTGCGGTGAGGCGCTCACGGTGGATGATGTACAGGCCCGAGGCAACGATGATCGTGATCCCGGCCCAGGTCAGCGTGTTGGGGAAATCGCCAAACACAAAGTAACCGATGGCAACGGCGGTAACGATTTCAAGATAATGCAGGGGCGCAAGGGTGGAGGCGGGCGCGTATTGCAGCGAGATGGTCATGCACATATGGCTGGCCGCTGCCCAGAACCCGACGCCAAACAGCCACAGCCACGCCCAGCCCTGCGGCATCACCGGGTCCAGCGACGCAATTGCGCTGCCTTCGGCCAAAAGCATCACCGGCAGACAGATTGCGGCGCCGAGCAATGACGTGTGCAATTGCTGAATGACCGGGTGCATGCCGGTGGCGATGGCTTGGGTGATCAGCATGTAAAAGGCAAAGGCAAAGGCGGTGCCCAAGGGGAACAGCGCCACCAGCCCATAGTTGGCCAGCGACGGCTGGATCACCAGCAAAGCGCCGGCAAAGCCCACCAGCGACGCCATGATCCGGCGCGGGCCAATCGGGTTGCCAAAGATCAGCTTGCCCATCAGCAGCAGGATGAACGGTTCGACAAACACGATCGCCAGCGCATCGGCGATGGGCATCACCTGCACGGCGGCGACAAAGCCGTAGGTCGACAGGATCAACAACACCGCGCGCAGCGTCAGCAGGCCAAGCGCGCGCGGGCTGACGGCCCAATGCAGCCGCATGGCCAGCGCAATCGGCAGCATCAGCGCGCCTTGCAAGACAAAGCGGGCGGTGGTGATCTGGCCCACCGGGATGGTGGCGGTGGCGAGTTTCGAGGCAGCATCAAGCAGGGGTGCCAGCACACAAAAGGCCAGCATCAGCATGATACCCGGAAGGATGCGGTCGGTGTTCATTTCGGTGGCCTAACCCGCGCGCCGCTGTTGGGCATGCCTGAAAGCGACAGCCAAGATCCGCTTGCGCTTCCTCTTGGCCCGCATCCCCATCTTTTCTGGTCCGATCTGCCGCTTGTTACCGTCAACAATTCGGCACGTTCACCGCCAAACCGCCCAGCGAGGTTTCCTTGTACTTCTCGTGCATGTCGCGCCCGGTCTGGCGCATGGTTTCAATGCAGACATCCAAGGACACAAGATGCGTGCCGTCGCCGCGCAGCGCAAGGCTGGCCGCCGACACCGCCTTGATCGCGCCCAAACCGTTGCGTTCAATGCAGGGCACCTGCACCAGACCGCGCACCGGGTCGCAGGTCATGCCCAGATGATGCTCCAGCGCGATTTCAGCGGCGTTTTCCACTTGCATCGGGGTGCCGCCCAGCACGGCGGCTAGGGCGGCGGCGGCCATGGCGGCGGCTGATCCCACCTCGGCCTGACAGCCGCATTCCGCACCGGAAATAGAGGCGTTGTGTTTGACCAAGCCGCCAATCGCTGCGGCGGTCAGCAGGAAATCCCCGATGCGCGCGGTTGAGGCCCCCGGCACATGGTCAAGGTAATAGCGCAGCACCGCAGGCACCACGCCCGCCGCCCCATTGGTCGGCGCCGTTACCACTTGGCCCCCGGCTGCGTTTTCCTCATTCACCGCCATGGCGTAAAGGCTCATCCAGTCGTTGATGGTGTGGGGGGCGGTCATGTTCAGCCCGCGTTCCGCCAGCAGCGCGTCATGGATGCCCTTGGCGCGGCGCTTCACCGACAGGCCGCCCGGCAAGATGCCCGTGCCCAACATCCCGCGTGAGATGCAGGCGGTCATCACGCCCCAGACCTGAGCGATGCCTTGGTCCAACTCGGCAGCGGTGCGGAATTTCAACTCGTTCGCGCGTTTCATTGCGGCGATGCTTTGACCCGACGCCTTGGCCATTTCCAGCATTTCATCTGCCGTTTCAAACGGATAAGGCACATCGGCCCGCGCTTTGGATTTTGCGCCGCCGGCTTCGGCCATTTCGGTCGCAGTCAAAACGAAGCCGCCGCCGATGGAGTAGTAGGTTTCCTGCAAGATCACGTCGCCTTGGGCGTCGGTGGCTTTCAGGATCATGCCATTGGCATGGCCGGGCAGGGCGGGGCCGTAGTCGAAGGTCAGATCCTTGGTCGGATCGAAGTGCAGCGGCGGCAGGCCCGGCGCGGTGATGGTGTGGGTGGCGTGGACCGCGGCCAGCGTGATTTCGGCCAATGCGGCGTCGTAGGTGGCCGGGACAAACCCCGCCAGCCCCAGAATGGTGGCGCGGTCGGTGGCGTGACCGACCCCGGTAAAGGCCAAAGACCCATGCAAAGACCCGCGCAGCCCGTGGAAATGGAAGGGTGAGGCGCGCAGGGCATCCAGAAACCGCGCCGCCGCCACCATTGGCCCCATGGTGTGCGACGACGACGGGCCGACGCCGATCTTGAACATGTCAAAGACGGAAAGGAACATGGATGGGTCCTAGATGGGATGGGTGAAGGGGGTGGGGCCAAGGCCCTCGTCTGCCGCAATGGTTTGCGCGGCGGGGCGGGTTTCCAGCATCGACAGGATGGCGTGCAAAGCCGGATAGTCCCGGCTTGCGAAATGCGCCGGATGGTCGGACGCATTCTGCCCCAGCCACCGCAGCAGCATGGCGATGTAATAGCCCAGCAGCGTGGGTTTGTGCGGCGACAGCCAGTCGGGCTTGTCGCGGGCGACCATGGCGTCAATCGTCGCCAGCAGGGTTTGCATATGGGCGCTGGCATGGGCCAGCACCTGCGGCGCGCAGTCTGGCCCGGCGGTGCGCTCGGGGTAGAACAGCTGCATCAACGTCGGGTGGATGTTGGTCGAGGTGAAGAACAGCCATGTCAAAAACGCCCCCCGGTCGGGCGCACCGGGCAGTGGGGCCAGCGCGCCGGGGTGGGCATCGCAGAGATGCAGCAGCATGGCGGCGGTTTCAAACATCGGCCCTTGCGGCGTTTCCATCGCCGGAATCTTGGCAAGGGGGTGCAGCGCCAGATAGCTGGCTTGGGTCAACTCGCCCGCCGCGCGGTCGATCAGTCGCGCCCGGTGCGGCACTGCCAGTTCGGCCAGAATCATGCGGACGACCAGCGAGGCCGTGTCGGGGGAATAATGCAGCAGATACATGCGGGGTCTCCTGTTCACCGTCACTATGGCGCAAGTCGGGGCGGGGAACAGGCAAAAACCGACGCTTTTTCGCACAGGGCGCAAGGTCGTTCAGGCGGATTTAACCAATGGCTGGTGAAAGGACGGTGAGAGGCCAAAATGATGCGGATGTGGTTGGGGCTTTGGGCGTGGCGGTTGGGCTTTGGCTTTGCCTTCGCGCAAGAGGTGCCCGATGGGGTGTTGAAACGGTTGAAGTCCGACCCCGAGGCCTATTTGGACCTGGCGGCTGATCTGATCCACGGCTTTGGCGGGGTGCCGGGCATCGACCGTGCCGGGATCGCGCGGTTTGTGGCGCTGGAACGGGCGGCGCTGCGGGCTGGGGCGTTGCGACGGGTTTATCTGGCGGATCTGGATTTTCACAATGCGGTGCACCGGGGTGCGGTGGCGCAGCTGGCCGCCGCCGCTTCGGCCTGTGGGCGTGGCAGGCTGTGGCGGTTGTTGGAGGCGGCGGACCGCAATGGCGATGGGGTTGTGGATCAGGCAGAGATCGCGGGCTTTGGTCAGGCCGAGGCGCTGCGCGGCTTCAATGCGGCGGATGAGGCCGGGGTGGTGTCGGTGCTGGCTTTTGACGGCAATGCCGATGGTTGGGTTGATCTGGCCGAGGTGAAGGCGGCGGTGCTGGCTTTGGGGATTTAGGGCGGTCTGGGGATGGAAGAATCGTCTTCCCCGCCCGGCCCAATCTTTGCAGATGGGGCGTTCGACGCTGCCGCCCTTTCACTGGAAGGGCGTCCGGGCGCGTCTCACCCAAAGAAATCCCACAACAGTTTCAGGTTCAAGACCACGATCACCACCGCAATCAGCACCGACAGCGCGGTCAGCCAAAGCGGGGCTGCCATCGGCCCCATCTTGGCGCGGTCGGCGGTGAACATCACCAGGGGCACCACCGCGAAGGACAGTTGCAGCGACAGCACGACCTGCGTCAGGATCAGCAGCTCACTTGTGCCCGCAGATCCGTAATACAGCGTCACGCCAGCGGCTGGAATGATCGCGATGCCGCGCGTGATCAGGCGGCGCAGCCATGGTGCAAGGCGGATTTGCAAGAAACCCTCCATCACCGCCTGTCCTGCCAAAGTTGCGGTGACGGTGGAATTCAGACCACAGGCCAGCAGCGCCACCGCGAACAGCATCGGGGCAAACCCTGCGCCCAAAATAGGGCCCAGCAGTTGATGCGCATCGCCCAGTTCTGCCACCTCGTTCCGCCCGGTCACATAGAAAGTGGCGGCGGCCAGAATCAGGATCGAAGCATTGATCATCAGCGCCATCATCAGCGCCACGGTGCTGTCGATGGTGGCGTATTTCAGCGCCTGACGCTTTTCGGGCAGGCTGCTGCCATAGTCCCGCGTTTGCACGATTGCAGAGTGCAGGTAAAGGTTGTGCGGCATCACCGTGGCTCCCAGAATGCCAAGGGCCAGATAGAGCATGTCTGGATTGCGAATGATCTCGACCGTTGGCGCAAAGCCGCGGATGACATCGCCCCAGTTCGGATCGGCCAGCGCAATCATCAGGCCAAAGCAAACCACGATCACGCCCAATAGGGTGATCACAAAGGCCTCCAGCCAACGGAAGCCTTTCTTCTGCAGATACAGGATCAGGAAAACATCCAGCGCCGTGATGATCACGCCCAATTCCAGCGGGATGCCGAACAGCAGGTTCAAACCAATGGCGGTGCCGATCACTTCGGCCACATCGGTGGCGATGATGGCGATTTCGGCCGCCAGCCACAGCGGGACCGAGATATAACGCGGGTAGGCGTCGCGGCAGGCCTGCGCGAGATCGCGCCCCGAAGCGATGGCAAGACGGGCGCACAACGCTTGTAAAACAATCGCCATAATGTTGGAAACAAGCGCAACAAAAAGCAATGTATAGCCGAATTTGGACCCACCCGCCAGGCTTGTGGCCCAATTGCCCGGGTCCATATAGCCCACGGCCACCATGTAGCCCGGCCCGACGAAGGCCATGAACCGTCGCCACGAGCCGGTGGGCAGCTTGACGCTGCGGTTGACATCCGACAGCGCGGCCTCGCCCCGGTCATTGCGCCACTCGCGGCCATGTAGGGTAAAGGTGCCTTTTGGGGTGGGGCGGGACATGGCGGCTTTCTGAAAATGCGAATTATTCTCAATTTAGGTGCCTTGGCCCAACTGTCAAGGGATGTATCGGGTGCAAAGAGGGGGTTTCACACCCCCAGCCCGCATTGCGCAGAGCAATGCAGGCTTCCCCCGTGGGATATTTTCGCCAAGATGAACGCAAATTTTAATCAAACTGTCCGCAACCCTGCTGGCACGCCGCTTGCAAATCACCTCTCGCCCCTGTGGCGTGCATTGCCTATAACGCGGGGCGACTGGATAGGAGATTGCCATGGCCGCCGAATTGTCCCCCATCGACAAAGCCAAATTCGTGGCCGCCAAACGCGCGGTCGGTTTCGTGGAAAGCGGTATGAAGGTGGGGCTTGGCACCGGGTCCACTGCCGCATGGATGGTGCGCTGCCTCGGAGAACGGGTGCGCGATGAGGGTTTGAAGATCGTCGGGGTGCCGACCAGCATGCGCACGGCGGAACTGGCCCGGCAGGTGGGCATACAGGTGACTTCGCTGGACGAGGCAAAGTGGCTGGATGTGACCATCGATGGCGCCGACGAGTTTGACCAGCACCTGGCGCTGATCAAGGGCGGCGGGGCGGCGTTGTTGCAAGAAAAGATTGTGGCGACGGCGTCCGATCTGATGATCGTGATCGCGGATGCAGCCAAGGAAGTGCAGCAGCTGGGTGCATTTCCCTTGCCGATTGAGGTGATCCCCTTCGGCTGGCAGACAACCAAGGCTTTGGTCGAAGAGATGCTGGTGTCGATGGACGTGCTGGCCCGCGATGTGACTTTGCGGATGAACGGCGAACGGCCCTTGATGACCGATGAGAGCAACTACATCCTTGATCTGCATCTGAGACGCATCGGCAATCCGCGCCAACTGGCCTTGGTGTTGAACCAGATCCCGGGCGTGGTGGAAAACGGATTGTTCATCGACATCTGCGACATCGTGGTGATCGGCCATGGTGACGGGCGGGTGACGGTGCGCGACATCAATGCGGGGTCGGAAACCGACGACCGGATTTTGTTTGCGCCGACCGACAATATCTTTGTCGATATGGGCGAATAGGCGATGAGCTTTGACTATGATCTCTTTGTCATCGGTGGCGGCTCTGGCGGGGTGCGGGCGGCGCGGATTGCTTCGGCGGAAGGCGGCGCGCGCGTCGGTTTGGCCGAGGAAAGCCGGATGGGCGGCACTTGTGTGATCAGGGGCTGTGTGCCGAAGAAACTGATGGTGTTTGCATCGGAATTCCCGGACGCGGTGGCGGATGCGCGGGCCTATGGCTGGGACGTGACGGCGGGGGCCTTTGACTGGCCGCAGTTTCGCGGCACTTTGGAGGCAGAGCTGACGCGGCTTGAAGCGGCCTATCGCAACACGCTGAAAAACGCGGGCGTGGTGGTGCATGACGCCCGCGCGGTGGTCGTTGATCCGCACCGGGTGCGGTTGTCCAATGGCGAGGAGTTCAGCACCAAGCATATCCTGATTGCCACCGGCGGGCGGCCGTTTGTGCCCGAAATACCGGGCGCGGACCTTGTGGTGACGTCGAACGAGATGTTTCATCTGCCAACCCTGCCCAAGCGGGCGCTGGTGGTGGGTGGCGGCTATATTGCAAGCGAGTTCGCCTGTATTCTGCACGGGTTGGGGGTAAAGACGACGCAGTATTACCGCGGTGCGCAAATCCTGCGCGGTTTCGATGATGAGGCGCGCGGTCATGTCGCCAACGCCATGCAGGCGCGCGGCATTGCCATTCACTGCGGCACCGATGTGATGCGGCTGGAGAAAACGGCCACAGGCATCTGCGCGGTGGCGACCGATGGCAGCGAGGCGGAATTTGATCTGGTGCTCTTTGCCACAGGCCGGTTGCCAAATTCGGAGGGGTTGGGGTTGCAGGCGCTGGGGGTTGAGGTGGGGCGCAGGGGGCAAGTGCTGGTCGATGAATGGTCGCAAACGGCCGTGCCTTCGATCTACGCCGTGGGCGATGTGACCGACCGCATCAATCTGACGCCCGTGGCCATCCGCGAAGGCCATGCCTTTGCCGATACGGTGTTCCGGGGCGTGCCCACCAAGGCCGACCATGTCTTGATCGCTTCGGCGGTGTTCACGCAGCCGGAACTTGGCTCGATTGGCCTGTCGGAAGAGGCGGCGGCGGCACTGGGTCCGGTGGAGATTTATTCGGCGGCGTTTCGCCCGATGAAAACCCTGTTCGCCGGGCGGCAGGACCGGGTGCTGATGAAGCTGGTGGTGGACGCGACCAACCGTCGCGTTCTGGGATGCCACATCGTTGGGCCGGGGGCGGGCGAAATGATCCAGCTGGCCGCGATTGCGGTGAAAATGGGCGCCACCAAAGAGGATTTCGACCGCACCGTCGCCGTGCATCCCACCATGTCCGAAGAGTTGGTGACGATGCGCAAGCCGGTGCGGACACGTTAAAGCCGGGTACATCTGCGGTATAATCGGCTTGATCGCTTGATTTTCCGGCAAACTGTGCCCAATTCAGAGCAAAGAAATATCGGAAGGGTCGATAAATGGCGGGAAGTGGTGGTCCATGGGGCGGTGGCGGCGGTTCGGGGGATGAAGACCCGAAACAAGACCGTCCGCGCAACGGCAGCGGGCGCAAACCCGGTGAGGGGCCGCAGATCCCCGAAATTGACGAGTTGATGCGCAAGGGTCAGGAACAGTTGCGCGTGCTGATGGGTGGTCGTGGGCGTGGGCCAACGGCTCCCGGCGGCGGGCAGGGCAACCCGATCGGGCCGTTGTTTTCCAAGCAGGGTCTGGCGTTGGGCGCGCTGCTGGCGGTGGGCTTCTGGGGCTATATGTCGGTCTATCAGTTGAAGCCGGAACAAGCCTCAGTCGAGTTGTTTCTGGGCGAATACAGCGGCAGCGGCAATGAGGGTCTGAACTTTGCGCCTTGGCCGCTGATCACCGCCGAAATCGTGGAAAACTCGCGTCAACGCACCACCCGGATCGGCTCCGGCGAGGGCGGGGCGCTGGACAACGGGCTGATGCTGACCCGCGATCAGAACATCGTGGACATTGAATTCCAGGTGGTCTGGAACATCAAGGACCCGGCGATTTTCCTGTTCAACCTTGCCGACCCCGAAGACACCATCAAGGCGGTGTCGGAATCGGCGATGCGCGACATCATCGCGCGGTCGGAACTGGCGCCGGTTTTGAACCGTGACCGCGGCATCATCGCCGCCGATCTGCAAACCTCGGTGCAGGCGACGCTGGACAGCTACGATTCCGGTATCAACGTGGTGCGTGTCAACTTTGACCGCGCCGACCCGCCGCGTGAGGTCATCGACGCCTTCCGTCAGGTGCAGGCGGCGCAACAAGAACGTGACCGGCTGGAAAAAGAGGCTGATGCCTATGCCAACAAAGTGACAGCAGGCGCGCGCGGTCAGGCGGCGCAGCTGAAGGAAGAGGCAGAGGCCTACCGTGCCCAAGTGGTGAACAACGCCGAGGGTGAAGCCAGCCGTTTCCTGTCGGTTTACGCCGAATACATCAAGGCCCCAGAGGTAACGCGCAAGCGTATGTATTTGGAAACAATGGAGAAAGTTTTGGGCGGCATGAACAAGGTCATCCTTGACGGTGTCAATGGTGAAAACGGTCAGGGCGTGGTGCCGTTCTTGCCGCTGAATGAGCTGTCCAAGATGCAAACGGGGGCTGCGGCGGCCACCACCACCACCACAGGGGGGGCAAACTGATGCGCGCTGCTTACATTCTTCCGGCTGTGGCGGTTGTGGCTGCTTTGGCCTTGTCGTCGGTGTTCATCGTGGATGAACGCGAAAAGGCTCTGGTGTTGCAGTTCGGTGAGGTCAAGCAAGTGATTGACCAGCCCGGCCTGAACTTCAAAATCCCGTTGATTCAAGACGTCCTGCGCTATGAGGACCGGATTCTGGGCCTGCCGACGCAAGCCAAGGAAATCACGCCTCTGGACGATCGACGCCTTGTGGTCGATGCCTTTGCGCGCTGGCGCATCGTCGATCTTGAGGTGTTCCGTCGCGCCGTGGGTTCGGGTGGCGTGGAGGCCGCGCGGGCCAACCTGGACCAGATCATCTCGGCCGAAATCCGGCAGGTTCTGGGTTCGGTTCCCAGCCAGCGCGTGCTGTCAGAAGACCGCACCAGCCTGATGAACCTGATCCGTGACAACGCCAAGGCCAAGGCGGCGGGTTTGGGTGTGGACGTGATCGACGTGCGGCTGACCCGCACCGATTTGCCCGAACAAAACCTTGAAGCGACGTTCGCGCGGATGCGGGCCGAGCGTCAGCGTGAGGCGACGGATGAAATCGCACGCGGCAACGAAGCCGCGCAGCGGGTTCGGGCGGCGGCGGACCGCTCTGTGGTCGAGGTGACGTCACAGGCGCGCAAGGAGTCGGAAGTGATCCGCGGTGAGGCTGACGCCAGCCGCAACGGCATCTACGCCGAGGCCTTTGGCCGCGACCCGGAATTCTTCGCCTTCACCCGGTCGCTGACCTCTTATGAACGCGCCTTGCAAGGCGGCAACTCGTCGATCGTGTTGCAGCCGGACTCGGAGTTTTTCAATTACTTGGGGTCCGAAAAGGCCCCCGTCGCGCCCGCGCCGTAACCAGCGCCAAATCCAACCTTGAAAGGGCCAGCGTTGCGCGCTGGCCCTTTGGCATTGCGGTTCTGGGCAAGCTGGCCGATGCGGGCAAATGCGCTTGGCGCGGCGGTCACAGGGTGACAACTTCGTTCACAACAGATTGAGGCGGCACGTCAGGGTTTGCATTGCGCCCGATGCTGCCTACATGATGCAGTATCTTGTGCGGGGACCGATCCGAACGGTCCCTGTTGGAACATGAAGGAGTTCGGACGTGACTAAACGTGCCACTGCTTTGGTTATCCCTGCGCCGCCTTTTGCGCCGCGCAGTCTGATGTTGGCGATGGGCCTTGGCCTGTCACTGGCGCTTGCCCCGGCGTTCGAAGCTCGGGCCTTTGGCGCGCCAGACAGCTTTGCCGATCTGGCCGAACAGATCAGCCCCTCCGTGGTGAATATCACCACTTCGGCAATGGTGGCGCAGGCCACCGATGGCGGCCCGATGGTGCCGCCCGGATCGCCGTTTGAGGATTTCTTCAAGGATTTCATGCCGCCAGAAGGTGAAGGCGGCAACGGCCCACAACGGTCCGAGGCGCTGGGGTCGGGCTTTGTGATCTCCGCCGATGGCTATATCGTCACCAACAATCATGTGATCGAAGGCGCAGATCAGATCGAGAGCGAGTTCTTTGGCGGCAAACGGCTCGAAGCCAAGCTGGTGGGCACAGATCCGAAAACCGACATCGCGCTGTTGAAGGTCGAAAGCCCGGAACCGCTGTCGTTTGTGGCCTTTGGCGACAGCGACGGCATGCGGGTGGGTGATTGGGTGATGGCGATGGGCAACCCGCTGGGGCAGGGGTTTTCGGTGTCTGCCGGGATCGTGTCGGCACGCGGGCGCGAATTGCAGGGCACTTATGATGACTTCCTGCAGACTGATGCCGCGATCAACAAGGGCAACTCGGGCGGGCCGCTGTTCAACATGGAGGGGCAGGTGGTCGGCGTGAACACCGCAATTCTGTCGCCCACCGGCGGGTCGATCGGTATCGGCTTTTCGATGGCGTCCAACGTGGTCAGCAAGGTCGTGGGGCAGCTGAAAGAATTTGGCGAAACCCGGCGCGGCTGGCTGGGCGTGAAGATTCAGGACGTGACCCCCGATGTGGCCGAGGCAATGGGGATTTCGGCGGCCAAGGGCGCGTTGATCACCGATGTGCCCGAAGGTCCGGCGAAAGAGGCGGGCTTGCTGGCGGGGGACGTGATCCTGTCGTTCAATGGCAGCGAAATCAGCGATGTCAAAGACCTGACCCGCACAGTGGCGGACAGCCCGATTGGCGATGCCGTGCCGGTTCTCGTGCTGCGCGCGGGGGCTGAGACCACCATCGACGTGACGCTGGGCCGCCGCGAAGAGGCCGAAGCCGTGATTGATGCCGCCGCGACCCCAGAGACGCCCGCCGAGCCGCAAAAGACCGAGGCTTTGGGTCTGACCCTGGTGCCCGTCGATGAAAAGGTGGCCGCGGACCTGAGATTGCCCGCAGGCAGCACCGGGCTTGCCGTGACGCAGGTTGATCCGGCGTCAGAGGCGGCAGGCAAGGGCGTGATGCCCGGCGACGTGATCGTCGAGGCTGGTCAGCAAAAAGTGGTGCAACTGTCCGATTTGGAAGACCGTCTGAGCGAGGCCCGCGATGCCGGCCGCAAATCGATCCTGCTGCTAGTGCGGCGTGAGGGCGACCCACGCTTTGTGGCGCTGGGAATCGAGTGAGCTTTGAGCTGACATCAAAAGGGCGGCGGGGGAAACCTTGCCGCCTTTTGCGTTTCATCTTGGCTTAAATATCCATCTGCTTCGCGTCATCACGCTTGTCAGGGCTGGATTTGCGCCAGATCACCCCAGCTCTGCCAGCAGCCTTGTGCGGAACGACAGCACCCAATCGGCACGCACCTCGGCCATGGCGCGGCCCGGCGCGGTTTGCATGCTGTCCACCAAAAGCAGCAGTTTCGTCTCGATATGGTCCAGCGCAAAGCGGCGGTCGTCAAGGGGGCGGCGCTGCGCCATCGGGTCGGCGGCGTCAAACAACTGCCCGCCCAAGGCCCCCGCGACATGGAACATCCGGGCGATGCCGATGGCCCCCAGCGCCTCCAGCCGGTCAGCGTCTTGAAGCACTTGGGCCTCGGGTGTTTCGGGTGTAATGGCTGCCGAAAAGCTGTGCGCGGTGATGGCGTGGGCCACGGCTGGCAGTTTTTCCGCAGCAAACCCATCCCCGCGCAGAAAGTCGCAGGCGGCCGTTGCCGACAGCCGCGAGGCGCTGCTGCGGTCGGGGTGCGATTTCGGCAGGTTGATCAGGTCGTGAAAGATCACGGCAGGCAGCAACACTTCAAGATCACAAGGCACATCCATCGCAATCAGCTTGGCATTGGCCCAAACGCGGCGCAGGTGGCCCAGATCATGCGCACCGTCCAGAGGCTGGTTGGCCCATTGGCGTGACACTTCGGCCTCATACCTTGCCTGACGAAGGGTGGTTTCTGTGGGTGTCATAAGTCGGACAGATCGGTTGCGATCAGGCCCAGTTCCTTGGCCGCGGCCAGCGACAGGGTGAGACTGTCCAACCCCCGGTCGGCCTGAAAGCGGCGCACGGCGTTGCGTGTGGCCGCGTCCATCTCGCCCGTCACCGACCCCAAAAACAACCCGCGCGCCTTCATCGCCCGCTGCAACGAGGCCACAAACTGCACGGTCATGTCAGCGGGGCAGGGGACGCGAAACCAGACCTCTTCGCGCAGTTGCACGATGCGCTGATGGGTTTTGGTTTGAAACGTGGCGGGAGCGATTGTCCGGCCTGCATCGTCCCGGATCTCTTCGGTCACGACGATTTGTTCGGTCAATGTTTCGATCACGGCAGGGGTGGTGTCAGAGGCCCAGCAAGCCCCGTCCGGCCCCGGCGGTGGCCCGGCCTTGTCCAGCCGCACCAGTTCAATCCCCAGATCGGCCCGGCTGGGGGCCGCCACCTGCGTGCCATTGCACCCCGCCAGCATCAGCGCCAGCGCACCACCGAAAAGAACCGTTTTTGTCATGCCCTGCCTGAACTGCCGCCCGGTTGCGCCTCGGGCTTTTCAAATGCCAACCATAGCGGCAAAAGCTGTGGCTGGAAAGTCTTAGTGCCGCAAGCGCTGCGGTGCCGCCTCTGGCAAATGGGGGAAATCTGGCCTATGTCAGCGACAACCCATTGGGGCAATGCAAAGGCAGGAAAGCAAGCATGGCGAAGATCACTTATGTCGAACACAGCGGCAAAGAGCATGTGGTGGATGTGGCCAACGGTTTGACCGTGATGGAGGGTGCGCGCGACAACGGCATCCCGGGGATCGAGGCCGATTGCGGCGGCGCTTGCGCCTGTTCAACCTGTCACGTCTATGTCGATGCGGCTTGGGTCGAAAAGCTGCCAAAGAAAGACGCGATGGAAGAGGATATGCTCGATTTCGCCTGGCAGCCCGATCCGGTGCGCTCGCGCCTGACCTGCCAGATCAAGGTAACGGATGCTGTGGACGGTTTGCGCGTGCATATGCCGCAAAAACAGATCTGATGCGGTGGCGGCTGGCGCGGTGCCGTTTGGCTGCGCCAGCGCTTTGCGATCGGCGCTTGGGGGATCGCAGGATCGCTCTGACCACGGCGTCCCGTCGCAACCTTCCGGCGTGCCTGCCGAGATAATGGTTTGCAGTCACCGCCAGTCTGCCTAAGTTCAAAGGCAAGATTTTGGCACGGATGACATTATGCAAGCACCTCACATGCAACCCGGCAGCGATGTTCCGACACGCGATGGTGAGGTGAAACTTTACCTGTCGCCCGAGGCGCTGACGCAAAGCTGGTTCAATCCGGCGCGCCGGGTGATTTTTGTCAATGGCATGGACAACAGCCCGGCCGATCACATGGAGGCCGCGCGCGCGGTGTCGCTGTTGCAGGGCTGCCCGGTGATCGGCGTTTTCAACAAAAGCAATGGGCTTTGGGGGGATCTGGGGCAATGCGTGGCGGAAAAGCTGCGGCTGTCTGGCATTCAGGCCGGGGTCGGGTTGAGTTTTGACAATTGGGCGGCGGCGGTCGCGCAACTGTTCCAACTGGCACGCAAGACCTATCCGATGCTGCAAATGACCGATTTTGTCGCCACTCTGGTCGAAGGCAATGCCGCCACCCGGTCGCTCTATGGCCTTTTGGCCGGCACGGGCGGGGTGGATCGCAGTAGAACGCCGATCTATTCGCATTCGCAGGGCAACCTGATCACCTCGAACGCCCTGACGGCTGTGGCAATGGCACTGGGGCCTGCTGCCTTGTCGGGGGTGGAAGTGAACAGTTTCGGCTCTCCGTGCCGGTTCTGGCCGCCAAATATCACACGCCACAACCACGCCTTCACGCTGGATCCGGTCAGTTGGCTCGATCTATCGGTTGATCTGTCCAGCTCGAAGATTGGCCATGTCGCCGGCCATGCCTTCAAGCTTTACATGGGCCTCGACGCCGAATTTGTGGTCAACCGCTTTCGCTTTGGTGGGCTGAGTATGACGGCCAGCATGGACGAAGAGGGGCTGGCGGCGTTTCTGGTGCAGATCGGCGGCAATGCCCAACGGGTGCGCCGGATCTTTGAACATTTGCGCGACAAGCATTTCACCGACAGTGACGATGTGGCGCTGGCCTATGTGCAGGCGGCCCCATTGGCAGTGTTGCAGTCGTTGAAGCGCGCGGACCCCACGGTGATCCCGCTGTTGATCGGTTTGCTCAAGGCGGGCTGGACGGCTGACGATGAAAAGGCGGCCATCGCCAAGTTGCAAAAAGTCTAGCGCCGCTGGCCGCGTGATCAGAACGGCACTGCGTGGCCGGTGTGGTCTTCAAAACACCCTGTGGTCGCCAGCGACAGGGCCGCGAACCGCGCGGCAAGTCCGTTGGCCGATTGCGCCACGGTGATGTCGGCATCGACACCACCCATATCGGTTTGCACCCAACCGGGATGATAAATGCCCACCGCCACCCCATCCGCGCTCAGATCGACCGCCAGATTGCGCCCAAGGTTCAACACGGCGGCCTTGGAGGCGCGGTAGATGTAGCTTCCCCCCGGCGCTCGGGCGTCCGATCCCATGCTGGACGAGATGATGGCAATCTTGCCATGCACGGCGCGCAACTGCGGCAGCAGGGCCTGAATGCAGAGGAAAACGCCGGTCACATTGGTGGCAAAGCCTGCGGCCCAGTCTGCGGGGGCATAGCCGGTGTCCAGCGCGTCACCGGATGCAGGCAAAATCCCCGCGTTGCAGATGAGCAGATGCAGCGGTCCTTTGACCGCGCGCGCCAGCCCCGCGACAGACTGCGGGTCGGTCACATCCAACGCCAGCATGCCTGCGGTGCCATCGCGGGCGGTGCCCAGAACTGCGTCGCCTTTGGCGGAATAAAGATCGAACAAAGCCCGGCCAATGCCGCGGTTGGCCCCGGTGATCAGCACGGTCATTCAGTTGGTCTTTCGGGTGGGCATGAACGGCAGCGGGGCCACGGGCACACCATCGTTCAGCAAGGCGCGTGCCTCTTCGGGTTTCGCCTCGCCGTAAATCGACCGCTCATCAATGCTGCCTTCATGCATGCGCCGGGCTTCGGTGACAAAGTTCAGGCCAACATATTCCGAGTTTGCCTCGACCTGACGGCGCATTTCGGCAAAGGCGGCTTCAACATCATTGGCGGGTTCTGTCAAAGTGGTCTTTTTCGCGCCCTGACCGGCAGTGCGACCCGGACGAACGGCGGGGGCCATCAGGGTTTTGCTGACGTCACTGTCACCGCAGATTGGGCAGGCCAGATGGCCCGCAAGCTGCAAGCTGGCAAAAGCTTCGGCTGATTGAAACCAGCTGTCGAAATCGTGGAATTTGGGGCAGCGCAGGGAATAGCGGATCATCAGAGGACCCTTGTTCTGGACAGTTCACACCTAGTCACGCTGCGCCTTAAATCAAGCCGTTACAAGCGCGGTCACAGGCCCCACGCCGTCGGACAGGCTTGCCAACAGATGACGCAGTTCTGGTTCAATGACCTTGCGCGCGGCCTTTTCAGCAGAAAACCACTTGCGGCGGCGCTGCCCGCGTTCCGGGAACTTGTCTTTCATCTTGGCCACGCGCAGCGCAAACACCTCAACCCGGCAGGACACGGATGGCTTTGGGCACATCACTTTGTCATAGTGGAAAAGCCCAATGCCAGCCTCGGCCGCGGCGCCTTCTACCCCGGCCTCTTCCCAGGCTTCACGCGTCGCAGTTTGCGCCGGGGTCAACCCGTCCATCGGCCAGCCCTTGGGGATCACCCAGCGTCCGGTGTCGCGCGAGGTGATCAGCAACACCTCAACCTTGCTGCGGTGCAGGCGCCAGCAGACGGCGCCGTATTGAACGGAGCAATCGGCAGGGATGGGTTTGGCCGGGGCCAAAGGAAGGCTTTGTTTCATATTGGGGGCCTGTCGGGCATTGTTTTTGCAGCGGGTGTTTTTGGCAGGGCCAATCTGGGCCCATGCGGTTGTTTTTTCATCTGTCGCACACCCAAAGGGATTTGCCCAGATGCCGCAAGATCACGATTGCAGGTGTTGCCCGATCCAGGCGGCGCGCTACTGTCTGGTTGCGGGAATGGGGACAAATATGACACAAATTGGCCCGCTTCTGATCGGATCAGAGGTTTATCGCGGCTCCAGCTATGGCGGACAACATCCGCTGCGGGTGCCGCGCGTGTCAACGGTGCTGGACCTGTGCGGCGCCATGGGCTGGTTGCACCAAACGCAGTACCGCACCAGCCCGCGCGCCAAGGCAAAGGCGCTGACCGCCTGGCACACGCCCGATTACATCGCGGCGTTGCAGGCCGCCGAGGCGCAGGGCACGGTCAGCGACGCCGTGCGGGCGCGCCATCATCTGGGCACAGTGTCAAACCCGGTCTTCGCCGACATGTTCCGCCGCCCTGCCACCGGAGCCGGGGGGGTGCTGCTGGCTGCCGAGTTGCTGGCCTCGGCCCGTTCGGGTGCCGTGCATGTGCCGGGCGGTGGCACCCATCATGGCTTGCCGGACCGGGCGAACGGGTTTTGCTATCTGAACGATCCGGTCTTGGGCATTCTGGCCCTGCGTCGCGCCGGGCTGCGGGTGGCCTATGTCGACATTGATGCCCATCACGCCGACGGGGTCGAACATGCGTTTTCCGGCGATCCCGACGTGCTGTTGATCTCGGTGCATGAAGAGGGGCGCTGGCCCTTTACCGGGGCTTTGGGCGTTGTGGGCAATTGCGTCAACCTGCCGGTGCCGCGTGGCTACAACGACACCGAGGCGCGGGCGGTGCTGCAGGGGTTGATCCTGCCGCGCGTGGCCGCGCACCGTGCCGATGTGGTGGTGTTGCAGGCGGGGGCGGACAGTTTGACCGAAGACCCGCTGTCGCGGCTGTGCCTGTCCAACAACGCCTATCGCGCGGTCTTGGCGGGGTTGCGCGCGTTGGCCCCGCGGGTGCTGCTGTTGGGCGGCGGCGGCTATAATCCGTGGACGGTGGGGCGGTGCTGGGCGGTTTTATGGGCGGATCTGGCGGGTTACGCGGTGCCTGCGGTGCTGCCTGAAGCCGCAACGGCCGTTCTGCGCGGTTTGCATTGGGGTGGCGGTGGTCGCGCGGCCCCGGATGCCGCTTTGCTGACCACTTTGGCCGACGTGCCGCGCGAAGGCCCGCTGCGGTCAGAGATCACCGCGCGCCTTGCAGCCTTGGCCAAGGGATAGCATCGGGCCTGCCTCTTTCCGATGATTGCAACTGGCGGCCAACCTTGTGTTTATCGCGGAACAGCCGCCACAATCGCCGCCACCAAAGCCGCCGGATCGCCCTGCGGCCGCAAGACATTCGTTGCCATTTCCGCCATCTGCGCCTGTCGTGCCGCATCCATGCCCGCCAGCGCCTGCGCCAGTGTTGCCTTCGTCACCGCCAAGGCCCCCCCCGCCGCATCCAGAGCCGCAAAGGGGGCTGCGAAATTCGCCACTGACGGGCCGTGCAAAATCGTCGCGCTGTGCCGCGCAGGCTCCCAAGGCGTATGCCCCCCCTTGTCGGCAAAGGTGCCGCCAATGATGCAGACGCCAGCCATCGCGTACCAATGATCCATCTCGCCCATCGTATCGGCCAGATGCACCGGCGTTGCCGCATCGGGCACCGCGCCCTTGGATCGCTGCGCAAAGGCCAGCCCGCGCGCGGCAATCAGCGCCGCAATCTCGGCCGCCCGGCGCGGATGGCGGGGCGCAAGGATCAGATGATCGAACTGCCCGCGCGTGGCAGCAAAGGCGTCGAGTATCAGCGCCTCTTCGCCCTCATGGGTCGAGGCTGCCAGCAAGACCCGCGCCCGCGGGGCAGGGGTGGCAAAGGGCAGCGACAGCGCATCGCCCGCGCCGAAAGCCTTCAACGCCAGCACCGGACCCGCCGCCGCCAAGGGCAGCCCCAAACCACGCAGGCGGGCCAAGGAGGCCTGATCCTGCGCCGATAGCCACGTCACCCGCGCCAGCGTTTGCGCCATGATCCGCCGCACCTTGCCCCAGCGCGCGGCGGAACGGGCCGACAGCCGCGCGCCGATCACCAGCACCGGAATGCCCTTCGCATGGGCCGCCGCGATGCGCTGCGGCCACAGCTCATTCTCGATGATCACCAAAGTGCGCGGTTGCCAGCGGCGCAAGACGCGGTCGACCGCCCCGCCTGTGTCCAGTGGCGCAAGTGCCACCACCACACCCGGCAGGCCCCAGCCCGCGACCATCGCCCGCGCCGAGCCCGTGTTCACCGTGACCAGCACCTGCAAACCGGGCCGCGCCGCCAATATGTCGCGCAGCACCCAAGCCGCCGAGGCCAACTCGCCATTGGACGCGCCGTGCAGCCAGATCGCAGGGCCCAAAACCGGAGGCGCCCCCAACCCCAGCCGCTCTGACAGCGGCCCCTTGCGCTGCAAGGCCAGCGTCAGCAGCACAAAAGGCAGGGCCAAAGCCATCAATATCCGGTAAATCAGCATCGCGCCCCCCCCTCCCATGTGATTAGGCGGCCCCAACCTGCACCGCAAGCGGGCTATAGGGCGGGGGGGCGCCGACCCGGCCAGTCCGTGGCCAGATGATAGGCCTGCCCCATGGCCAGAACGGTCGCATCCGCACCCACCGCTCCGGCGATCTGCATCCCCATCGGCAAGCCTTGCGGCCCAAACCCCACCGGAACCGACAGCGCCGGCAGGCCGATCAGGCTGACCGGGATCACAACCTCCATCCAGCGGTGATAGGTGTCCATCGCCACGCCGTTGATGCTGGCAGGCCAGCGCCATTCCACCGGAAACGGCCAGACCTGCGCCGAGGGCAACACCACCGCATCATACCGGGTGAACAGTCGCGCCATATGGGCGTAATAGCGGCTGCGGATGGTGCTGGCCTCATAGACCATCTGCGCCGTCAGACCCTGACCCTGCTCGATCTCCCAGATGGTTTCCGGCTTGATCTGCGCCCGTTTCACCGGATCATCATAGAGCGCCTTCATGCCGCCCGCGTTCAGCATGGCGCGCAGTGTGGTCCAGGCCCGCCACAACTGCGCGGCGGGGAAGGGCGGCGCAATGGCCTCCACATGCGCGCCCAACGCTTCGAACACGGCCAACCCGGCCTCGCAAAGCGGCAAAATCCCCGGCTCAATCGGATAGGCCCCGCCCCAATCGCCTGCCCAAGCGATGCGCCTGCCCTTCAGGTCGATGTCAAGCGGGCTGCCGAAATCCGCCCCCGCACGCCCGAATGGCACCTCGGGGTTCACCCCTGCCTGCACCGTCAGCAACCGCGCCACATCTTCAACCGTGCGCCCCATCGGGCCTTCGGTGGACAGTGTCGCCAGAAAACGGTCGCCCTCGGCATCGGCGGGCACCAGACCCCAGGTCGGGCGAAAGCCGTAAACATTGCAAAACGCCGCCGGATTGCGCAAAGACCCCATCATATCGGACCCGTCCGCCACCGGCAGCATCCCGGTGGCCAAACCCGCCGCTGCGCCGCCTGACGACCCGCCCGCCGTCAGCGCCAGATCATAGGGATTGCGCGTCACGCCATGCACCGGGTTGAAGGAATGGCTGCCATGCCCCCATTCCGGCGTGTTGGTCTTGCCGATAAAGATCGCGCCCGCCCGGCGCATCCGGGCCGCCAGAAGATCATCCTTGTCGGGAATGAAATCGGCAAACAAAGGCGAGCCCCAGGTCGTCCGCAACCCTTTTGTTGCGCATAAATCCTTCACCGCCATCGGCAGCCCATGCAGCCAGCCCACAGGCTCTGCATCATCCGCCGCCCGGGCCTCAGCCATCAGCGACTCGCGGTCACGCAACGACACCACCGCATTCACCGCCCCGTTCCTCGCCGCAACACGGTCCAGATGCGCCGCCATCACCTCCGAAGGCGCCACCTTGCGCGCCGCAATACGCCGCGACAGATCAGAGGCCGACAGTTCCGTCAAACCCATCGCAAGCCCTTTCACATTGGCCCAAATATCCGCGGGGGCAGAATTTGCCCTGCGCAAATGCGACAGGGGGCGGCAGCCCCCCGCCGCGCGTCAGCGCTTATGGAAATGGCGCGGGGGCTTTTCGCCCCCGCGCCGCCGCTGGATCACTTCTGCAATTCGGTCCAGATCGCGGTCATGTATTCCCGCGATTTTTCGCTGCAGGTCGGCAAGAAGACACCGTTGGCCTTGTGCTCTTCGGGGATGATCACTTCGGGAGCAGTCGCCATCGCGGGGTCCATGAAGGGTTCGGACCCGGTGATCCCGTTGGCGTATTTGGCAAAGTTCGAGATCAGCGCCGCATTCTCGGGCTTCAGGATGAACTCCATGAAGGCATAGGCTTCTTCGACGTTCTGCGCGTCCTTCAGCAGCATGACAGAGTCCATCCAAAGGGTGTAGCCTTCCTTGGGATAGCCGTAAGCCACGGTCGGCACCGCCCCGCGGATGCGCATGGTCGAGCCGTTCCAGTTCACGCTCGCCGCCCAGTCCTTGTTCGACATCTTTTCTGTCGCGCCGTAATCCATGGCGATCCAGTTCGGCTTGGCCGCCATCAGCCCGTCGCGGACCTTTTTCAGCACCTCAAGGTCTTCGCTGCAAGGCTCCCCGCCGTAGTACATCGTCGCCAGGGTGACGATATCCATCATCTCGGGCACGATGTTGATCTTGCCCTTCAACTCGTCCGGAACCTCCAGCCAGACGGCGCTGGTGTTGATGTCACCGGCGTAGACCGCAGTATCGACTGCAATCCCCACGGTCCCCCACTGCCACGGGATCGAGGTGGTGCGGCCTGCGTCCCAAGCCACATCCTTCCATTCCGGCGCAATGTTGCCATGGCTTGGCAGCTTGGTCAGGTCCAAGGGCACCGTCAGACCCTTTTCGTTGAAGATGCTTACATAGTTGGCCGATGGCACGACAAGGTCAAAGCCGGCACCGCCCGCCTCGATCTTGGCCAGGGCCACGTCATTGCTGTCATAGTCGGTGACCGTGACTTTGATGCCGGTCTCGGCCTCGAACTTCGTCAGCAGCTCTGGGTTGGTGTAGTTGCCCCAGTTGTAAAGTTGCAAAACCCCTTCGGCCGAGGCCAGGCCAGTGGTGGCCATCAGAAGGGCGGTTGCCGTCATCAATCTATTCATCAGAAGTCTCCCGGTTGGTTGGTCAGGTTTTCTTGCGCGTCAAAAGGAAGAACGCGGTCAGCAGCAGCACCGTCAAACCCAGCAGCATGGTCGAGACGGCGTTGATTTCGGGCGTCAGCTGGCGCCGCATCTGGCCCAGCATATAGGTTGGCAGTGTATCCTGCCCGCCGGATTTCACAAACTCGGTGATCACCACGTCATCAAGGCTGATGACAAAGGCGAGCATCGCCCCAGCGATCATGCCGGGGGCCAGCAAGGGCAAGGTAACCCGCCGAAAGGTTTGCCATGGTGTTGCGTAAAGATCGGCAGCGGCGGTTTCCAAGGTCAGGTCCATTCCCTCCAGCCGGGCACGGATCGGCAGGTAAGCGAAGGGGATGCAGAAGGCCGCATGAGCAAGGATCAGATAGCCAAGCCCGGTGGTCAGCGCGCCCATGCCGTTTGCCGTCAGCCAAACCTTGGCGAGGCCAAAGACGATCATCAGGGCAACCGCCGTCACGATTTCGGGAACCATCAGGGGTTGGTTGATCATCACATAGATGAAGGTTTGCCCCTTGAACGCCCTGCGGCGCGTCGTGCCAAGTGCCGCCATGGTGGCCACTGTGGTCGAAATCACGGCGGCAAAGCTCGCGATGATCAACGACCGCAGGGTGGCGTCTTTGATCTGATCGTTGGCCCAGGCCTTGGTGTACCAATCCAGCGAGAACCCTCCCCAGACGGCAAGCGAGGTCGAGGCGTTGAAGGAATAGGCGACCAGCGTGAAGATCGGCAGATAGAGCGCCACAAAGACGATGATCGCTATGGTGGCAAAGCCCGGCAGGCGGGCGACCTGAAATTCCCGCTCAGCCATGTGACGACCCCCGGTTGGCGTAACGCACATAGACCAGCAAGGCCACGGTGACGATCAGCAGAAGGACCATCGACAAGGCCGCCCCCAAGGGCCAGTTCTTGCCCGCAAGAAACTGCAGCTCGATGAAATTGCCGATCATCATCTGCTTGCCGCCACCGAGGACGCGCGGCGTGACATACGCCCCAAGCGACGGGACAAAGACCAGGATCGACCCGGCGATGATCCCGGGCTTGACGATGGGGAGGATGATCCGGCGTAACACCTGCCAGCGGCTGGCATAAAGGTCATAAGCCGCCTCCAGAAGCTTCATGTCGAAGCGGTCGATGGCGGCGAACAGCGGCAGCACCATCAGGGGCAGGTAGACATAGGTCATCCCGATGAAGATCGCGGTCGGGGTGTAAAGCACATCGATCGGGGTGTCGCTGATCCCAAGGCCCATCAGAACGGTGTTCATCAGCCCTTCTTTCCGCAGCACCTCATTGATCGCATAGGTGCGGATCAGAAGGTTGGTCCAGAACGGAATGGTGATCAGAAACAGCCACAGGGCCCGTTCCTTTGTCGGCCGCGTTGCGATGAACCAGGCGGTGGGAAAGCCCACGACAAAGGCGAAAAGCGTGGTCATCAGGGACAGTTTGACCGAACGCCAGAAGATCGTCAGATGCGCGTCTGCCAGAACCCATTCGTCGCTGAAGATGTCTTTCGACCACAGGATGCCGACCCAACCGTTGGTCGAAAACTCCCACACGACATTGCCATCCTTGCCCGGCGTCAGGAAGGAATAGACAACCACGATCAGCAATGGCCCGGCGGCGGCAATGGTCAGCACAAACAGCGCCGGGGCCGACAAAAGCCAGCCATTGCGGGTGGAGGCTGTGGCGCGCGCTTGCTCGGCGGGGCTCATCTAGTCCTCCAGCACTTGCACAGAGCCGGGGGCAAAGCGCAGCGCCACCGCCGCGCCCATGGTCAGGCCGGCGTCGCCGGTGGCGGGGCTTTGAAGGCGGGCAACCACGGCAGTGCCGTCGGCAAGGGCCATGTGGCAATGGGTATCGGTGCCAAAATAGACCAAGTTCTGGATCGTGGCCGGGATGGCGATAGGGTCCGACAAGTCGACCAGCCGTACCTGTTCGGGGCGCACCGTCAGCGTCACCTTTTGCCCCTGCGCCAAGGCGGCATCGGGCAGATCAATCGCTTGCCCCCCCGCCAGCCGCACCGCCGACCCGTCGCGGACGCCCGGCAGAAGGTTTGTCTCGCCAATGAAACTGGCGACGAACCGGTTCACCGGGCGGGTGTAGATGTCGCGGGGACTGCCCACCTGTTGCAGCTTGCCCGCCGACATGACGCCGATCCGGTCGCTCATGGTCAGGGCTTCTTCCTGATCATGGGTGACAAAAACAAAGGTGATGCCGGTTTCGGTTTGCAGGCGCTTCAATTCTATCTGCATTTCCTTGCGCAGTTGCAGGTCCAGAGCCGAAAGCGGCTCGTCCAGCAGCAGCACTTTGGGCTTGGGGGCCAAAGCGCGGGCCAGTGCCACACGTTGTTGCTGGCCACCTGACAATTGCGATGTCTTGCGGTGCGCCATCGGCTCCAGTTTCACCAAGGCCAGCATCCGCGCCACGGTGTCTTGCACCTCACGTTTTGGGCGACCCTGCATTTCAAGCCCGAAACCGACGTTCTGCGCCACGGTCAGATGTGGAAACAGCGCGTAGCTTTGAAACACCGTGTTCACCGGGCGCTTGTTGGGCGGCAAAGTGGTGATGTCCTGACCATCCAGCAAGATGGTGCCCGAGGTTGGCATTTCAAACCCCGCGATCAGGCGCAGCAGGGTGGTCTTGCCGCAACCGGACGGGCCCAGCAGGGTGAAAAACTCGCCCTTGCGGATATCAATCGACACATCGTCCAGGGCGCGCACGGCGGCATCCCCGATGCCAAAGGCCTTGACCGCGTTGCGGGCCTGCACGGCGTTGGTTTGGGTCAAGGCGACTCGCTCCTGATTGTTTTGATCATATTGAGTGGGGGTTCGTCTCGCATGCAACAGAAACCTTCCATCAGGACGCCATCGGTGCGCGCAGATCGGCCCAGGGTTGCGCCGCTTCCAGTTCCGCGCACAAGGCAATCAATTCTTCATCACCCCCGTAAGCGGCGGCCAGGTGGATGCCGATGGGCAAACCGCCCGCCGAGGTGCCCATCGGCAAGGAGGCGGCAGGCTGACCCGAGGCGTTGAACACCGCGCAGAACGGCGAGTATTCAAAAATGCCGCCCGGCCCGACGCGGTAATTCACATAATCATCGCGGTCATGGTTGAAGCGGCCAATGCGGGCGGGGGGTTCGGACAAGGTGGCCGAAAGCAGGATATCGGGGCCAGTGGCGAAATACTTGGCCATCTGGCGACCAAAGTTGTGGATTTCGCCAACAGCCTGAAGATAGCGCGTCGGGGCCATGGTTGCCGCATGGGCGCAGGCCGAACGGCCAATGCCCTCAACGTCGTCGCTGGTCAGATCGCGTCCGCGCAGCCCGTTCTGGATCGACAAGGCGGTGCCGATGGCGACAATGTCGGTCCAGGCCCGCATCATCTGGCCGATGTCCGCCCGCGCCGGCAGACCGGGTTCGACATGATGGCCAAGGGATTCCAGCAATTGGGCGGTGGCACGCACGGCGGCGGCCACCTCGGGGTGAATCTTTTCGCCCGTGAAGGTCGTGTCACAGATCGCCACCCGCAACCGGCGCGGGGGGCGGGAAATGGCGGCGGCGTGGCCTTGGCCCAAGGGCGGGGCGACATAGGGCGCGCCCAGATCGGGGCCTTCGCAGGCGTCCAGCATGGTGGCGGTGTCGCGCACCGACCGGGTGAGGAAGCCGTCGATGGCCATGCCCGCCCAACCTTCACCGGCATAGGGGCCATCCGGCAGCCGGGCGCGGGTGGGTTTGAAGCCGAAAAGCCCGCAGGAAGAGGCTGGGATACGCACCGATCCACCACCATCGGACCCATGCGCAAAGGCCACGATGCCCGCCGCCACCGCAGCCGCTGCCCCGCCCGACGATCCGCCCGAAGTGTGGTCAAGGTTCCATGGGTTGCGGGTCGGGCCACCGTAAATCGCGGCTTCCGTCGTGGCGCCAACGCCGCCTTCGGGCGAGGTGGTGCGGCCAAAGGTGACAACACCGGTGGCGCGGATACGGTCAAAGATCGCAGAGTTGCGGCCATAGCGGGTGTTGGCAAACAGCCGCGATCCGTTGTGCGACGGGAAATCCACCGCTTCGCAGCCCAGATCCTTCAGCACGAACGGCACCCCCCGGAACGGCCCACGCGGCAGGCCCTGCGCAATCGACCGCCGCGCCACCTCTTCCTGCATCAAAACCACTGCGTTGATGGCCGGGTTGCGCGCCGCTACCGCCGCCAGTGCCGCGTCCAGCAATTCGGTTGGCGTCACCTCACCGCGCGCCACCAATGCAGCCATTGCGGTTGCATCCCGCACGCCCAAATCACCCATCATTTGCTCACTCCCTGCGCCCGTATCAGCTGATGGTGCAGGGCATTGCGCCCGGCGTCCATCCCGGTTGCGCCAAGCCCTTGTCGCTTTGAGCGATTCTGCTGGCACGCGCTGCAAAGGCGCACAAACACGCCCGCCTTTACCACCGACCGCCCAAAGCGTCGCACAAGCGACGGGGTGACACGGCTTTGCGACATGGCCAGATCAGCCCTCTTGACAGCACAGCGCGCGGGACTATGCAGAAGGGGCCTTCGGTTCCGGGTTTGCGCCCGGATGAAAAGGGAACGTGGTGCGGGTCGGGCAACCGGCGCAATTCCACGGCTGCCCCCGCAACTGTAAGCGGTGAGCGATGATAGATTATGCCACTGGGGCCGAAACCCCGGGAAGGCCTGTCAAAGCCACGACCCGCGAGCCAGGAGACCTGCCAAGGTGATCACCCTTACCGGGGCGCGGGGCGCGCATCGGCAGGCGGAACTCCGCCAGAGGTGACGATCTCACCGTCGGCGGAGGGGCTTTGGTCCTTTCTTCAGACATGGAACAACGTCAGCGAAGCGGATGCTTCGCAAGCCCAAGGATACGGCCATGAACAGGCTTTCTATCTCTCTTCTTGCCCTGATTGCTGCCCTGCCAGCCCCCGGCTTGGCCCGCGATTTCGAACTCGATGAAATCGTGGTCAGCGCCAACCGCGAGGCGGTGACGAAAAAGCGCACCGGCACCACGGTTCTGGTGGTGACAGAGGCCGAATTGGCCAAGACCGCCGAAATCTCGGTGTCTGATTACCTGAAAAAACTGCCGGGCATCACCATCAATGCCAAAGGCGGGGCGGGCGCGCAAACCGGCTTCACCCTGCGCGGGGCGTCGCAGAATTACGTCACCGTGCTGGTCGATGGCATCAACGTCAGCGACCCTTCGGGCACTCAAGTGGCCTATGATTTTGGCCATATGACCACCGCTGGCATCTCACGCATCGAGGTGTTGAAGGGCAGCCAGTCGGCGCTTTATGGGTCGGGCGCCGTCGCCGGGGTGATTTCCATCACCACCCGCAAAGCGGTTGAGGAGGGCACGCATCAGACGGTCGAGGCCGAAGTGGGCAGCTTTGCCACCCGCGCGCTGACCTACGGTTTGACGCAAAAGACCGGCGATCTGGAGGTGGCGATCACCCTGAGCCACCTGAAAACCGACGGGTACTCAGCGGCCGCTGAAAGTGCTGGCAACACCGAGGCTGATGGTCATGAGGCGAACCGGCTGTCGTTCAGCATCGCCAACACCTTCGACAATGGCCTGAAACTGGGCGCCTCTGGTTTCCTTGAGGCGGCCAACGGAGCCTATGATGAGGGTTATCCTTTGGGCGACGGCGTGGTTGCCGATGAGTTCACCGACCGTGAAACCGCCGGTGTGCGGGTTTATGGCGAGTTCAGCAGCGGGGCTGTCGATCACATGGTGGAGGTGACGCAGTTCAAATTGGCCCGCAATTATGACGAAACGTCGTTTGATCCTGATTATGGCACTTCGATCACGGCTCTCGGCTTCACCGGGACACGGCTTGGCCTTGGCTATCGCGGTGCAGTCGATCTGGCAGGCGGGCGGTTGGTGTTTGGGGCGGATTATTCCAAAGAAGGGCTTGGGCAGACCGGCAGCTATGGCGATCTGACCGCCAGCAGCAATGTGGCCGGGATTTATGCCGAGTTTGACACCGCTCTGTCCGACCGGCTGGAGCTTTCGGCATCGCTGCGCCACGATGAACAATCCAGTTTTGGCGGCTTTACCACCGGCCGCGTCGCTTTGGCCTACCGCGCCAATGACAGCCTGACCCTGCGGATGCAGGCGGGCACCGGCTACCGCGCGCCCTCGCCATACGAGCTTTTTGCCGCCACCTACGGCAATCCGGACCTGAAGCCTGAAACCTCGAAAAGCCTGGATTTCGGGGTCGAGCAGGCCTTCGGCGACGCGGGCTATCTGCGGGCGACCGCCTTCTATCTGGAGGCAACCGATCTGATCGGTTATGACAGTGACACCTATGCCTATATTCAGGTGCCGGGCATTTCTGTCCGCAAGGGTGTCGAGGTGGAAGCCGAATTTGTCCTGTCTGATCGGTTGGAGATGGGCGCGGCCTATACCTACACCGACAGCAGTCAGAACGCGTCTTCTGCCTGGGCGGGGATGGCGCAGCATCTGGTGGCGCTGAACCTGTCTTATGCGGTGTCTGACACGTTGCAGGCCGGGGTCGCCGTGCAACACGCAGGCGGGCGTCCGACATTGCCCGATTACACCGTGGTCAATGCCACCATGGCCTATGATCTGGGGCAGGACCGCGAGGTCTATCTGCGCATCGAGAACCTGTTTGATGAGCAGTATCAACTGGTGCCCGGCTATGGCACCTCGGAGCGCGCCATCTATGTTGGCCTGCGTGCGTCGTTCTGATCTGATCACATGTGTTGCCCTTGCCCTGTTCGGGGCAGGGGCGGCCATGGCAGAGGCACCCAAACGGGTTGTCTCGATGAACCTGTGCACGGATCAACTGGCGATGCTTCTGGCGGCCCCCGGTCAGTTGGTTTCGGTCAGTCATCTGGCCTCGGACCCGTTCGCGTCGTCGATGGTGGCCGAAGCGCGGGCCTATCCGGTGAACCGGGGGCAGGCGGAACAGGTGTTCCTGATGCGCCCCGATCTGGTGTTGGCCGGGACTTACACGGCACAGGCCACGGTGCGGCTGCTGCAGGATCTGGGCGTGCCTGTGGTGCAGGTGCCGCCCGTGGAATCGCTGGCCGAGGGGGCGGCGCAGATCCGTCAGATCGGCGCGGCCTTGGGACAGCAGGTGCGCGCGGAAGCGATGGCAGCGGAATTTGAGGCAGGCGTCGCCGCGCTGCACTACGACGGGCCGCGTGCAACGGCGGCGTTTTATTACCCGAACGGCTATACCTCATCGGCGGAATCGCTGGCGTCCGAGGTCATCGCGCGGGCGGGGTTTGACAACATTGCGGCGGAAATCGGCGTCAGCACCTCGGGCAGGCTGTCGCTTGAGGATTTGCTGATGGCGGCCCCCGATGTGATCATCACATCAGATCAATACCCCGGCTATTCCAATGCCGAGGCGCTGTTTGATCACCCCGCACTGGCGGTGATCCGGGCGCAGGCTGGGGCAGAGGTGGTCAGCAATGCCGACTGGGGCTGCGGCACCCCGCATATCCTGCGCGCCTTGGCCGAGATGGTGGCCTTGCACAAAAAGCTGGCGCTTCCATGAGCGGCGCGGGATATGCAAAGCGCACCGGTGCCGGGCTTTGCGGGTGGCAAGTCGCCTTGCGGTATGATCCGGCGGGTCAAAGCGGGACGGCGCAAAGCGTGACGGGCCAAAGCGTTACTGGGCAGGACCAAAGGGGCATGGCATGCGGTTGATGACGATCCTTGGCTTCGCAGTGGCCGCGCTGTTCATGGCGTCTTTGCTGATCGGTCCCGCCGCGCTGGGCCTTGGCGAAAGCCTGTCGGCGCTGTTCACCGGCAAAGGCGAGGCGGTGGTGCTGGTGATGCGCGACATCCGGCTGCCGCGCGCCCTGCTGGGGCTGATGGTGGGGGCGGTGCTGGGCCTGTCGGGGGCGGCGATGCAGGGCTATCTGCGCAACCCCTTGGCCGAGCCGGGGTTGATCGGGGTGTCGTCGTCTGCCGCCTTGGGCGCGGTGCTGTCGCTGCAAACCGGGCTGGCAGCGGGTTTTGCGCTGGCGCTGCCTTTGTCGGCGCTGGCGGGCGCGGGTGTGTCTGTGGTGCTGATATTGGCACTGGCCGGGCCGCGCGGCGGGGCATTGGCGCTGATATTGGCCGGGATTGCAATTTCGGCGCTGGCGGGGGCGCTGACCTCGCTGGCGCTGAACCTGTCACCCAACCCCTTCGCGGCATTGGAGATCATTTACTGGATGATGGGGTCGCTGTCGGACCGCTCATTGGATCACGTCTGGCTTGCTGCACCCTTCATGGTGATCGGTGCGGGGCTTTTGCTGTCGCAGGGTCGCGCGCTGGACGCGCTGACGCTGGGAGAGGATGCGGCGGCCAGCATCGGCGTGCATTTGAACCGGCTGCGGCTGGCCCTGATCCTTGGCACCGCAATGGCGGTGGGGGCTTCGGTGGCCGTGGCGGGGGCGGTGGGGTTCGTGGGGCTTGTGGTGCCCCATATCCTGCGGCCACTGGTGGGGGCGCAGCCGTCGCGGCTGCTGCCTGCCTCGATGCTGGGGGGGGCTGCGATGTTGTTGGCCGCAGATATCGCGGTGCGGGTGATAGCACCGGAACGAGACTTGAAACTGGGGGTGCTGACCGCCTTGGTGGGGGCGCCGTTCTTTTTGCACCTGATCTGGCGCATGCGGAGGTTGGAGGCATGACCCTGCTGCACCTCGACAATCTGACCGTGCGGCGGGGCCTGTGCCCGGTGGTGGACCGCGTTTCGCTGACCGTGGCTGCAGGCGAGTTCGTTGGGCTGATCGGACCGAACGGGGCGGGCAAGACCTCGCTTTTGCGCGCGGCCTTGGGGCTGCTGCCCTTTGAAGGGCGGTCATCCTTGGCCGCGATGCCTGCGGCTGCGCGGGCGCGGGCGGCGGCGTTTCTGCCACAGGGGCGCGAGATCGCTTGGCCGGTCAAGGTGGCCGATTTGGTGGCGCTGGGCCGGGGGCCGCACCCTTCAGGGCCTGCGGATCTGGCGGCGGTGGAGCGGGCCTTGCAAAGGATGGGGCTGGACGGCTACCGCGACCGCGCCGCGACCGCGCTGTCGGGCGGCGAGCAGGCACGGGTGCTGATCGCGCGGGCGCTGGCGCAGGACACAGGCCTGCTGCTGGCGGATGAACCTGTGGCGGGCTTGGACCCCGAGGCGCAGTTGCGCAGCATGCAGGTGTTCCGCGATCTGGCGTCCGAGGGCCGGGCGGTGGTGGCGTCTATCCATGATCTGGGGCTGGCTGCACTGTTTTGCACGCGCTTGGTGCTGCTATCCAAGGGCGCATTGGTGGCGGATGGCCCCCCGCGTGAGGTGCTGTCGGCGCAGAACCTTTCGGCGGTGTTTGGCGTGCGGGGCTATCACGGTGAAACCCCGGACGGACCGGTTTTTCTGCCGATGGGTCTGACAAGATGAGCTATCAGCGCATCATCTGTCTGACCGAAGAGACGGTGGAAACCCTGTATCTGCTGGGGCAAGAGCATCGCATCGTGGGGGTGACGGGCTATGCCGTGCGTCCCGCGCGGGTGCGGCGGGAAAAGCCCCGCGTGGGGGCCTTCACCTCGGCGGACCTTGAAAAGATCAAGGCGTTGCGCCCCGATCTGGTGCTGACGTTTTCCGATCTGCAGGCTGATATCGTGGCGGGGCTGATCCGCGCGGGGATTGAGGTGCATGCCTACAATCAGCGCGATGTGGCAGGGATTTTGGCGATGATCCGCAATTTGGGCGCGCTTTTGGGCGTGGCCGAGCAGGCGAACGCGCTGGCGGCGGGGCATCAGGCGCGGCTGGCAGAGGTGGCAGCCACCCCGCGCGCCTCTCGCCCGCGCGTGTTCATCGAGGAATGGGATGATCCGCTGATTTCCGGCATCGGCTGGGTGTCGGAACTGGTGGGCATTGCGGGCGGGCAGGATGTGTTCCCCGAATTGGCCGTGATGGGGGCGGCGCGGGACCGCATCCTTACGCCGAACCAGGTGCCACCCCGCGCGCCCGAGGTGATCCTCGCCAGTTGGTGCGGCAAAAAGGTGGTGCCCGCCCGGATCGCGGCCCGCCCCGGTTGGGACGCGGTGCCAGCCGTGCGCGACGGGCGGATCCACGAGATCAAGTCGCCGCTGATCCTGCAACCGGGGCCTGCCGCCTTGACTGACGGCTTGGATGCGATTGTTCACGCCCTTTGGGGCAAATGATCGGCCAAGGCCGCGCGCAGGATGTCGATCTGCCAGATCACCACTGCAGCGACAGAGTGACCGACCCCTGCCACCACCCCGCACGGCGGTGTGATGGCCTGACTTTTCAGGTTGTTTTCAGGAGTGAGCCGGCGCATCGCGCGCAGGCCCGTCATCTTGGCAGCAACATCGACCGCGCTGAGCAGGGCACAAATCCACAAGGGCAGCAAGAGCATCGCCCGCCCTTGGGCGATCACCGTCAGCGCCATGAAGTTGGTGGCGACGCCTGACAGCAGATCCTGCTAACGCGCGAACACATCTGTATCCTGTCTGCGCAGACCGGCAATCACGCGGCCCAGCCTCTGCCTTCTTTTCCGCTGTGCTTTACTGTGGAAGGGGCAGCGCTGACTTGCGGCTGCAATCTATAGCTGCATTCAATCTGCTTTCTGTGCCGTGATGGGGATTTCCTGTCGCATCTTTCCATCATTGCCAAAGATCAGGATGCGGTTGTCCGTTGTGACCACTGCCGTCCAGCCGGTGCCAAAGGTTACGGCCTGCGCCACAGTTCCCACAGGCAGCTCCAGTTTGGCAGGCACTGTCGGTGCCTGCGCCCCTGCTGTCGGCAGGCGGGTGACAAGCAGGCCAACCACCGTTATGACACCGCCAATCATGGTGATCATCAAGATGATCACCAATGCCTTTAGAAACCGGAGCGAGGGCGGCAGGCCCGGCTCTTCAGGAGTGTCAACCATGGCAAGCCCCTTTGATGCGGATGCAAGCACCCTGACGGTGGTGATCGGCGCAAATGCGCCCCTGCGCCTTGATAAAGCCCTTGCGCAGGCAGTGCCAGAGGCGGCGGCGCTGTCGCGGTCCCGTTTGATGAAGATGATCGACGAGGGCGATGTGTCTTTCGGCGGGGTCGTTGTAACCGATCCGAAAACCAAGGTGGCCGAGGGGCAGCAGTTTGTCTTGCGTCTGGCCCCGGTGGCCGATGTGGCGACTTTGGCCGAGGACATTCCGCTGTCGGTGATCTGGGAGGACGGCGATCTGATCGTCATCGACAAACCGGCGGGGATGGTGGTGCATCCGGCCCCCGGCACGCCGTCGGGCACCTTGGTCAACGCGCTGCTGGCGCATTGCGGCGACACCTTGTCGGGCATCGGCGGTGAGCGCCGTCCCGGCATCGTGCACCGCATCGACAAGGACACAACCGGGCTGCTGGTGGTGGCGAAATCGGACCGCGCCCACCACGGTCTGGCGGCGCAGTTTGAAGCGCATACGGTGAACCGCCACTATCTGGCGGTCGTGCACGGTGTGCCGTCGGCCAACGATCCCCGCCTGCGCGGCTTGCGCGGCGTCAGCTTTGAGGCAGGCGGCATCCTGAAAATCGCCACTGGCCTTGCCCGCCACAAAACCGACCGTCAGCGTCAGGCCGTGGTCTGGGAGCAAGGCCGCCACGCCGTGACACGGGCGCGGGTGGTCGAAGACTTCCGCGGGGCGGCGTCTTTGGTGGAATGCTGGCTGGAAACCGGGCGCACCCACCAGATCCGCGTACATATGTCCTATGCGGGCCACGGGTTGCTGGGCGATCAGACCTATGGCGGCAAACGCAAGCTGGCCCCAAAACTCTTCGGCGACGCGGCAGAGCTTGGCAACACCTTCCCGCGCCAAGCCCTGCACGCGGCCACTTTGGGCTTTGAACATCCGGTGACGGGCGCGATGCTGGAATTCGCCTCGCCTTTGCCACCCGACTTGCAAGCCTTGCTGACTGCGCTGCGGGTCTGACATTCCTGTGATAACGCTGACATAAATCTTAACCCGCGACGGAACAATAACCATCTTGCGTTCATTGTTCAGTGCCAGCTGTGGTTTTGAAAGCCATGACTGGCACCCATGAATTTCACGGTCCGAGGGCGAAACTGCCCCGGAGTTACGAGGGAGCGTCGACATGAGCACCTATGCCAATCTGCCTGCACCCAGCCCGGAACAGGGGCTGAACCGCTATATGCAGGAAATCCGCAAATTCCCACTGCTGGAACCCGAAGAAGAATACATGCTGGCCAAACGTTGGGTCGATCACCAAGACAGCACTGCCGCGCACCGGATGGTCACATCGCATCTGCGTCTGGCTGCAAAAATTGCCATGGGCTATCGCGGCTACGGTCTGCCGCAGGCTGAGGTGATTTCCGAGGCGAATGTGGGCCTGATGCAGGCCGTCAAACGCTTTGACCCGGAAAAGGGCTTCCGGCTGGCCACTTACGCGATGTGGTGGATCCGCGCCTCTATTCAGGAATACATCCTGCGGTCGTGGTCTTTGGTCAAGCTGGGCACCACCTCGGCGCAGAAAAAGCTGTTCTTCAACCTGCGCAAAGCCAAAGCCAAGGTCGGCGCGCTGGAGGAAGGCGATCTGCGCCCCGAAAACGTCACCCGCATCGCGACCGACCTGAACGTGTCGGAAAGCGAAGTCGTCGACATGAACCGCCGATTGTCGGGCGGCGATGCATCGCTGAACGCCACAGTCGGGTCGGACGGCGAAGGCACGACGCAATGGCAGGACTGGCTGGAAGACGAAGACAGCGATCAGGCCGGCGATTACGAAGTGCGCGATGAATTCGACACCCGGATGGCTCTGTTGCATCAGGCGATGTCGGCATTGAACGACCGCGAACGCGATGTGCTGATGAAACGTCGCCTTGCCGAAACCCCGATCACGCTGGAAGAGCTGTCCGAAAGCTACCACGTCAGCCGCGAACGCATTCGGCAGATCGAAGTGCGCGCCTTTGAAAAGCTGCAAGAGCGCATGCGTGAATTGGCCAAGACCAAGGGTATGGTGGTGCCCGCCTAAGCCATGATGCGACCATTGGGCGCCCTATCGCGTCCAATGGTTGCGCGCGGCGCCCGCAATCGATAGGAGTTTTCGCTCAAGCCAAGGGGGGCTGCCTATGACAATGCTGGAAACCTTCATCAAGCCCATGCACCGTGAGGGCTACAAGTTCGTCGGCATCTTCGCCGCGATCTCACTGGTCCTGTCTTGGATCTGGTCGCCGCTGGGCTGGATGGGACTTGGCGCAACCGTCTGGTGTTATTACTTTTTCCGCGATCCCAAGCGGTCTGTTCCGCAAGGCCGCGGCCTGATTGTATCGCCCGCCGATGGGGTTGTCAGCCTGATCGAACGCGCGGTGCCGCCGCCGGAACTGGGCGCGGGCACTGAACCCTTGCTGCGGGTTTCGGTGTTCATGTCGGTGTTCAACTGCCATGTGAATCGCGCGCCCATCGCCGGGCGGCTGGTGAAAATGGCGTACCGCCCCGGAAAATTTTTCAATGCCTCGCTCGACAAGGCCTCCGAAGAGAATGAGCGCAACTCGCTCTTGCTGGAAATGGCCGATGGCCGAACGCTGGTTGTGGTGCAGATCGCAGGGTTGGTGGCGCGCCGCATCGTGCCGTTTGTGACCGAAGGGCAGGGTCTGCGCACCGGCGAACGCTTTGGCTTGATTCGCTTTGGCTCCCGTCTGGATGTTTACCTGCCCGATGGGGTTGAGCCCTTGGTCGCCGTGGGCCAGACCATGATCGCAGGCGAAACCGTGTTGGCTGAACTGGATCGCAGCCTTCTGCGCCGCAGCGCGACCCTCGAATGAACACGCTGAAAGAGCCCACGACCCGGGGCCGTAAGCGGCTGCATCTGGTGCAGTTGATCCCGAATTTCATGACCGTGGGCGCGCTGTGTGCGGGGCTGACAGCGGTGCGCTTTGCGATTGAAGGGCGGTTCGGGCTGGCGGTGGCGCTGATCATTGTGGCGGCGATCATGGACGGGCTCGATGGCCGCCTTGCGCGTTTGCTGAAAAGCGAATCCGACATGGGCGCAGAACTGGACAGCCTGTGCGATCTGGTCAACTTTGGCGTGGCCCCGGCGCTGATCATCTATCTTTGGGCGCTGCAAGGCATGCGGGCCGAGGGCTGGATTGCCTGCCTGATTTATGCTGTGGCCTGCCTTTTGCGCCTTGCCCGGTTCAATATCGGCAATCGCCAGCCTGACAATGATTCCAACACCTTCCAAGGCGTTCCGTCGCCTATGGGCGCGCTGTTGGTGCTGCTGCCGATCTTTCTTTCCAACGCCTTGGGCGATGGCGGCCCCTATGCCACCGGATTTGTCGCGCTGTGGATGGCGGTTGTCGGCGCTTTGATGGTCGGGCGGTTTCGCACCCCGTCATTCAAAAGGGCCACGATCTATGCCGAGAATGTCAGCTTTGTCTTGCTGGCATTTGTCGCATTGGCAGCGGCATTGCTGACCTATCCCTGGACAACCCTGGCCTTGGCGGACGGGGCCTATTTGGTGGCAATTTGCTACTCCCTGCTGCGCCCCAAAGTCAAAACGCCCCCCGCCACATCGGCCTAGATGGTTGCGCCAGCGGCCCCCAAAGGCTAGAATTGGCGCAGCACATCAAGGGGAACGGCGATGAAAACGGTACGTTGGGGCATTCTTGGGGCGGCCAATTTTGCCCAGAACCACATGGCTCCGGCCATTCACGCAGCATCGGGCGCAGAGCTTTACGCGCTGGCCACGTCCAGCGCCGAAAAAGCCAAAGGTTTCAGCGCGTTCTGCCCCGGTCTTAAAGTGCATTCCAGCTATGAGGATTTGCTGGCAGACCCCGCGATTGATGCGGTCTACATCCCGTTGCCGAACCATCTGCATGTGGAATGGACACTCAAGGCACTGGCCGCAGGCAAGCATGTGCTGACCGAGAAGCCGATTGCGCTGCAGGCCGATCAGATTGACACCCTCATCGCCGCCCGCGATGCCAGCGGTTTGCTCGCCGCCGAAGCCTATATGATCGTGCATCACCCGCAATGGATCCGCGCCAAAGAATGGCTGGAGGCGGGCGAAATTGGCCAGCTGCGCCACGTCGATGCGCAGTTTTCCTTCAACCTGACCGACGGCGGCAACATCCGAAACAAGCCTGAAACCGGCGGCGGGTCGTTGCGCGATATTGGCGTCTATACCTTTGGCTCGGCGCGGTTTGTGACGGGGTCAGAGCCGGTGGACATTTCCGCCCGCCTGATCCTGGACAACGGCATCGACAGTTTCGCTCAGGTTGCGGGCATCATGGACGGCCCTTATGGCCGCTTCACCTACAATTCCATGACGTCGATGCGGCTTTACAACCGCCAGACCGTGACGTTCCAAGGCGACAAAGGCATGATCCGGCTGGATGGCGGGCCGTTCAATGCCAACGTCAACGACATTGCGGCAGTAGAATTGCACCGGGATGGCAACAGCGTCACCGTGGACCGCTTTCCCACCGCCAACCAATATGTCCTGCAAGTTGAGGCGTTTGGCCGGACGGTGCGCGACGGCGTGCCCTACGCCTGCCCGCTGGAGTTCGTCCGCGGCACGCAGGCGATGATGGACACGGTCTACCGCGTGGGTGTCGAGATTTCTTTGTGACAAAACCAGCCGGGCCGGTGGTGTTTCACCTGCCCGGCTCGGTCCTGCGCGATCCGGCCAAGCTGCGTCAGTTCTACGGGCCCATCGGTGACGGGCTTCGCGCGCGCGGCGTTGAGGTTCAACACGTGCAGCATGACCACGCCTTTGTGGCGGTGCAGATTGAGGCGGACAAGGCGTTTCACATCCTGAACCATGGCCGGATGCGGCATTCGCGTGTGCTGAATGCGGGGCTCAGTTTCGTGCAGCCGTTTTATTACATGGACCCTTGGGGCATCCGGGCGTTTTCGTCTTTGGGGGAAAAGGTCTTTGATCCGGGGTCGATTGATCTCGCCGTGGCCGCCCGTTTCCACGCCGATCTGGTGGCGCGGTTGGTGGGCGGGCGCACGTCGCGTTACCTTCAGCCCCAGACGGTTTTGCCGGTGCCAAAGGGCTGTATCGCGGTGTTTTTGCAGACCGAAACCCACCGCGCCGTCGGCGAATTGTGCCATCTGACCCTGCGGCGGATGGTCAAGGCGCTGCTCGATCGTGACGATCCGCGCGCGATTGTGGTCAAGCCACATCCGCGCGACACCGATCTGGAGACGCTGGCGTGGTTGGCGCAAAAGGCCCGCAAAGACAAGCGGTTGCAGATTGTGCCGGGCAACATCCACGACATTCTGGCCGCCTGCGATCTGGTGGTAACGATCAATTCGGCGGTGGGGGTTGAGGCGTTCTTGCACCGAAAGCCCGTGGTTTTGTGCGGGCAGGCGGATTTTCATCACTGCGCGGTGACACTGCGCGACAGCGGCTCGATGGACGCGGCGATTGCGCAGGCCATGGCCAGTGACTGGCCCTTCGAGGCGTTTCTCTATTGGTACTTCGGGCTGAATTGCCTGTCAGCGGATGCGCCAGACCTTGTGGACCTTGTGGCCGGGCGCATCATGGAAATGGGGTTCGAGCTAGGCCTCCATCGCCTCTAGTTCGTCGATGAAGCCCGCGATCATTGACAGGCCCTTGTCCCAGAATTTCGGATCGCTTGCGTCCAGACCAAACGGAGCCAGCAATTCCTTGTGATGCTTGGACCCGCCTGCCTTGAGCATTTCGAAGTATTTCTCTTCAAAATCCGGCAGCCCATCGGCGTAGACCGCATAAAGCGCGTTCACCAGACCGTCGCCAAAGGCATAGGCATAGACGTAAAACGGCGAATGCACAAAATGCGGGATATAGGCCCAGAAGGTTTCATAGCCGTCCGCAAATTCAAAGGCATCGCCCAAGGATTGCGCCTGAACCGACATCCACAGTGCGTTGATGTCGTCGGGGGTCAGTTCGCCTTCGGCCCGCGCCGCGTGCAACTTGCATTCGAAATCGTAAAACGCGATCTGGCGCACCACGGTGTTGATCATGTCTTCAACCTTGCCCGCCAGCAGGGTCTTGCGCTCGGCTTGGGTTTTGGCCCCATCCAGCAGCTTGCGGAAGGTCAGCATCTCGCCAAAAACGCTGGCTGTTTCGGCCAAGGTCAGCGGGGTTGACGACAGCAACTCGCCCTGACCCGCCGCCAGAACCTGATGGACACCATGCCCCAATTCATGGGCCAAGGTCATGACATCGCGGGGTTTGCCCAGATAGTTCAGCATGACATAGGGGTGAACGGTGGTCACGGTCGGATGCGCGAAAGCGCCCGGTGCCTTGCCGGATTTCACGCCTGCATCAATCCAGCCATCGGTGAAAAACGGTTTCGCGATTTCCGCCATCCGCGGATCAAAAGCGCCGTAGGCCGACAGCACGGTGTCGGTCGCCTCGGCCCAACTGACCAGACGCGGGGCATCCTGCGGCAAGGGCGCATTGCGGTCCCAGGTTTGCAAATGATCCAGCCCCATCCATTTCGCCTTCAGCCGGTAATAGCGGTGCGACAGTTTGGGGTAGGCGGCGACAACCGCGTTGCGCAACGCCTCGACCACTTCGGGTTCGACATGGTTGGACAGATGGCGCGCATGCTGCGCCGATGGCATTTTGCGCCAGCGGTCGTCGATTTCCTTTTCCTTGGCCAGCGTGTTGTGGACACGGGCGAACAGCTTGATGTGTTTGTCGAACACCACCGCCAAAGCCCGGCTGGCAGCCGCACGCTTGCTGCGGTCGGCGTCGGTCAGCAGGTTCAGCGTGGCCTCAAGGTTCAGCTCTTCTTCCTCACCGGCGATGGTGAACATCAGCCCAGCCATGGTTTCATCAAACAGCTTGTTCCACGCAGACGCCCCAACGACCGAGGCGTCGTGCAGATAGGTCTCCATCTCGTCCGACAATTGGTGCGGGCGCATGGCGCGCATGCGGTCGAACACGGGCTTGTAGCGGGCGAGGGCGGCGCTCTGTGCGCAAAGCCCATTCAGGTGGTTTTCCTCCAAGCGATTGAATTCCAGGCTGAAAAACACCAAAGGCGTGGTGTGGCTGGTGATGGCGTCCTGACAGTCGGCCATGAACTTGGCGCGTTCAGAGTCCATGGTGTTCTGGTAATAGCGCAAGCCCGCGTAGGACATCAGCCGCCCGGCGGTGACGTCAATCGCCTCATATTTCTGCACGCAAGCCAGCATGGCCTCTGCCGACAGGTTGGAAAGTTGGCCTTTGTAGGCCGCCTCAAAAGCCGCGACTTCGGTTTGCACAAACGCCATATCTGCAGTCAAAGCCGCACAATCGGTGCTTTCGTAAAGGTCGGTCAGATCCCAGTCAGGCAGATCACCAAAGCTGTTGGACCCGATACGGGCATCAAAAACCGGGCGTTGCAGGCCGGGCAAGGGCAGGGGAAGCGGCATCGGGCAAACCTTTCGAACTGGGTTATTCTCCATGTAGGCGGCAAAGCCAAGTCGTGCAAGGCGCAGGTGCGGCGCATGACTGGGCGCAACGCTGCCTTTATTTTAGGCGAACGCAAATAAAACTGCATGTGGCCGCAAATCCTCCCTTTACCTTGCCGATATGGCCTTCTTTACTTGGGTAAATTGATTGAAAGGCGGCGCCGCATGACGAGCTGTTTCAACGAGATGTTCGACGAAGGGGCGGTGCGTGCGCCCTATGCGCGGCTGGAGGGGTGGACGCAATCCATGCCCGCCGACCTGCGGCTTTCCAAACAGGCTGAGGCTGAGGCGCTGTTCCGCCGCATTGGCATCACCTTTGCGGTTTACGGCGAAGGGGGCGACCCGGACCGGTTGATCCCGTTTGACATGTTCCCGCGCGTGTTCACCGGGGCGGAATGGGCGCGGCTGGAACGTGGCATCAAGCAGCGCGCCCGCGCCTTGAACGCTTTTCTGGTCGATGTTTACGGGCGCGGTGAGATCGTGCGCGCAGGGCGTATCCCGGGCCGTCTGGTCTATCAGAATGCGGCTTATGAAAAATCGGTGGTGGGTTTCACCCCGTCAAAAGGCGTCTATTCCCATATCGTTGGCGTCGATATCGTGCGGACCGGGCCGACCGATTTCTATGTTCTGGAAGACAACTGCCGCACGCCGTCGGGGGTGTCTTACATGCTGGAAAGCCGTGAGATGATGATGCGGATGTTCCCTGATCTTTTCCGCGAAAACCGGATCGAACCCGTGGACAACTATCCCGAAAAGCTGCGCCGCACTTTGGCCAGCGTCGCCCCGATCAAATGCCAGGGTGATCCGACGGTGGTGATCTTGACGCCGGGTCATTACAATTCGGCCTATTACGAGCACAGTTTTCTGGCCGATCTGATGGGCGTGGAACTGGTCGAAGGGCAGGATCTGTTCGTCGATGGCGCTTTTGTCTACATGCGCACCACCGAAGGCCCCAAACGCGTCGATGTGATCTATCGCCGTCTGGACGACGCCTATCTTGACCCGTTGTGCTTTCGGCCCGACTCCATGTTGGGCATCCCCGGACTGATGGATGTCTACCGTTCCGGCGGTGTTTCGATCTGTTCGGCCCCCGGAGCGGGTGTGGCCGATGACAAGGCGGTTTACACCTATGTCCCTGAAATGATCCGGTTCTACCTGGGTGAAGAGCCGATCCTGAAGAACGTGCCAACTTGGAAATGCGGCGATGCGTCGGATCTGAAATATGTCTGCGACAACCTTGGCGATCTGGTGGTGAAAGAGGTGCATGGCTCGGGCGGCTATGGCATGCTGGTGGGCCCCAAATCGACCAAGGCCGAGGTCGAAGAGTTCCGCCATCGCGTTCTGGCCAACCCCAGCAATTACATCGCCCAGCCAACGCTGGCACTTTCCACCACACCGACCTTTGTCGAGGAAGGCATCGCGCCGCGCCATGTCGATTTGCGGCCCTATTGTCTGGTGGGTGAACGCATTGAATTGGTGCCGGGCGGATTGACGCGGGTGGCTTTGCGCGAAGGGTCGTTGGTCGTAAACTCTTCCCAAGGCGGCGGCGTCAAAGACACTTGGGTATTGGCGGAGTAGAACATGCTTTCAAGAACCGCCGACAACCTTTTCTGGATTGCCCGCAACATGGAACGCGCCGAAACCGCCGCGCGGCTGCTGGAAGCGGGCGCACGGATATCGCTGCTGCCCACGGCGCTCGGCTATCGCAACGATTGGGACAGCTTGCTGCGGGCATCGGGCAACGCCAATGGCTATGTGGCGAAATACGGCGAACCAGTGCAGAAAAACATTGAGAACTATTTGTTCTTTGACCGCGAAAACCCGAACTCGGTGGCGTCCTGCCTGACCTTGGCACGGGAAAACGCCCGCATTGTCCGCACTGCTCTGACGACGCAAGTTTGGGATGCGCTGAACACCGCCTTTCAGGAGTTGCGCCAGATCGAGGCCAACCGTTCCGTGCATGAGTTGTCCCGTCTGACCGATTGGGTGACGCGCCACACGGCCATGGTAAGGGGGGCGATTGACGCCACGCTGTTGCGCAACGATGGCTATAACCTGTTGAACATCGGTTATTATCTGGAGCGCGGCGACAGCACCGCGCGGCTGATGGATGTCAAGTATTACGTCCTACTGCCGCGGTCTGACTATGTTGGCTCGGGGCTGGACAATGATCAATGGTCGATGCTGCTGCGGGCGATGTCGGCCAACCGGGCCTTTCATTGGGCCTATGGGGGCGAGATCACATCGGCCAAGATCGCGCATTTTCTGATCCTGAACCCGCAATGCCCGCGCAGTCTGATCACTTGCGTGGCAGGGCTGAACAACCACATGACCCGGCTGGCCAAGCATTACGGGCGCGAAACCCCGGCGCAAGGTGCGGCGGCGGCGCTGTTGGCGGAACTGGAGTCGCAATCCACCGACAAGATTTTCGACGAGGGTCTGCACGAATTCCTGTCGCGGTTCATCCGCGAGGCGGCGGGCTTGGGCGCGGTGATCCACAACAGTTATCTTTCGGGGGATATGCATTGATGTTGCTGAACGTTGATCACGTCACCCGCTATACCTATGATCGTCCCGTGCGCGGGGTGGTGCAGAGCCATCGGTTGCAGCCTTCGGTTTGTGACGGCCAAAAGGTCGTCCACTGGGAGGTTACGGTTTCGGGCGGTACCAAGGGCGGCGCGTTCCGGGACGGCGCGGGCGACTTTGTGCAGGGCTGGACTGTGGCAGGCCCGGTGACGGAAATCGAGGTGCGGGTGCAAGGCCAGGTGCAGACCACCGATATGGCGGGGATGCTGAAGGGCCACCGCGAACTGGCCCCGCCCGACGCCTATCTGCGCGACACTGCGGCGACCGAAGCCGATGCGGCATTGCTGGCGCTGTCGGCGATTTTGCGTGACGCCGACAGCCCTTTGGCAGGATGCCATGCGCTGTCCGAGGCGATTTCGGATGCCATCGCTTACCGTCCGGGCAGCACCCATGCGGCGACCACGGCGGTGCAGGCTTTGGCGCAGGGTAAAGGCGTGTGTCAGGATCACGCTCATGCTTTGCTGGCCGCCGCGCGGGCGGCGGGAGTGCCGGGTCGCTATGTCTCGGGCTATCTGCACGCGGGCCCCGAGGCCTCTGCCGAGGATGCAGCCCATGCCTGGGCCGAATTGTACCTGACCGGGTTCGGTTGGATCGGCTTTGATCCGGCGAACCGCTGTTGCCCGGACGAACGCTATATCCGGCTTGGATCGGGGCTGGATGCCCAAGATGCAGCGCCCATTCGCGGGGTCTCGCGGGGGCAGGGCGTGGAAATGCTTGCGGTGACGGTTGCGGTTCAGACGCAGGAACAATAGGATCCGCCCGAAAGTACGGGGGCGGATATGACCTATTGCGTGGGGCTGTTGTTGAACGCAGGCATGGTTTTGCTGTCTGACACCCGCACCAACGCGGGTCTGGACAACATCGCCACCTATCGCAAGATGTTCCACTTCGAAGAGCCGGGGGAGCGGGTTATCTCCATCGTCACCGCCGGTTCTTTGTCGGTGACGCAGACCACCATCGCCCGGCTGCGTGAGGCGATCGACGAGTCCGACGCTTCTGAGGACACGTCGATCATGAAAGCGCCAACGATGCTGAAAGTGGCGTCGATCATCGGCGACACCCTTTGCCGGGTGCGGCTGGAGATTGATGAAAAGCTGGCGACAATGAAGCAGGGCGCGTCGGCCAGCATGATCGTGGCAGCGCAGCGCAAGGGCGGGGCGATGCGGCTGTTCCTGATCTACCCCGAGGGCAATTTCATCGAAGCCACCGAGGACACGCCGTTCCTGCAAATCGGTGAGCACAAGTACGGCAAACCGATTCTGGACCGGGTGGTGAAGCCGACGACGTCGCTGGCGGATGCCGAAAAGGCCGTGCTGCTGTCGATGGATTCAACGCTGCGGTCGAACCTGTCGGTGGGCATGCCGCTGGACCTGAGCATCATCGAGAAGGACGCCTGCCGCATCACCCGCAAGCGGCGGATAGAGGCGGGGGATGAGAGTTTCCGCATGATGTCCGAAGCCTGGTCGCGGGCGCTGCGCGACGGTTTCACCCAGATCACACTGTAACCGATCGCCGGGCTTTTGCCCTAGCGGTGGGCCGCAAACAGCGCGGCGGCGGAATCGAAGAACCGCGCCCGGGTTGCGGGGCGTTCCATAACCACCTCGTGCTCGGCACCCGGATAAAGGTCCAGCGTGCCGCGCGACCACACGGCCATCCTTGCGTGCACTGGCCCGACATCGACGATCTTTTCCGCCGTCCCCAAGCCACAAACTGCCGCAAGATCGGGCGAGGGCAGCAGCGACAGCGCATGGCATTCCGTCAGCGCCGCCTTCAGCCAGCCCAAGCTCGGCCCGCCCAAAGACAGATCGCCATGCGCCTGCGCCTGACGTTTCATATAGTTCCACATCTCGGGGTCGGTGGTCAGGGTGTTGCCGAGGAAAGGCGCAGTCAGCACATAGGTGCCGGGGCCGGTGCCCGGCGCATAGCGGTCTTCAAAGCTGAACCAGCGTGATGCGGTGGTCAGTGCGGAAGCCATCGGGCGCATCCACGCCGCCATCAAGATCCCCCACATCGGCGCAGAAAACGCCGCCGCCTGCACAGGCAGGCCACGGATCAGACCGCGCAAAGCGATGCAACCGCCCATGGAATGTGACATCAGGAAATAGGGTTCGGGCAGGCCGTGGCGGCGCACAAAGGCCACCATCGCATCGAGATCAGCCTGATATTCCGCGAAATCATCGACATGCCCCGCCATACGGTCCGCAATAGACCGGTCGGCCAGTCCTTGCCCGCGCCAGTCAATCGCCACGGTGCAAAACCCGCGCGCCGCAAGATCGCCCGCCGCGCGGCCATATTTTTCGACGTATTCCGTTCGCCCCGGCAAAAACAGCACCGTGCCCTGCGGCGCATCCGATGCCCAGACGGCCACCCGGATGCGCGCACCGTCAGCCGCCGTCAGCCAATAGGCACGGCCATCTGCGGGGCCTTCATCGACGTCGGTGTAGAGGGGGGCTGCGCTCACGCCAGTGCCACACCAAGCTTCATGGCAAGGGACATGCTGCCATCCACCGTCAGCTTGCCGGTCATGAAGGCTGTGGTCGGGTTCATCTGCCCTTCCATCATCGCCTGAAAGACCTCGGCGGTGGCGGTCATGGTCACGTCTGCCGGTTCATCGCCGGCGCGCACGCCGTCCGCATCCACCATGATCGCGCCTTCGCCCTCGATCACGAATTTCGCCACCCCGTCAAAGCCATCCGCCAATTTGACGGCCAAGGCCGTTACGGCCGCGTCGATCACATCGCTCATCACTGTCGTCCTTGTGTACAGGGGCCACTTTCTTTTCGCAGCCATTGCGTTACTTTGCAGTAATGAAAGCGCATCACTGGTTACACAATCCTATCGTTGCGGCATTTGTGCTGGTTTTTGTGCTGTGCCTGCCTGCGGGCGCCCAAACCGCGCGGTTGGACGCGCTGTTTGCGCAGCTTTTGACAGCCGACGCCGAAGAATCACAAACGCTGGAGCAGGAAATCTGGATCGAATGGTCCAAATCCGGCTCTCCGGCGATGGATTTGCTGTTGGAACGTGGCCGCAACGCCATGGCCGAGGGTGTCACTGATGTGGCGATAGACCATTTCACCGCGCTGATCGACCACGCGCCGGAGTTTGCCGAGGGCTGGAATGCGCGGGCAACCGCTTATTATCAGGCGGGCGAGTTCGGGCCATCCATTGCGGATATCGGCCATGTGTTGACGTTGAACCCGCGGCATTTCGGGGCGCTGGCGGGCCTTGGCGCGATCTTTGAGGAATTGGAGCGTCCTGAACAGGCGCTGGAGGTTTACCGCGCCGCCTTGGCTATACATCCGCAGCAACCGGGGGTACTAGAGGCTGTGGAACGGCTGCAAGCCCTGACGCAGGGCCAAGACCTTTAAGGCAGCAAGATGAACACGCCCCCCAGGGTCACGGCGGTCCTTGGGCCGACCAACACCGGCAAAACCCATTACGCGATTGAGCGGATGCTGGCGCATCGCACCGGGGTGATCGGCTTGCCGCTGCGGCTGCTCGCGCGTGAGGTTTATGACCGCATCGTTGCGTCACGCGGGCCGTCGGTGGTGGCGCTGGTGACCGGCGAAGAACGCATCGTGCCCGACCGCGCCCAGTATTGGGTCTGCACGGTTGAGGCAATGCCGCTGGAGATCGGCGCCGATTTCGTTGCGATTGATGAGATCCAACTTTGCGCCGATCTGGACCGGGGGCATGTGTTCACCGACCGTCTGCTGCGGGCACGCGGGTTGCATGAGACGCTGTTTTTGGGTGCCGAAACCATGCGGCAGGCGATTGTGGGCCTTGTGCCGGGGGTGCAATTCCTGAAACGCGACCGGCTGTCGGAACTGACCTATACCGGATCGAAGAAGATCAGCCGGATGCCGGAACGCAGCGCAATCGTTGGGTTTTCTGTCGACAACGTTTATGCGATTGCCGAACTGATCCGCCGCACCAAAGGTGGTTGCGCGGTGGTGATGGGCGCGCTTTCGCCCCGCACCCGCAACGCCCAAGTGGCGATGTATCAAAATGGCGAGGTGGATTATCTGGTCGCCACCGATGCGATTGGCATGGGGCTGAACCTTGATATCAAGCACATCGCCTTTGCCTCTACGTCGAAATTCGATGGCCGCCGGATGCGGGGGCTATCGCCGCAGGAACTGGCGCAGATCGCCGGGCGTGCGGGGCGGCACACCGACAACGGCACCTTTGGCGTGACCGGTGAGGCGCGGCCACTGGATGAGGAATTGATCGAGGCGATTGAAAATCACCGCTTCGATCCGGTGCGCAAACTGCAATGGCGCAACCACTTGCTGGAATTCGGCACCGTCGAACGCCTGCTGCAAAGTCTGGAGTATCCCACCCGTGACCCGTGGCTGTCGCGCTCGCGCGACGCCGATGACGTGCTGGCGCTGAAAGCGCTGATCGAGATGCCAGAGGTGCGCGACAAGCTGACCAGCCCGCAGCGCGTGCGCCTGTTGTGGGATGTCTGCCGGGTGCCCGATTTTCGCAACGCCTCAACCAGCGAACACGCCAGCCTTTTGTCGCGGTTGTTTGAATTCCTGACCGGACGCGGGCTGGCGCAGACGCGAATCCCTTCGGACTGGCTTCAAAAAGCCATAGATCGCATCGACAAACCGGGGGGCGATATTGATGCCATCTCAAAACGGCTGGCCTATATCCGCACTTGGACCTATGTTGCGCAACGCAAGGGCTGGGTTGACGACGAAAGCCATTGGCGCGACGAGACGCGCGCTGTAGAAGACCGATTGTCAGATGCGCTTCATGCCGCGCTGACGCAACGATTTGTTGACCGGCGCACCAGCGTTCTGCTGCGGCGGTTGAACCAGAAGGAGACCCTCGTGGCCGAGGTGAATGACAAAAGCGAAGTGACGGTTGCAGGCGAATTTGCCGGCCGTCTTGAAGGGTTCCGTTTCCGGCAGGACGCCACCGCGTCGCCCGAAGAGGCGCAAACCCTGCGGCAGGCGGGTTTTGCTGCCCTGCGACCGGAATTCCATCTGCGTGCGGATCGTTTCTACAACGCCCCCGACACCGAGTTGGACTTCACCGAGCAGGGGGGCCTGATGTGGGGCACCAATGCCGTCGGCAAGCTGATCAAGGGTGGCGAGCCGCAGCGCCCGTCGGTCGAACCCTTTGTCGACGAAGAGGCGGGCGATGATGTGATCGAAAAGGTCCGTCGCCGTTTGCAGCATTTCATCGACCGCAAGGTGGCGGCGCAGTTTGAACCCTTGCTGGCGATGGGCCGCGATGAAACCCTGACCGGCCTTGCGCGCGGTTTCGCTTTCCGACTGGTCGAAGGCTTGGGCGTCATTCCGCGCGATGCGATTGCCAATGAGGTCAAAGAGCTGGACCAAGAGGCGCGGGGTGCCCTGCGCAAGCATGGCGTGCGCTTTGGTCAGTTCACGGTGTTCCTGCCCGCGCTGTTGAAACCCGCGCCGACACGGTTGCGTCTGGTGCTGTGGTCGCTGTGGAACGGCTTGCAGGAATTCCCCGAATCGCCGCCTCCGGGTCTGGTGACAATCCCGAACATCCCCGATGTGCCGAAAATGCACTACACTTTGGCGGGCTATCACCCATCGGGCAGCCGCGCGATCCGCATTGATATGCTGGAACGTCTGGCCGACATTCTGCGCACCAAAGACAGCCGTGTGGGGTTTGAGGCGACGCCGGACATGCTGTCGATCACCGGCATGACGCTGGAACAGTTCAACGACCTGATGGGTGGTCTGGGCTACAAGGGCGAGAAATCGGAACGTGCCAAGGTCAAGGCGGTTCCGGTTCCGGTGGCGGTTGATCCCGAAGCACCCGTGCAACCGATCCCCGAAGGCGAGTCGGCCTTCGTGATGCCCGACCCCGAAGCGGCACCGGAAATGGAGTCCTTCTACACCTTCACCTGGGCCCCGAAACCGCGCGCCCGCCCGGAACGCCCGGAACGTGCGCCTCGCAAAGAAGGTGAGGCAGTGGCTCCGCGCGCAGATCGTGGTCCGCGCCCCGATCGCGGCCCGAAAAAGGAAGGCGAGGCAGCAGCACCGCAAGCCGATCGTGGTCCGCGCCCAGACCGCGGCCCTCGCCCTGCAGGCGACAAGCCCGCGCGCTCTGATGCGGGCCCACGTCGTGACGACAAGCGCGAAGGCTACAAGGGCAACAAACCCCATGGTGGCGCTCCGCGTGACGACAAGCCCAAGGCCTATGAGGCGCGCCCTGCGCGCGTCGAAAAGCCGATCGATCCCGACAACCCCTTTGCAGCCCTGATGGCGCTGAAGAACAAGCTCTGATTGGCGGGGCCGGGGGCCAAACCGAAAAGCGATATCCAGCCGAAACTGCGGCTGGACAAATGGCTCTGGGCGGCGCGGTTTTTCAAGACCCGCGATCTGGCCGCCGATGTGATCACATCCGGGCATATGCGGATCAACGGCCAGCGCTGCCGCAAACCCGGGCACGGGGTGTTGGTGGGCGACGTGCTGACCTTCGTGCAGGCGCGCGCCGTTCGGGTGATCCGGGTGCTGGAACTGGACGGCATCCGTGGTGCTGCAACGCATGCACAAACGCTTTACCACGATCTTGCGCCAACCCCCGATGCACCGCTTGAATGATCCGTCTGGCTTTAGTAGTCAGGCCCTGCGGAAACAGGAGCCTGCGCCATGACTTACGTCGTCATCGACAACTGCATCGCCTGCAAATACACCGATTGCGTCGAGGTTTGCCCGGTGGATTGTTTCTATGAGGGCGAAAACATGCTGGTCATCCACCCGGATGAATGCATCGACTGTGGCGTGTGCGAACCTGAATGCCCCGCTGACGCCATCCGTCCCGATACCGAACCGGATATGGATGCCTGGGTGACGTTCAACCGCAAATATTCCGAAATGTGGCCGGTGATTGTGACCAAGAAAGACCCTCTGCCGGGGTACGAGGAACGTGACGGCGAAACTGGCAAACAGGCCAAGTATTTCTCCGAGGCTCCGGGGCAGGGCGGCTGACCTGATTCGGTGGTATGGCGTTCACTTGTTGGGCGTTTTTGTCAGAAATGATCGAATACAAAGCGTAACCTGCTGGATGTGTCCGTTGCGGCAGTTGGAATCACGACATTTTTGTGATATACAACGTTTACAAACAATCACGGACGCCTGCCAAACACTCAGGATTGCTCGCCTGAGGTGGTAATTTTCGACGATACCTGATCCGCATCGCCGGGGGCCTTTCCCCGGACGGTGATTTGTCGTCGAAACAGGGTCCTGCCAAGGAAGCTTGAATGACCAAGTCTAAGAAGCCCGATTTTCGTCCCAACGAGTTTGTTGTGTACCCTGCCCATGGTGTGGGCCGGATCATTTCCATTGAAGAACAAGAAATCGCCGGGATCCATTTGGAACTGTTCGTGATCTCGTTCGAAAAGGACAAGATGACTCTGCGGGTTCCGACGCATAAGGCCACCGAAATCGGCATGCGTTGCCTGTCGACGCCTGATGTGGTCACAAAGGCGCTGGACACCCTGAAGGGCAAGGCCCGCGTCAAGCGCGCCATGTGGTCGCGTCGTGCGCAAGAGTATGAACAAAAGATCAACTCGGGTGATCTGATGGCGATTGCCGAAGTGGTGCGCGACCTGCACCGCAGCGACGACCAGCGTGAACAGTCCTATTCCGAGCGTCAGTTGTATGAAGCTGCACTGGAGCGTCTGACCCGTGAAGTCGCCGCCGTCTCTGGCGTGGATGAAGCTGGCGCGCAAAAGAAAGTCGGCGAAGTTCTGGTTGCCCGCGCCGCCTGATCTTGTGACAATTTGAAACGCGGCGGTCCTTTCGGGCCGCCGTTTTTCATTCCGGCGGTGGCATCTTGGGTTCGCCGTCATCCGACGACATCGGCCGCACGTCGTACAACTCTTCCAGCAGCGCAATTTCCAGATCGCGGTCCAATTGTTTGGCGCGATCGACATAGGCGTCATTCAGATGGGTTGGCTGCCCCGGCACCCAAACCTGAGCCAGATCGCGCATGGCCCCGCGGTCAACGCGGAAATAGGCCTGAGACACTTTCGCGGCCTCATATTCGGAAAAACCCATGTTTTCCAAGACATAGCGCCCGGCGCGGATAGAGCTGTCAAAGGTTTCGCGCACGATGTCATTCGCTCCCGCCTGATACAGCTCATACACATGCACCCGGTCGCGGGCGCGGGCGACGATATGAATGTCGGGGCGTTTGGACCGCGCAAACTGCACGATCCGGGTGATCGTGTCGCGGTCATCCACCGCCACCACCATCACTTGCGCCGTCATCAACCCTGCCGCGTCCAGCAGTTCGGGGCGGGATGGATCGCCAAAAAACCCTTTCACCCCAAAGCGGCGCATGGTTTCAATCGTGGTCATGTCATTGTCCAGCACCACCGTCGGGATGCCAGAAGTGCGCACCAAACGGTTGACCACCTGCCCGAACCGTCCGATGCCTGCGATGATCACCCGGCCCTTTTCGTCAATCTCATCAGCGGTTTGCACAGGCAGGCGATTGCCAAAGCGTTTGGTCAGATAATCATAGCCCATGAACAGCAAAGGCGTCAGCAGCATCGACAGGCTGATCACCAGCAAGGACATCTGCCCCGCCGCCAGCGGCAACGCGCCTTCACTGCGCGCGAAACTGACGATCAGAAAGCCAAACTCACCGCCCTGCGCAAGACTGAGGGAGAACAGCCAGCGGTCGTGGCGTTTCAGCCCGAACACAAAGGCAATCCCCACCAAAACCGCCGCCTTCAACGCCATCAGGCCAAGGGTCAGCGACAGCACCAGCAACGGCTCGCGCGCCAACATCGCAAAGTTGATCCCCACGCCCACGGTCATGAAAAACAGGCCCAGCAACAGGCCCTTGAACGGTTTCAGATCCGCTTCCAACTGGTGCCGGAACTCCGAGTTGGCCAGAACCACGCCCGCCACAAAAGTCCCCAAAGCCGGGGACAGGCCCACCAGCATCATCAGAAACGCGATGCCCAGCACCATCAACAGGCTGATGAAGGTCGACATCTCGGGCAGTTTTGCGGCATGGACAAAGCGGAAAATCGGGCGGGAAAGGTAGTGGCCCGCCAGCACGATTGTGGCGACAATGATCAAGGTCAACAGGCCCGCGCCCCAACCCGGCAGCGATTGCACCAGGGTGATCAGCGGCTCTGCTGCGCCTTCGACCTCGGCTGCGGCATCGACGTTGGTGACGCCAAACAGCGCCGCCTTAGGCCCTTGGATCGGCGGCAGGGCCAGAATCGGGATCACCGCAAGCATCGGAATCACGGCGATATCCTGCGTCAGCAGCACCGAAAACGCAGAACGGCCCCCCGGCGTGCGCATCAGGTTCTTCTCGGTCAGGGTTTGGAGCACGATGGCAGTGGACGATAGCGAGCACAGCATCCCGACTGTAAGGGCCACCGTGCCCGGATTGCCCAACCACAGCAGGAAAAGCGTCACCAGAACGGTCGTGATCACCACCTGCGCTCCGCCCATCCCGATCAGCTTGTGCCGCATCCCCCACAGCACGGCAGGTTCCAACTCCAACCCGATCAGGAACAGCATCAGCACCACGCCAAATTCGGCAAAATGCTGCAAATCGGCGGTTTCAGCGCCCGCGATGCCAAAGATTGGCCCCATCAAGATGCCCGCCGCGAGGTATCCCAGCACCGAGCCCAGGCCCAGACGCACGGCCAAAGGCACCACCAGAACGGCGGCACCAAGGTAGATCGAGGCTTGCAGCAGAAAACTTTCCATGGCGGTCTTTCAGGTCGGCAAAGGCGCATCGGCCTTGAATTGGTCCATCACAATCTGGCTTTGCACCCGCGCCACGGCCGGATGCGGCAACAGCAACTGGTGGATCACCCGATTCAAATCTGGCAAATCCGCGCACCAGACCCGCAGCAGGTAATCCGCCTCGCCGGTCAGGGTCCAAGCCGACACGATCTCGGGGCAGGTGGCAACCAGACTGCTGAAACTGCGCCCCGCTTCGGGGGCATGAGTGGCCATCTGCACCTGCACAAAGGCCTGCACCGTCAGCCCCACCTTGCCCGGACACAGCCGCGCGGCGTATCCGGTGACATAACCCTCGGCCTCCAGCCTTTGACGCCTGCGCGCGGCCTGACTGGGCGACAGATGCAAACGGTCGCCCAATTCCTGCGCGGTCAGCATGGCATCGACCTGAATCTCTGCCAGCAGGCGTTGGTCAGTGGCATCAAGCATGCGGGTTTCTCGCATTAATCCGGGGTTCCGCATGATAATCGCGCGCAAATCGTGGTGCGACAAGCCATGTTCGCGCAAATTGCGTGTCACATATGCGTTATTATGAAACCCACCCTAAAGATAAGGCCTGCCATGGGACCGTTTCCGCATTCTGCTGCCAAAGCCGTGATTTCCGCCCACAATCCCGCCGGGACCGATGGGTTCGAGTTTGTCGAATTTTCACATCCGCAGCCCGACGATCTGCGCGCGCTGTTCGCTCGGATGGGCTATACGCTGACCGCCCAACACAAGACGCGCAACGTGCAGCTGTGGCAGCAGGGCGACATCACCTATGTGCTGAATGACGACCCAAACAGCCACGCGCGCCGCTTTGCGGATGCGCACGGCCCTTGTGCGGCCTCGATGGGCTGGCGGGTGGTCGATGCCGCGCATGCCTTTGCCCATGCTGTGGCTTTGGGGGCAACGCCCCACACAGGGCCGAAAACGCTCGAGCTTCCGGCGATTGTGGGGATCGGCGGGTCACTGATCTACTTCATCGATCAGTACGGCGCGGCCAATCCCTATGCTGACTTTAACGGGCTGGCGCCCATGAAACCGGCGGGTGTGGGTTTCCACTATCTCGACCATCTGACTCACAATGTTCACAAGGGCAATATGGACCTTTGGTTTGACTTTTACGTCAAGATCTTCGGCTTCAAGCAGATTCGATTTTTTGACATTGAAGGCAAGCATTCGGGCCTGTTCAGCCGCGCCCTGACCTCGCCTTGCGGCCGCATCCGCATTCCGATCAACGAAGATCGCGGCGAGTCGGGGCAGATTGTCGAATATCTCAGACGCTACAACGGAGAGGGTATTCAGCACATCGCCGTCGGCACGGATGATATTTACGCAGGCACCGACGAGATCGCCGCGCGCGGGTTGCGGTTCATGCCAAAGCCACCGATGGCCTATTATGAGGCGTCAAAAGCCCGTGTTGTCGGGCATGAAGAACCGCTGGAGGCGATGGCCAAACATGGCATCCTGATCGATGGCGAGGGTGTGGTGGACGGCGGTGAAACCCGCATCCTGTTGCAAATATTCTCAAAAACCGTGATCGGGCCGATCTTCTTCGAGTTTATTCAACGCAAGGGCGACGATGGCTTTGGAGAAGGCAATTTCCGGGCGCTGTTTGAAAGCATCGAACAGGATCAAATCGACCGGGGGGTTCTGAAGGCTTCTTGATCAGCCCTTCGGCATCGCCAGCGTCACCATCTTGCCGCCCTTTTTATAGCGCACTTCGCTGCCGGTGATGGCTGCGATCTGGCCGCCGTCGATCTTGTCGCCGACCCTGACCTTCTTGAAACGGCCATTGGTTTGGCGGATCAGGGCGTGACGATTGCTGTCGGTGCCGTAGACGCCGATCAGGTTGACTTTGGACAGGTTGATGGCGTTCTTGAACGTCGCTTGTTTCGCGACCGAGGCCCGGGTGGGGATGGAGGGCGCGGCAGCGACGACCTCTGGTTCATTGTCCGCCTCGGGGGCTGCGTTTCTTGCGGGTGCCGTTTCGACGACTTCCGGCTCTGGTTCCGTGGCCCGGATGGCGGCTGCGATCACGGCCTCTAACGATTCGCTCTCATCCTGCGGGCGCGCTTCGGGTTTGCGGCTGATGGCGACGGCCATTGTGCTGCGCAGGGAATCCGGGGCCAGGCTGGCCTCTGGCAGCGCGGCCAAAGAGGCGCTGGCCGAAGCCAGACGCGCCTCTTCGCCAGCGGCCAGTGTGGTTGTGGGGCGGGCTTGCGGGCGCAATCCAGCCAAGCGGCTGTCAACGGAGGGGGCCAAGGCTCCCTGGTCGGCGGGGGCCGCCGGAACCAGACCCTCGGGGCGCGGCTGTGATCGTTTGCCCTGCAGCGCTGGATTGACAGGCAGCGGCGCATCAGCGGCAGGCGGTGCAGCACCCAAAGCGGCGGCAGCCGTCACATCGGCGGGGCGCGGTTCGGGCACACGCGGCGGCTTGCCGGCAATCAGCAGAACGCCCTCGGGAGTGACAATCCCCTCGGGCGTTGGGCGGATCAGACCATCCGCGTCGAACTGATAAACGGTGCCAAAGGGCGGTGGTGCAGGTTGCGCTGAAGGCAGCGTATCACCCCGCGCATCGGCTTTGGGCAGGGCCAGTGCATCGGGCGCGTTCGGCGGCGCGTCCATGGTGGCCAGCAAAATCTCATCCTGCGGAAGGGCCCCCGGGGCGTTTTCCAGCGCCACCGCCAGTTCATCGACGGTCTGCGGGGCGGGCTCCAATGTGGATTCGGGTGCGGGTTCCAGTGCGGGTTCTGCCAACTGCGCGGCGGTGTTGGCGGCGGCCAACTCTGCGGGGTCTTGCATGTCCGCCAGCATTTCGTCGTCCGGCGCAGGTGTTTCGGCATTCATCATCGCCGTTTCAACCGCAGGATCGGACCCCTGCCAGAAGGCCAGTGAGTAAGACGACCACGCCGCCACCAATGCCAGAAACATCAGCAACACGGCGGTCATGATCAGCCCAAGATGCCGCGGTTTGCCACGCACAGGCGCGGGTTTGCCGCCCAGCCCAATGCCGGGCCGGGGCGGTGTTGCCTGCGCCTGCGCCGGTTTTGGCGCGGTCTGCAGCGCCGCGGGGATCGGGGCCTTTGCCTTCCTGCCTCCCGCCGCAGTCGGTGGCATGACCAAAGCCCCCAAGTCACGCAAGGCTTTGTCCGCTGCGTTGGGCTTGACCGCCGCACTTGGGCGGGGCGGAGGCGGGGCTGAGACAGGGCGCGCTGCGACGGGCCGCGCTGCGACGGGGCGTGCCACAACGGGACGCTCCGCAGCACCCGCAACAGGCGGCAGCGGCTTGGCGATCGACGGCCGCGCCACTGCAGATTTTGCAGCACCCAAGGCGGGGGATTTGCCGCGTGGCGCATCTTCTGCAAACCGACGGCTGGAGAATGCCACCATCGCCGAGGCCGAGGGCGCCGGCGGCAGTTCATCATCAATACCCGGATCCGTCACCCGCGCCGTTGCTGGCTGCCGCGGTTGGGCCAAGACCTCGGGTTCCTCGTCGGCCACGTCCAAAGCCATCGGGGCTTCGTCGGCCTCAGTCACCGGCTGCGGGGCAAGCGGAGCCGGTTCCGCCAATGCCGGGTTCAGGGCGCGGTCATCCAGCTGCGGCAAAGCGTCCGGTTCAGAGAACGGCGGGTCTTCTTGCGGGATAAACTCAGGCTCGGCGGGATAATCCGGTTCCGGCAGATATTCAGGTTCGGGTGTCGGAATCTCTTCCGGCATTGGTGCAGGTTGCGGCACAAACTCCGGCTCAGTCGCCGGGATTGCGTCCGGTTCCGGCTCAAAAACTGGTTCCGGCACGAAATGCGGCAACTCTTCTGGCGCCGGCACAGACCCTGCAGAAAAGCCGCGCGCCACAAGGTTGACCGGGGCTGCATCCCGCTCCACCGTCTCCCCACTCGTCAGCAAGGTGGCAGCGAAGGCTGTCGGGCCAAACCACGGCTCACCCTGAAACGCCTGGTCTTGCGGCAATGCCACGAAAGCCACGGGATTGAACCTGTGCTCGGCAGCAAAGGCTTCGGCTTCGGCCAAAGTCTCACGCGCGATCACCGCCACTTGCACCAGATCACCTTGCGCCGACCAGTCAAACGCCAGATCGCTGACATCGTAGGGCGTGCGGCCTTCCAAGGCGACCCGGATCTGGGCCAGACGACTGGCGTCATCGGGGCCGGGGGCGATGACTTCGGTATAGAGGATCTGATCATTTGGAATGATCAGCTTGGTTGCAAGCCCACGCGGTGACAGGCCAAGCGCGGTAGAGCGCAAATATCCCAAAGCTTCGGGAAGGTCGGGATTGTCAAGCGCGACAGCGCCAACTTCGACCCATCCCGCACCGTTGCGGTGCAGAAGGCCCAAGGACGATTCCCGAAAGTCGAGTGCAAAAGCTGGTTTCATTCCACGGGTCTAGCACAAAGGCCAAGGTTGCGGAAACGCACCCTGGCAAGGTTTTTCCTTCCTATAGCAGCTTTTTGCCGAATGAAAGAAAAAGCCAAAAGATCACCAAGGATTGGGTTGCAGCCTGCGGTATACCAACGCACGTGTCACGCCCATCCCTAAGGAGGATTTCATGCGCGTTCTCAATGCCCTTGTTGTGTCGGCAGCCTTGGCGCTACCGCTGGCTGTTCCGGTTCTTGCCGCCACCGTCACCGTGACTGGTGAGGCCACTGTAGAGGCGACGCCCGACATGGCGACGATCTCGCTGGGCGTCACCACGGATGGCGATACGGCTGCTGTGGCCATGGCCGCCAACACCATCGCCCTGCAGGCCGTGATGGCGCGGCTGAAAGCCGCCGGGATCGAGGACCGCGACCTGCAAACCTCTAACCTGTCGCTCAACCCCAATTGGGTGGGCTATGATGGCAGCAGCACGCCCAGGATCGCCGGATATGTGGCCTCCAACATGCTGAACGTGCGGGTGCGGGCGCTTGAAACGCTGGGCACTGTGCTGGACGCGTCGATTGCCGACGGGGCCAACACCATGAACGGCATCACGTTCGAGCTGTCCACTCCGCGCCCGGTGCAGGATGAGGCCCGCAAAGCGGCAGTAGAAGACGCCCGCGCCCGCGCCGAACTGCTGGTCAGCGCAAGCGGAGGCACGCTGGGCAAGATCGTCTCGATTACCGAAAACGCCGGCTATGGCGCACCAATGCCGATGTTCCGCACCGATGCTGCGGCAGCCCCGGTGCCGGTGGCCAGCGGTCAGATCGGGCTGATGGCCTCTGTCACCGTTGTCTATGATATCGCAGACTAGCGGGTTTCATCTTGGCTCAACCATCCTTGCCGGAGGCTCTGCGGTCAAAATGGCCTTCGGCAGGCCGGAATCCTGCGATTCCGGCCTGAGTATTTGAAAAAAGCAACTGACTCTGGGGCGGTGGCTTGCCGCCTCAGGCGGTCGCCAGCGTCAAAGCTTGATCCAGATCGGCGATGATATCCTTCACATCCTCGATCCCGATCGACACCCGCACCACGTTCGGCGCAGCGCCTGCGCGGATTTGCGCCTCTTCTTCCAACTGGCGGTGCGTGGTCGATGCCGGGTGGATGATCAGGCTGCGGGTATCGCCAAGGTTGGCGACATGGCTGAACAGTTTCAGACTGTCGACCAGCTTGACGCAAGCCTCGTAGCCGCCTTTCACCGCAAAGGTGAACAATGCGCCTGCGCCCTTGGGCACCATGCTTTCAGCGCGCTTGTGATAGGGCGAGGATTTCAGCCCGGCGTAGGTGACAAATTCCACGCGCGGATCTTGCTCCAGCCAGTCCGCCACGATCTTGGCGTTCTCGACGTGGCGCTGCATGCGCAAAGACAGGGTTTCAATGCCCATCAGCGTGTAATGCGCGCCCTGCGGGTTCATCGTCATGCCCAGATCGCGCAGACCGACGGCGATGGAGTGGAAGGTAAAGGCCATTGACCCCAGTGCCGGATGGAAGGCCAGCCCGTGGTAGGCGGGTTCGGGTTCCGACAGGCTGGGGAACTTGCCGGATTTGGTCCAGTCAAACTTGCCAGAATCCACCACCACGCCGCCGGTGACGGTGCCGTTGCCGGTCAGGTATTTGGTGGCGGAGTGGACCACCAGCGTCGCACCATGCTCGATCGGCTTGCACAGATAGGGGGTGGCGGTGGTGTTGTCGACGATCAGCGGGATGCCTGCCTGATCGGCGATGCGGGCCAAGGCGTCCAGATCAGACACATAGCCGCCGGGGTTGGCGATGGTTTCACAGAAAATCGCGCGGGTGTTGGCGTCGATGGCATGTTCCACCGCGAGCAGGTCTTCGGTGTCGACGAACTTGGCCGACCAGCCAAAGCGTTTGATGGTCTGGCTGAACTGGGTGATGGTGCCGCCGTAAAGGCGCGAGGACGCCACGATGTTCAGCCCCGGTCCCATCAGCGGGAACAGCGCCATGATCTGCGCTGCATGCCCCGAGGAACAGCAGACCGCGCCCGCGCCGCCTTCAAGCGCGCAGACCCGGTTGGCCAGCGCCGACACCGTGGGATTGGTCAGGCGGGAATAGATGTAGCCGACCTCTTGCAGGTTGAACAATTTCGCCGCGTGGTCGGCGTCGCGGAAAACATAGGCCGTGGTTTGATAGATCGGTACCTGCCGCGCGCCGGTGGCAGGATCGGGGGCAGTGCCCGCGTGAATGGCCAAAGTATCGAAGCCAAGGGTGTCTGTCATGGGATAACTCCTGATTGAATGGCGGCAGGTTAGGGCATGAGGCAAAAGGGGGCAACGGCAAAGAAAGTGGCGGCGGTCCCGACTCGGGACTTTTTATTATCTCATCTTATCAATCACTTAGGTGTTGGAAATTAACCAAATCTTCATGTTTGGAGAAGAATTTCCCTTTTCGCGGCAAAGCTATAGACTGAGTGCTGCAACCAAGGAGCGTGCTGATGCTGACCCCGTTTCACCTTGCCATCCATGTGCATGACCTTGAGGCCGCCGCGCGTTCTACGGCGGCGTTCTGGGCTGTGCGGAAGGCCGCAGCACCGAAACCTGGGTCGATTTCAACTTTTTCGGCCACCAGTTGAGCCTGCATCTGGGGCCCCCTTTTGCCACCACAAACACCGGGCGCGTAGGTGCCCATCTGGTGCCGATGCCGCATATGGGTCTGGTGCTGCATTTGCCCGACTGGCGGGCGCTGGCGGCGCGGTTGACGGCGGCGGGGGTGGATTTTGAGCTGCCGCCCTCGGTTCGGTTCGCGGGGGAATCCGGCGAGCAGTGGACAATGTTTTTCCGCGATCCGTCGGGCAATCCGATCGAATTCAAAGGGTTTCCCAGCCTAGACGGGGTGTTTGCTCATTAGGCCCGCTCGTCCTTGGGGCTGTCCAAAACCACAAAGGTGGTGATGGATTGCACCTGCGGCAGCACGCCCAAAATCTCGGTGTGCCAGTGTTTGTAGGCGGCCAGATCGCTGGCCTCGATCCGCAGCAGATATTCGACGGTGCCCGTGATGTTGTGGCATTCGCGCATTTCACGCGCGCGGGCCATGGCGCGTTCAAACGCCTCTTGGCTGGCCTTGGTATGGGTGTTCAGACCCACAGTCACATAGGCCACAAAGCCCACGCCCATTTTGCTTGCGTCCAGCACGGCGCGGTAGCCTTTGATCACGCCCGACCGTTCCAATTCCTGCACCCGGCGCAGGCAGGCAGAGGGCGACAGACCGACGCGGTCGGCCAGTTCCAGATTGGACTGGCGACCATCACGCGTCAGTTCGCGCAATATGTGGTCACTTATGGCATCTATCTTGAACATTAATTGTGAAATTAGATCAAAATCCGGCGAATTTGCAATCCTTTGCCGGTGAATATGCGCAAGAGTCGCGCCATGACCTATGATCTTGTAATCGCCCTGCTGGGGTTCGCCTTTGTCACCTCGGTCACACCGGGGCCGAACAACATGATGCTTTTGGCCTCGGGGGTGAATTTCGGGTTCAGGCGCAGTTTGCCACATATGTTGGGGATCAGCCTTGGCCATGCGCTGATGGTGTTTCTGGTGGGGCTGGGGCTGGCCGGGGTGTTTGTGGCCTTTCCGCAGGCGATGACGGCGCTGAAGGTGCTGTCGGTGGGCTATATGCTGTGGCTGGCCTGGAAGATCGCCCATGCCAGCGCACCCAAGCCGGGGCAGGCGGGCGGGGTGCCGTTCACGTTTCTGCAGGCGGCGGCGTTCCAGTGGGTGAACCCGAAGGCTTGGGCGATGGCCTTGGGGGCTGTCGCCAATTACACTGGCGGCGGCGGGATAGCGGCGGTGGCGGTGGTGGCGGTGGTGTTTGCCAGTGTCAATCTGCCGTCGGTCGCGGTCTGGGCTGCGGCTGGCGAGGGGTTGCGCGGCTGGCTTGCAGACCCGTTGCGGTTGCGGGCGTTCAACTGGACCATGGCGGGGTTGTTGGTGGCGTCTTTGGTGCCGGTTTTGCGGATGTGAGGGGTGTGGATCACCCAGTCTAGAGGTGGCGGAACGCGTTCAGCGCAGCCATAACCCTTCGCGTTTGAGCACAAAGCGGATCGCCTGTTCGCGACGGGGCAGGTTGGCGCGGTCAAAGAACCCGCGGGCTTTGCGACCTCGGTTTTGATAGACCATCAGCTTGACCGGTTCAAAATCGCGCAGGATCCGGCGCAGCTCTTTTTGACCTGCGACCTGTTCCAATACCGCGACCACGCGGTCACTTTCGCGGGCATAGAGCAGCGGCAGGCTGCGGTAGTGGCAAGTGACATCGCCATCAAGCCCAGCCAGTTCAGGCCCCGGACGGCCGCCGCCAAAGCTGTGGATCACCAAGGGCAGGGCGATCTGGTCCAGCCACGGGTAGATTTCCTGTACGACCAAAGGCTTTGGCCGATCATCGCGGATCGCTTTGGCATAGGCCAGAAACCGCGCGCCAAATTCATGCGGGCTGGCGTGAAAAAACCAACCTGCGTTGAAATACATGAACCTTTGCCAATAGTTATCAGGCTGCGTCAGGTCCAGCGTGTCATCGAAAGTCAAGCCAAAACGATCGTATAAGGACTTCCATAACTCGGCATAGCCCGGCCCGTAAAGTTCCAGCGTTGGCCAAGTGCCCTCGCGCCGCATCGAAGCTGCGGGTTTGGTGAAATCAAAGCCCACGGTGGCAAGGTCGCCCGTGATCAGGGTGTCAGTGTCCAAAAACAGGAAGGGCGCGTCGGGCAGGGCACTCAACGCCTCTATCTTGTTGCCATGCGGATAGGCTTGGCCAAAGACGCGGGATTCAAAGGGCAGGAAGGTGGCGCCAAGCTGTTCCAGCATGTCGCGCACCACAGAGTCGGTCACGCGCGGATCGCGCGGCCACAGCTTGCCCGGCTGCGGTTCGGCCAGATAGAGCTTGCCCGCGAAATCCGGGTTGGTGGCGCGCAGCGAGGCGGCCAACAACAACGCCTCATATTGCAGGCGACCCCATTGCACGACGGCAATGATATTGAACGCTTGCGGGATGGGCTGGGGTTCGGCCATGCTTTACCTGTGCGGGGGCCGGTTTGCGGCTTGATTATTTCTTGCATCTTAGGCCGGATCTTTGGGCGACAAAAGCAAAAGGAGGTCGGAATGCTGCGGATTTTCTGGACTGTGGCGCTGGTGATGGCGGCGTTGCCTGCGGTGGCGGAAAACTTCACCACGGCGGCAGAGGTCAAGCCAATTCTGAGTGCGACCAAGCCCAACTGGATCGCGGTGCGCGCTTATGACGGGCAGGATTTGCTGTATTTCACCAACCTGTTGGCCTGGCGCTACGGGGTCGAGGCGGTGGCCTACGGGGTCAACGGGGCCGCACCCGAAACCGCGCTGCCGATGGAGCCATGCTATGCGGCAGAGGCTGCGCCCAATGTGTTGAAGATGAACACAGGCGTGTTGCCTTTTGTCGCGCAGCCACTGGACTCGGTGCAGTCGGTGACGGTTCATGTGACCTATGACGACGGCAGCACCGAGACGGTCGCGTATCAGCGCGCGGCGGTGTTGATGCCCTGAGCAAATGCAAAACGCGGACCGAAGCCCGCGTTTTTGGCAGAATGGTGGGCGATCTTGGAATCGAACCAAGCGTGAGTCGCCTCGGCGGAGTTACAGTCCGCTGCCGCACCTTGCAGCATATCGCCCAACAAGGCGCTGATTACCCAAGGCCTTGCGGGGCGTCAAGCCGTATTGCGGAAAAAGGCGGGCCGATTTCCGCTTGCCTGTCCGCGCGCGCTGCCACATTGTCCCCCCGATAATTTAAAGGGGTGTTGCGATGTCTGGCGATAAGAAACCGACGTGGGTGGTGGACAAGGAACGCAACCGTCGGGCCGAGGCGCGCGAAACCGTTTGGCTGTTTGGTTTGCATGCGGTGCGTGACGCCTTGATGAACCCAAAGCGCGAAAAGCTGCGGTTGGTGGTGACGAAAAACGCGCTGGACAAGCTGGAAGAGGCGGTGGCCTTCGCCCGCATCGCCCCCGAAATCGCCGACCCGCGCCGTTTTGAGGTGCCGATTGACGAAGGATCGGTGCATCAGGGGGCTGCGATGGAAGTGCGGCCGTTGAATTGGGGCAAGCTGTCGGATGTGGCGATCTCGGGCGAGGGCAAGCCGTTGATTGTGCTTTTGGACCGTGTCACCGATCCGCACAACGTCGGTGCCGTGCTGCGGTCGGCCGAGGTGTTTGGGGCGCGGGCCGTGGTGGCCCCGCGTCACCATTCGGCACCCGAAACCGGGGCTTTGGCCAAGACGGCCAGCGGCGCGCTGGAGCGGCAGCCCTATCTGAAGGTGACCAACCTCGCCGAAGCGATGGAGGAGCTGAAGACCATGGGCTATGTGCTGATCGGTCTGGACGGTGACGGCACCGTCGATCTGGGGCAGGCGATGGCCGATGTCGGCAGCCGCGCCGTGGGTCTGGTGCTGGGGGCCGAGGGTCCGGGCTTGCGCGACAAGACCCGCGAAACCTGCGACGTGATTGCGCGTATTCCCTTTACCGGGGCGTTTGGCAGCCTGAACGTGTCGAATGCGGCAGCGGTGGGGCTTTATGCGGCATCTGTGCGCTAGTCGCTTTGCTGCACCGCAGGGTTGAGATCACAAATGCGCGACAGGGACTTTAAAGGGGCGGTGTGGGTCTTAGATTTAAGGCACAGGATGCGGGTCGGAACCCCTGCGTCTTCCGTTCACTGTCCCTCGTTCCACACCTTCAGCGCCCTGGCCCTTGGCTTGGGCGCTTTTTTATGCGGAGTTCAACATGGATGAAGACAACCGTTTGCGGCAGATATTGACGGCTGTGCGCGTGATCGCGGTGGTTGGCTGGTCGCCAAAGCCTGACCGGCCCAGCCACGGCGTGGCGCGGTTTTTGAAATCGCGTGGCTATCGGGTGATCCCGGTCAATCCGGGGCAGGCCGGGCAGGACAGCGGTTTGGGCGAAGTGGTGCGCGCCTCTTTGGCCGACATTGAAGGTCCGGTGGACATGGTCGACATTTTCCGCCGCTCTGAAGAGGCGGGGCCGGTGGTCGATGAGGCGGTGGCGATCGGCGCACGCGTGGTCTGGATGCAACTGGGCGTGGTGAACGCGGCGGCGGCAGAGGTGGCACGAGCGGCGGGTTTGCAAGTGGTGATGAACCGTTGCCCGGCGATCGAGATGCCGCGTTTGGGACTGTAGCCAAGGTCCGCCTAGCTGCGGGTGGCTTTTTCGACAATGCCTGAAGTGCCTTCGCGACGCTGCAACTCTGCCAGCACATCGTCCAGCGTCACATCGCGGGCCGCCAGCATCACCAGCAGGTGATAGATCACATCCGCCGCCTCGGCGGTCAGCTTGGCGCGGTCACCTTTCACCGCCTCGATGATCGCCTCAATCGCCTCTTCGCCAAACTTCTCGGCGCATTTCTCGGGGCCTTTGGCGAGCAGTTTTGCGGTCCAGCTGCTTTCGGGATCGGCAGATTTGCGGGCGGCGATGGTGGCGGCAAGGCGGTGCAGCGGCGTTTGATCGGGGGGGGTCATGTCAGCCTCATCGGAATGCCGGCGGCGGCCATATGGGCCTTGGCCTGTGCGATGGTGAATTCGCCGAAGTGGAAGATGGAGGCGGCGAGGACAGCAGAGGCGTGGCCCAAGGTGACGCCTTCGACCAAGTGGTCGAGCGTGCCGACGCCGCCCGATGCGATGACCGGCACCGTGACCGCATCCGATATCGCGCGGGTCAGCGGCAGGTTGAAGCCCGCGCGGGTGCCATCGCGGTCCATCGAGGTCAGCAGGATTTCGCCCGCGCCGCGTGCGACCACCAGACGCGCGAACTCCACGGCGTCGATGCCGGTGGGTTTGCGTCCGCCATGGGTGAAAATCTCCCACTTTCCGGGGGAAACGGTTTTGGCGTCAATCGCCACCACGATGCATTGCGACCCGAAACGGTCTGCGGCCTCGGCCACGACATCGGGGTCGGCGACGGCCGCGGAATTGAACGACACCTTGTCAGCCCCGGCCAAGAGCAGCGCGCGCACGTCTTCGTGGCTGCGCACGCCGCCGCCCACCGTCAGCGGCATGAAGCAGGCCTCGGCGGTGCGGGTGACCAGATCGAACATGGTGCCACGGTTTTCATGGGTGGCGTGGATGTCGAGAAAGCAAAGTTCATCCGCGCCGGCGGCATCATAGGCGCGCGCGGCTTCGACCGGATCGCCGGCGTCGCGCAGTTGGGTGAAGTTCACGCCCTTGACCACACGGCCATCAGCGACGTCAAGGCAGGGGATCAGGCGGGTTTTCAGCATGGTTTGACCTTAGCGCGTGGGGCGGGGCGGGGGAAGAGGGGCTTTGCCCCTCTCGGGCTGCGCCCTCACTCCCCAGGATAGTTAGGCCAAGATGAAATCAGGCGTGCAGGGCTTGGAGAGCCTGTGCCAGATCAATGGCACCATCATAAAGCGCGCGGCCCGAGATGGCGCCCGCGATGACGCCGGTGTCGCGCAGGGCGATCAGGTCGGCCAGTGACGACACCCCGCCGCTTGCGATCACCGGGATCGAGACGGCGCGGGCAAGGGCTTCGGTGGCGGCGATGTTGGGGCCGCCCATGGCGCCGTCACGGTCAATATCGGTGTAGATCAGGGCGGCTACGCCTGCGTCTTCAAAGCGCAGGGCAAGGTCGGTGGCCTGAAGGGTGGTTTCGGTGGCCCAGCCTTTGGTGGCGACAAAGCCCTTGCGCGCATCAATGCCGACGGCAACCTGTCCGGGGAAGGTGCGGGCGGCTTGGCGCACGAGGTCCGGGTTTTCCACGGCCACGGTGCCGAGGATCACCCGCGACAGGCCCTTTTCCAGCCACATGCCAATCGTTGCCATGTCGCGGATGCCGCCGCCGAGTTGGGTGGGAACCCTGACGGCTTTCAAGATCGCCTCGACCGCCGCCGCATTCACCGGGGCCCCTGCAAAGGCGCCGTTCAGATCGACCAGATGCAGCCATGCACAGCCCGCGTCCTGAAACTTCAGCGCTTGGGCTGCCGGGTCATCGCCGAACACGGTGGCGGCCGTCATGTCGCCGCGCAGCAGGCGCACGCAATGGCCGTCTTTGAGATCGATGGCGGGATACAGGATCATGGCGGCCTCTTGCGATTGGATAGCGCGGTCTTACGGAAGGCCGCCGCGATTGCCAAGGGTGCTGCGGCCCGACATCAATGTTGATTCCGGTGTGCGCCTCGGCCACCGTGACTCGGTTCTGGAGGGAGGAAAGCAATGTTGATGAAACGGGTGCCGGTGGCAGTGCTGGCTTTTGGCGCGGGGAAGGCGGTGGCCGACCCGGACGGGTTCTACGATGACGGCAAGATCTGGAGCCCGGATCGCGACAAGACCGACACTTCGGACATGACGCTGACCGACGACAAACTGGCGGTGCGCGGCTGCCTGATGGAGATCTGTCGCGATGGCGTCATCTGGACCCGCGTGCAATAGCGCAGGTTTCGGGTCGCCTTTGCGCGCCGATTGGGCCAGATGGTGGTCGTTGGAGGGCGAAGCATGGGGTTCAGGGATTGGGTGCGATTGATTGGCCTGTCCCTGTTGTGGGGAGGGTCTTTCTTTTTTGTGGCGGTGGCGCGGCCGGGGCTGCCGGTGATCAGCATTGTCTGGGGGCGGGTGGCGATCGCCGCTTTGGTACTGGCGGCCGCTTTGGCTGTGACGCGGGGGGCGTGGCCGCGCGGGCGGGCGGTTTGGGGCGCGCTGATCGGTATGGCGGTGCTGAACAATGTGGTGCCGTTCACGTTGTTCGTTGTGGCGCAGGGGCAGATTTCGGGGGGGATGGCGTCGATCCTGAACGCGACCACGCCGCTGTGGGGCGTCGTGATGGCGCATCTGTTCACGCAAGATGAGAAGATCACGGGGGCCAAGGCGGCGGGGCTGGCCTTGGGTTTTGCCGGTGTGGTGCTGATGATGGGCGGCGCAAGGGCGGCGGACCTTTGGGCCAGCCTTGCCTGCCTTGGGGCGGCGTTTTCCTATGGGCTGGCCGGGGTTTGGGGGCGCAGGTTCCGGCGGTTGGGGGTGGCACCGCTGGCGACGGCGTTTGGGCAAGTCGCCTGTTCCACGCTGATCTTGCTGCCGGTCTGGTTGTGGCTGGACGCGCCTTGGGCGCTGGCTTTGCCTGAGTGGCCGGTGATGGGCGCGGTGCTGGGGCTGGCGGTGTTGTCCACAGCGCTGGCCTATCTGATCTACTTCCGGCTGTTGGCATCGGCGGGGGCGACCAATCTGTCCTTGGTGACGTTCATCATTCCGGTTTCCGCAACTTTGCTGGGTGTGGTGTTTTTGGCCGAGCCATTGGCGCTGCGGCAGGTGGCGGGATTTGGGCTGATCGCGGCTGGATTGGCGGCAATTGACGGGAGGGTTTTGCGGTGGCGCTGAGCGATGACGATTGGGCCGATCTGATCGCGCGCCGCCCAAGAGCCGGGGTTTACGGCGTGGTGACGACGGGGATTTACTGCCGCTATGGCTGTGACTCTTATGCCGATGTCGGCATAAGGCGCATTATGCCGATGTCCGGATTATGCCGATGTAGGTCTGCAAGTTGTTGTTTCTGTTTGGGATCGGTGTAAAGGGGTCGGCATAATCCTCGAAGCTGATGGCTGGTAAGGTCTTCTCGTTCACATCGAAACGAGGAGATATCATG
>CAMAQR010000005.1 GCA_945860375.1 Pseudorhodobacter antarcticus
TCGGCGAAGGCCATGCCCGCGATCAGGGCAAGGCTGGCGGCAAGAGCTTTGGTGGCAAATTTCATGTTCAGACTCCGTGCTGGGACAATACGCCGCAGTATAGGCAGCGCTTGGGCCACCCGCATACAGACTTTAGTCTGAAACTGTGACGATCACGCAAATGTCAGCGCAGTTTCGCCAAGACATCCAAACTGGGATAGCCGTCGGGCGTCAGGCCCTGTTGACGCTGAAATGCCTTCACCGCCGCGATGGTCAGGGGGCCAATCTTGCCATCGGCCTCGCCTGCGTAAACGCCTGCGTCCAGCAGACGTTGCTGCAGCTCGCGGCGTTCCGGCAGCGTCAACGCCCGCAAATCGCGTGGCCATGTGGCGTGGAAGGCCTCGGCCCCGGCGATGCGGTCTGCCAAATGGCCCACGGCGATGACATAGGCGTCGGCCTTGTTATAGGCTTCTATCGCGGCAAAGTTGTCGCGGATCAGAAAGGCCGGGCCGCGCGCGCCTGCGGGCAGCAAAAGCGAAGCCCAACCATCGGCAGCCAGTGGGTTGCCGTTTGCGTCACGCATGCCCATCGCAGCCCAAGCTGTCATCGGGCGTTGGGTGCGGTCGCCCGAGATGCCATAGTCAAAACCCTCTGGCAGCATCACCTCGTCACCCCAACGCATCCCGGATTTCCAGCCGAAATTCGCCAGATATGCGGCGGTGGAAGCCAGCGCGTCGGTGGGATCATCGCCCCAGACGTCGGGCTTGCCATTGCCATCGAAATCCACGGCGAGAGACAGGAAAGAACTGGGCATGAACTGGGTGTGCCCCATGGCACCTGCCCAACTGCCAACCATATTCTTGGGCGTCACATTGCCCGCCTGCAGGATTTGCAACGCGCCCAGCAGTTCGGATTCAAAAAACGCGGCGCGGCGGCCCTCATAGGCCAAGGTTGCCAAGGCGGAAGGGGTGTAAACATCACCGCGCACCGCGCCATAGGCGCTTTCCAGCCCCCAGATCGCCAGCACGACATGCTTGTCCACCCCGAAGGTGGATTCGATATGGGCCAGCAAGTCCGCGTGCTTTTTCAGCGCCTTCTGACCGCTGGCGATGCGGTCTTCGGACGCGGCGCGGTCCAGATAATCCCAGATCGTGCGGGTGAATTCATCCTGCTTGCGGTCGCGTTCCACCACATCGGGCCGGAAATGCGCGGGCTGCATGGCGGCGTCAAAGACCGCCGCCGAAATGCCTTGCGCCAAGGCCCGGCCCCGGAAATCAGCCACCCAGGCCTGCAGCCCGGCCTCGGTGCCATTTTCAATCGACGTGTTTTGCATCGGTGTCTCTTGCCCCCAAACCATGCCGGGTAGTGTCAGGCCAAGGCCCAGAAAGACAACCCGCATCAGGATGTGAAAGACATTCATGACACCCCCGCACCCTGCGCATCGGTTTGACCCGACGCGACCTAACGCTTTTTGCGCACCAGTTTGCGCTGCAGTTTCTCGGCCTTGATCGCCGATTTTCCCGGCTTGCGCGGCTGATAACGCCCGCCCTTGCCGCTGCGGCCCGTCGGCAAGGTCTGCCCGTCCAGCATCAACAAATCGAGCATCAAGCCGCCTGTCATCGGCACCGCCTCGGCCAGACGCACGGTGACGCGTTGGCCCAGACCGATCACCACCCCGGTGTCAGACCCGGTCAGGGTTTGGGTGACGTCGTCATAATGGAAGAATTCGCGCCCGATGGACCGGATCGGCACCAGACCATCCGCCCCGGTTTCGTCCAGCTTTACAAACAGACCGAACCGCTGCACGCCCGAAATGCGGCCTTCAAATTCCGCCCCCACCCGATCGGCCAGATAAGCGGCCAAGTAGCGGTCTGACGTGTCACGCTCCGCCATCATCGAACGGCGTTCGGTGTCGGAAATCTGCTTGGCGGTTTCGTCCAGGTTTTCAACGTCCCACGCCGACAAGCCATCATCGCCCCAGCCATGGCCCGCAATCAGCGCGCGATGCACGATCAGATCGGAATAACGGCGGATGGGTGAAGTGAAATGCGCGTAGTTGCGCAGGGCAAGGCCGAAATGGCCAAAGTTTTCAGCGTTGTAATAGGCCTGCGTCATGCTGCGCAGGGTGGTGACATTCATCAGCTCGTCAAACTCGGTGCCCTGCGCCTGCGCCAGCAAACGGTTCAGATGCGCGGTTTTCAAAACCTGACCCTTGGCGAGGGTGAAGCCCGACGCTTCGGCCACTTCACGCAAACTGTCAAGTTTCTGCGGGCTGGGTTCTTCATGCACGCGAAACAGCAGCGGGCGTTTCAGGCGGATCAGCTCTTCGGCGGCGGCGACATTGGCCAGCACCATGTATTCCTCGATCAGCTTGTGCGCATCAAGGCGGTTGCTGAAGGCCACGGACAGCACCTGACCCTCGTCCGACAGCACGATCTTGCGCTCGGGCAGGTCCAGTTCCAACGGCTGACGGGCGGCGCGGGCGGTTTTCAGGGCGGTGTAGGCGGCGTACAAAGGTTTGATCACGCGGTCCAGCAACGGCGCGGTGGTGGTATCCGGGAGGCCGTCCATGGCGTTTTGCACCTGACGGTAGTTCAGGCTGCCCTGCGACCGCATCAAGCCCCGCACAAAGCGGTGGCTGATCTTGGTGCCATGGGCATCCAGCCGCATCCGCACCGCAAGGCAGGCACGATCAACATTCTCATGCAGGCTGCACAGATCGCCCGACAGCACGTCTGGCAGCATCGGCACCACGCGGTCGGGGAAATAGCTGGAATTGCCACGCTTGCGCGCCTCACGGTCCAGCGCCGATCCGGGGCGGACGTAATGCGCGACATCGGCAATGGCGACCCAGATGATGTGGCCACCGGGGTTTTGCGCGTCGGTATCGGCCTCGGCATAGACAGCATCGTCACGGTCGCGGGCATCGACCGGGTCAATAGTGACCAAGGGCAGGTCACGCAGATCGTCGCGTTTGGCCAAGGGCGCGGGGGCGGCACCATCCGCCTCGGCAATCACGGCGTCGGGGAACTGGTCCGGGATGCCGTGCTGGTGGATGGCGATCAGGCTGACGGCGCGCGGTCCGCTTGGATCCCCCAGCCGCGCGACAATGCGCGCCTGCGGCAAGCCCATACGCTTTGGCCCGGTCTGCTCGGCCTCCACCAACTCGCCATCGCGGGCCCCGGCAGTGAACTCGCGCGCCACCCGCCATTCCTTGTCATTGCCCTTGTCGATGGGAATGATCCGCCCGCCTTCGGCATTTTCACGAAAAACGCCCAGCAGTTTCAGGGGGTTGGTACCGATGCGCCGGATCAAACGGGCCTCATAGCCGTGGTCTTCACCCTCAACCGCAGCCAGCCGCGCCAGAATACGCTCTCCGGCGGCCAAGGCCGGATCGCCCTTTTGCGGCACGATCAGGATGCGCGGGGCATCATCGGCGTCATCTTCCAAGGGTCGCGCGAACAGATCGCCGTTGGCATCGGGTGGCAGCACCAGCAGCACCGAAACGGGCGGCAAAGCGCCGGGCGCGCGGAATTTGCGGCTGCGCATCTCAAGGCCACCCTCGGCCTCCAACTCTTTCAGCAAGCGTTTCAGGTCAATGCGCGCATCGCCCTTGATGCCAAAAGCGTTGGCAATATCGCGCTTGGCCACAAGGCCGGGGTTCTCGGTGATCCATTGACGGATCTGATCTTTGGTGGGCATTGGGTTCATCCCCAACATCTAACATGCAGCGCCAGCGCCTTAAAGGCCACAGATCAGCCCCGAGTTGCTGTTTTCCAAATACTCAGGCCGGAATTCCGCAATTCCGGTACGGCAGAGTTCACAGCACCCTCAAACCGCCGCCGCAAAACCAGAGGCGGCAGCCCGATGGTTAGGGGCTCGATGCCCCGATCAATCGGACCGCCTTATCAATTGAACACCCGGCTTGGATGCAGCTCACCCGATTTGTAGATCCCCACCGCCACCGCGCGGCCCTGATAACTGGCCCAAGCCTCTTCGCCCCAGCCCACAGAGGATGCCAACACCATTCCCGGATTGCCATTCTTCAACCGCGCAGCACCCTCGGGCGTGCAGGGCAGTTCCGGCAGATCGGCCAGACCCAATTCCAGCGGTTGCAGCCAGGCATCCAGCTCGGCAGTCTTGGCCAGCGCGTCAATCTGCGCCAGCGTGATGCCCTGCGCCACAGTGAACGGCCCCGACCATTCGCGGCGCAGCCAGGCCACATGGCCCAGACAGCCCAGAACCGCGCCCAGATCGCGGGCGATGGACCGCACATAGCCGCCCTTGCCGCAAACCATTTCCAATTCGACATGCTCGGCATCCGGGCGCGACAGCATCTCCAGCCGCTCGACCCACAGGGGCCGCGCCGCCAAATCCATCACTTCACCCTCGCGCGCCAGATCATAGGCGCGCTCGCCGTCCACCTTCACGGCGGAAAACTGCGGTGGCACCTGTTGAATGTCGCCGCGAAAGGCCACCAGCGCCGCCTCAATCGCCGCATCGGCGGGACGCAGGTCTGATGTCGAAATCACCGTGCCCTCGGCGTCATCGGTGGTCGTGGCCGCGCCCAGATTGACCATGAAGCGATAGCATTTCAGGGCGTCAGTGATGTAGGGCACGGTTTTGGTCGCCTCACCCAGCGCAATCGCCAGAACGCCCGTCGCCGCTGGGTCCAAAGTGCCCGCATGCCCGGCCTTCTGCGCGTCCATCGCCCATTTGACCTTGTTCACCACGGCAGTCGAAGTGATCCCGGCGGGCTTGTCCACCACCAGCCAGCCCGAAACCACTCTGCCTTTTTTACCGCGTGCCATTGGGGCCTCCTGTTGCAACCCGCCCCGTAGCCCCCTGCAGGCACAAGGTCAACCTTGCGGGCCGACAACGCCCAAGATCGGCCCCATCGGAAAGCCGCCGTCGTGGCGGTTGAGCTGCGGCGCGTAAAGGCGCGAGATATTGCCATCAAGGTACAGCGCGTTCGGCGTGCCCAGCACATCGCGGAACAGCCGGGCAAAGCTGTGAAAGTTCACCGCATCGTTGGACATCACCATCACGGCGCGGCCATCTTCCGCGACTCCCACTCCGTTGCGGATGTAAAGCGAATCGGATGTGGCGAGAAACTTCGGATGCAGCGCGCCGTTGATCACCAGCATCGGGCCGGACTGAGTGGCATAGCGGCAGGCGGGTTTGGCTTCGGCAAATGCCCGGCTTTCGACAACCGAAAACCCATCGCCCACGCAGAACACCCCATTCGGCAGCAGGCCAAAGTTTCCCGGCCCGTCGCCGGTGATCAGGGGTGCCGCCTCGGCCCCGCCTTCGACATAGAGCCCCACCGGGGACAGATCATGATGGTACATGCCGCCGTTCATCGCGGCCAGCAGCCGCAAACCCTGTGCGTTCAACGTCTGATCCACGGCGGCAAAACTGCCATAGGCGCCATCCGGGCCGCTTTGGAACAGCCGCATATCCTCGGTCGCGGCGATGTCGCAGGTGGTGTAAGACGCGCCCTCGAAGGTCAGATCGCGGCAAGCCACCGCCTGCGCCGGTTGCGCCAGCAGCAGGGCCAGCAGGGTCAGCAGCGCGCGCACCAGATCAATCCTCGGGTGTGGCGTCGGGTGTCTGGTCGGGTTCGGCTGAGATGTCACGCTGCACCGTCGGGTCGGAAAACAGCCTCCGGGTTTCGTCCAGCCGGTCAAACGTCTCATCGGCGCGAAAGCGCAGTTCGGGCGAATGTTTCAGCGTCATTTCCGCCGAGACCCGCTTGCGCAGTTCCCAAGCGTTGCGGGCCAATGCCGCAATCGCCTCTTCTACAGTGGCCCCGCCCATCAGCGGCATGACGTAAACGGTGGCGACGCGCAGGTCGGCTGAGACCGCAACCTCGCCCACCGTGATGTACATGCTGTTGAGCGTGGTGTCGTGGATTTCCTGCCGTGACAGCAGTTCCGACAGGGTGCGACGGATCAGTTCGCCGACACGAAGTTGCCGCTGCGATGGGCCTTTGGCCGAGAGGGTGTGTTTGGGTGCCATGCTCCCATTTAGGCGAAACGGGCGGCAGTCGCAACGGCGGGCTTTCATGGCGCGCGCTTAGGCGCTAAACCCTGCCAAAACGCAGGGGCAAGCCATGACCATCAGACCGGGTATCGTGATCACAGGCGCATCGGGACGGATGGGCCAGATGCTGGTGAAAGCGTTGGAAGGGTCCGATCGCGCCAAGCTGGTGGGCTGTGTGGAACGCGCGGGCCATGCGTGGATTGGCCGCGATGTGGGCGCCTGTATGGGCGGCGCTGCGGTTGGCGTGCTGGTGACGGATGACCCGCTGGAGGCGTTCGCGCGCGCCCAAGCGGTGATCGACTTCACCGCCCCATCGGCCACTGTGGAATTCGCCAAACTCGCCGCGCAAGCCCGCGCCGTGCATGTGATCGGCACCACCGGGCTGGAACCTGCGCATCACGCCGCACTGGACCTTGCCGCGCATCATGCGGTGATCATTCAGGCTGGCAACATGAGCCTTGGTGTCAACCTGATGACCAGACTGACCCAAAAGGTCGCGGCGGCTTTGGATGCCGATTGGGATGTAGAGATCGTCGAATCGCACCACCGCATGAAGGTGGATGCCCCGTCCGGCACGGCGTTGATGCTGGGTCAGGCGGCGGCTGAGGGGCGCGGCGTGGCGTTGGATCAGGCGATGGTTTCTGGCCGGGACGGTATCACCGGGGCGCGGACGCGCGGCACCATCGGCTTCAGCGCCATTCGCGGCGGCGACATCGTGGGCGAGCATGACGTGATCTTTGCTGCCGATGGCGAGCGCATCGTGCTGCGACATCTGGCCACGGATCGCAGTATCTTCGCGCGCGGCGCATTGCGGGCTGCGATCTGGGGACAGGACCAGAAACCGGGCCGCTATGACATGATGGATGTGCTGGGGCTTTAACCCAGCCGGTTTCATCTTGGCCCAAATATCCCCGCCGGAGGCTTCGCGATCGGCGTCAAGCGCTGCGGTTCAGAAATCGACCGCGAGACCCTTTTTCTCCCAATCGCCATAGCGCACGGGTTCGGGGCCGTCGCGGCCCCCCAATTCGGGCGGCAAGGCGGGTTTCTCTTGTTTGCGGCGCTCGGCGGCTTCGGCGAGGGCGCGTTGGGCGGCGGGCGGCAGGTCAGGCGAATTATCGGACACGGCGGTTTCCTTGCGGTGGCGCATGGCTTGATATACGGCCAATCAGGGCAGCGGCAAGGGTTGGCAGATGGCAGATACGAATGCAGCGGGTTTGGCCGCACGACAGGCGGCTTTGGCGCTGCTGACGCAAGTGATGGAAGAGGGTCAAACCATGGCGCAGGTTCTGGCCCAGCGCGATGGCCCCCTGAAGGGCGTGGCGCCGGCGGACCGCGCCCGTGCGCAGCGGCTGGCCTTGCAGGTTGTGCGGCAGATGGAGCCGGTGGATAAGCTGCTGGAACCCCTGCTGCGCAAGGAACCGCCATTGCTGGTGATGAACATCCTGCGGCTGGCCGTCACCGAACTGGCGGCGGGCACGGCCGCGCATGGGGTGGTGAATGCCGCCGTTGAACTGGCGCAGCGGGGCAAGCGCACGGCGCCGATGGCCGGGTTGGTCAACGCGGTGCTGCGCAAAGTTCCCGTCGGCACCGCTTTGCCCGGCCCGGCGCAGCGGCTGCCGCGCTGGCTGCGTCAGCCCTTGGTGCATGCCTATGGCCGCGATACGGTGAACGCGATCGAGGCCGTGCATGCCAGCGCCCCGCCCTTGGACATCACCCCGCGCGGGGCCGTGTTGCCGGAAGGCGAGCGGTTGCCGACGGGGTCGGTCCGTTTGGCCGAACCGGGGCAGGTTTCGGCCCTGCCCGGCTATGATACCGGCGATTGGTGGGTGCAGGACGCGGCGGCGGCGCTGGCCGTGCCTCTGCTCGGCGTGAAACCGGGAGAGCACGTGCTGGACATGTGTGCGGCCCCCGGCGGCAAGACGTTGCAATTGGCGACGGCGGGCGCGGTGGTCACGGCGCTGGATATGTCGGCGCCGCGGATGGAGCGGGTGGCGGAAAATCTGGCCCGCACCGGGCTGTCGGCGCGGTTGGTGGTGGCCGATGCGCTGCATTGGCGGCCCGAGGCGCTGTTTGACGCGGTGCTGCTGGACGCGCCTTGTTCGGCCAGCGGCACCATCCGGCGACACCCGGAACTGCCGTTCCTCAAGGACGGGACCGAAATTGCCGAACTGGTGACATTGCAACGCGCGATGTTCGATATCGCGCTGTCGATGCTGAAACCCGGCGGGCGGATGGTGTTTTGCACCTGTTCGCTGTTGCCGGATGAGGGCGAGGCGCAGCTGGCGGGAGCTCTGGCGCGGCATCCGGGGTTGCGCGTGGTGCGGCCCGATCTGCCGGGCGTGGATGCGGAGTGGATCACCGAAGGCGGCGGTTTGCGGTTGCGGCCGGATTACTGGGCAGAGCGCGGCGGGATGGATGGGTTTTTCATGGCTTTGGTTGTCAAAGGCGTGGCGGTCTGACGCCCGCCCTGCGGATGGCCGCATCGGTCGGGTCTGTGGAGGCGCTGGGACGCTCCGCGGGGGATATTTAGAGACAGATGAAACGGCTGGTGCGGGTGGCCGGGTCAGGGTTATTTCGGCGCAAAGATGCGGTAATAGGCCCAGTCAGGCAGGAATTGTGATGCTCGGAACAGCCATGAAAAGGCGGTGGGGAAGCTTGACTTGAAGCGATTGCCTTGCATCAGTTTCATCATATGGCCAGCGGCCTGATCGGGCTCCATCAGGAAGGGCATCTTGAAGTCGTTCTTATCCGTCAACCTTGTGCGGATGAATCCCGGGTTGCCCAGTTGCACCTTGATCCCGCTGCCACGCAGGTCGGCGTAAAGGCTTTCTGCCAGCACCATCACTCCGGCCTTCGACGCCGCATAGCCCAAAGCCCCCGGCAGGCCGCGAAAGCCGGACAGCGAGCCGGTGATCACGATATGGCCCGCACCGCGTGCGACCATGGCGGGCAGGACTGCCGCCACCACGCGCGCGCAGCCGGTGAAGTTCACATCGCACATGGCGGTCAGATGATCTGCGTCTACGGCCTGGGCGGTCATCGGCCAATAGACTCCGGCCAGAAAGACCATGCCATCCACCGGGCCAAGCTGAGCGGCGGCTTGTGCGACCGATGCCGCGTCGGCCACATCCATTGGCACCGCTGTTGCGCCCGCAATGGCGTCGCAGGCGCGGGCCAGGGTTTCGGCATTGCGGGCGGACAGGATCACCTGCGCGCCGGCGGCGGCGAGTTGCTGCGCAAGGGCCAGCCCCAGGCCTTCACTTGCCCCGACCAGCCAATAACGTTTGCCTGCGAAATTCATGCGGTCACCCGGCGCATTGTGGCAAACAACTGCGCCACGGGGATGCCGAATTTGGTGAACTGACTGCGGTTAAGGATCGAGCCGTTTTCAGCCAGAATCATCCAGTCCGTCACCTGCAACACATGACCGCCCGATGATTTCGGCAGGCGCAGATTGTACAGCATCTGCACCGAGGGGCCCGCGATCTGGCCGGTTGCCGTGCCCACAACATCATCTGCTTCGGCGCGCAGGGTGCCGTCGTTGCCAAGGGTCAACCGCCATTCGCGCCGCTGTTCTTCGCCGCTGTCATAGCGGAACTCTTCGCGCAGGGTGCCGCGATTGCCATCCCATACCCCCTCCATTTTCGCGACGAAACGCGAGGTGACGCGACCGAAGGGGCCGCAGATCATGCCTTCGCACAGGATTGGGCCGGACAGATGGGTGCGCGGATCGAAGGCCGGGGAGAGGCCTGCGAAATGGGCGGGGCGCTGGCTGCGCAAGCCGATGTAGCGCGGGGCGATTGCGAGAATGACCAGCAGCGCCAGCAGGGTCAGGCCAAAGCTCATCTGGACACCTCTTCGTTGGGGGGGGTGGGGCGGGGGCGGTAGGCGGCGCCTTTGAGACGCAATTTCAGCGCCTGCCAAAAGATCAGCGCCAGCACCCGGCGCGATCCGAAGGGGCGGCGCAACGTGGCGCGCAGGATGGCGGCGTTGGTCAGGGGCCCACGCTTTCCGGTGAGGGTCGCGATGACGCCACCTTTTCCGGCCGAAAAGTCGATCCAGATGCCAATGCGGTCGGGGCGGATGTCGAACCGGAAATCATAGGCTCCTTCAACGGGCTGGAAGGGCGAGACGTGGAAGATCTTCTGCGCCGAGAGGTGATCCTCGGCGGTGATGGGGCCAAGGTCGGGACGGTGGCACAGGTAGGAATGGCGGTCGCCAAAGGTGTTCGACACCTCGGCCACCACCACCCGCAGCGCACCCGACGCATCATGGCAAAGCCAGAACGACACCGGATTGAAGACATGGCCCAGCACGCGCGGTTGCGCCAGCAGTTCGACCCGCTCCGTGCCCGGCAATCCATGCGCCGCCAGCACTTCGCGCAGCCAGGCCACACCCTGCCCGATTTTGGGCGCGCCACCGTGGTCTGCATCTTGAATCGAGGTCAGGTTGGCGCGGTTGTGGGAAAACAGCGTCGGCCCCTGCACGTCATCCGGGTTCAGCAGGACATAATCTATGCCGTAGTGAAAACTGTTTTCAATCTCGCCTTTGCGGCCGTGAAAGGTCTGACCGCGGATGTGTTCAACCCTGCTCATGCAAGGGCCCGTTGCGCAGACATGGCCTGCACCACGTCAACGGCGCTGGCAAAGCCATCTTCGTGAAACCCGTTTTTCATCCATGCCCCGCAGTACCAGGTGTTGCGCGCGCCGTTCATCGCTCTGACCTGTCCTTGCGCGGCCACTGCGCCCAGATCGTAAACCGGGTGGCGGAACGTCACCGTGTCATAGATCAACTCTTCGCGAATCGGGCGGTTGGAGTTCAGGGTGACGAACAGCGGGTCGTCCTTGGGGATCGGTTGCAGCGAGTTCATCCAGTAGGTCAGGTCAATCTTGTCGGGACGCGGTCCTGCGGGTTCGGCGTAAACCCAGGACGCCCAGCACTTGCGTCGCACTGGCATCAAAGAGGCGTCGGCATGCAGAACGGCGGTGTTGGGTTGATAACGCACCGCCCCCAAAGTCGCGGATTCTTCGGGTGACGGGTCAGACAGCAGCGCCAAGGAGTCGTCGGAATGGGTGGCCATGACGACATCATCAAACAGCTCCCATTCCGCGCCTTGCGCACGGATGAACACGCCATTCGCCTCACGCCGAATCCCCGCGATGGGGGTGCCAAGCCGCAGTTCGCCGCCTTGGCGGACCAGTTCAGCCCCAAGGCGGCGGACGTATTCGATCGAACCGCCCTGCACGGTGTACCACGGATGCTGTCCCGAAAGCTGCATCAGGGCGTGGTTCTTGAAGAACCGGATCAACGCCTGAGCCGGGAAATCGAGGATGCCATGGCTGGGGGTGGACCAGATCGCACCAGAAAGCGGCAGGATATAATAGTCGCGGAAATAGGGGCCGGTGCGCAGGGCGGCCAGCAACCCGGCGATGGTCATGCCCGGCGTCAGCGCCGCCTCCGCATGTTTGTTGAAATGCAGAATGTCGCGGCACATGCGCAGGAAGGCGGGTGACATCAGGTTGCCACGTTGCGCAAACAGCGAGTCGAGGGATTTCAGCGCGTATTCGAGTGCGCCGCCGCGGATAGAGGCGCCGAAGCTCATGTCGCTTTTTGTTATTGGGACGTTCAGTTTCTGGAACAGCGCCAAAAGATGCGGGTAGTTGACGTCGTTGAACACGATGAAGCCCGTGTCCACCGGCTGATCACCACGCTTGCCAGCCATCACGGTGCGGGCGTGACCGCCAAGACGGCTTTCGGCCTCAAACAGCACCACGGCGTTGTCAGCAGCCAGAAGATGGGCGGCGGCCATGCCAGAAATGCCTGCACCGATCACGGCAATTCGGCGGGCGGGGTGGCCAAAGGTTTCAAATGGCATTCGGTTTCCTGAACTACTTTAGAGGTTTACGCGGGGCGCAACGCCGTAGATCAGTCTGCGGGTGGTTTGGCGTTTATTTTCGCAAATAAAAGCTTGCGCGGTGATCCGAACACGGCAAGGTGCCGTATCTGTGGTATGATGCTTGACGCGCCAGCCCTTCCACCGCCTTATGGCCTTTCCGGTCTGCCTTCGATGTTCCGAGGTGCAGCATCGGGCATTTACGGCAACAAACGGACGCAGGGTTTGAGCAACGGCATCGCAGACAGCAAGACTGAGGTGGACTGGGCCGCACTGATGCTGGCGGTGCGCGACAGTCAGGACAAGGCGGCTTTTGCGCAGCTTTTCAAGCACTTCGGCCCACGCATCAAGGCGTTCCTGATGAAATCCGGGACCGACGCAGCCTTGGCCGAGGAATGTGCGCAAGACGTGATGGCAACACTTTGGCAAAAGGCGCATCTTTTCGACGCCAGCCGCGCTTCGGTGGCGACATGGGTCTTTACCATCGCCCGGAATCGCCGCATCGACGTGGCGCGGCGTGCCCGCCGCCCCGAGCCAGAGGCGCTGGACTGGGGTCCGGTCGATGAGCCAGATCAGGCCGACATCTATGAGGCAGCCCAAGACACCCAAAGGTTGGTGGTGGCTTTGTCCACGCTGCCCGCCCCGCAAAAGGCGCTGATCCAACGCGCGTTTTACGGCGATCTTTCGCATAGCGAGATTGCCGCAGAAACCGGTCTGCCGCTTGGCACGATCAAATCCCGTATTCGACTGGCGCTGGAACGACTGCGCCAGACCATGAGCTGAGGCATCACTTACATGAACATTCGCCACCATCTGTCTGACCCGCTGCTGATGTCTTACGCCGCCGGAACCCTGCCCGAGGCGTTTGGGCTGGTGGTGGCCACTCATGTTTCACTGTGTGACGAATGCAGGGCCCGGATGGCCGGGTTTGACACTGTGGGCGGGGCAGTGGTGGAAAGTCTGGATGCCGTGCCGCTGTCGGCCGGGTGCCTTGAGGCGGTGATGGCACGGCTTGGCGATCAGGAGGCGCGACCGGCGGTGCCCGCACGCCGGGCGGTGCCCGCACCCTTGGCTGAATACATCGGTGGAGATTTTGCGGGCGTGAAATGGCGGGCCTTGGGCTTGGGTGTGCGGCAGGCGATTTTGCCCACCGGCAAAGGGGCCACGGCACGGCTGTTGTATATTCCGGCAGGGCAAGCGGTGCCCGACCACGGCCACCGAGGCATGGAACTGACACTGGTTCTGCAGGGCGCTTTCAGCGATGCGTCGGATCGGTTTGGCCCCGGCGATCTGGAAATCGCGACCGAAGCGATGGAGCATACCCCGGTGGCAGAGGCGGGGATGGACTGCATCTGTCTGGCGGCCACGGATGCACCGTTGCGGTTCACCGGTCTGGTGCCGCGCATCTTGCAGCCGCTGTTCCAGATATAGCAGCGCTGGGTTGCCCCCACCCTAGAGATAAAGCCGAACGGCAATGACGTGGCCGCTGCAAACCACGGGCTGATCGGTGAGCATCAGGTCATGCTTGGCCAACCGGATGTCGTTCACTGTGGCTTCGGTCAGCGCGAAAATCGCCAAAGTGTCGCCGCCCGGCAGATTTGCCTTACCTTGGACTACTTGCACCGACGGGCGTGGCACCTTGCGCGCCGTCATCACGTTGAAATCATCGCTGGGGGCGGTGACGCTGATGGCGCGAATGGCAGTATCTCCGGGAAACGCCACGGGAATCAAGGGCTTGGCCTGCAGGTGCAGCCCCTCCCCGATCAGGTCGAACCCCGGCCCGGCGATCACGGTCAGGTTGCGCTCTATCCCCGGAAACAACGAGAAATCGCCATCCTCAACCACAGCGGCCCGCGACAATCGCCACAGCAGCGCGCCGTCGTGGTCCACCCGCAGCATTTCCACCGTTACGCCTTTGCCGTTGGCCCATGGCATCGGCGTGTAATCGGCGGCGGTCAGATGGCGGATCATTCGGCGGCCGGGGGGGCGATGACGGTTGCGGGCGCGGCGGACAGTTCCTCAAAGTCGAAATTGTCCAGACGACGAGCGCGGCGGCTGGCTTTGTCGGAGGAAATCTTGATCTCTTCGATGTCCTTGGCGGCCTGTCCAAAATGGCGGTCCAGATTACCGACGCGTTCGACCAGACGGTCCACATCCTTGTAAAGCTCTCCCAACTCGCGCCGGATCGCGCCCGCCTGTTCACGCATCCGCGCATCCTTCAAGACTGCCCGCATGGTGTTGAGGGTGGCCATGCAGGTGGTGGGCGACACGATCCAGACGCGGGCGGCAAAACCGTCGCGCACCACCTCGGGAAAGTTGGCGTGCAATTCGGCGTAGACGGCTTCGGAGGGCAGGAACATCAGCGCGCCATCGGCGGTTTCGCCCTCGATGATGTATTTGTCAGAAATCGCCTTGATATGAACCCGCACGGCCGCGCGCAGTTGCGCCTGCGCTTCGGTCGCGGCGCGGGGGGTATCGGCGCGGCGCAGGGCCTCATAGGCCTCCAGCGGGAACTTGGCATCCACCACGATCGGACCGGGCGGGTTGGGCAGATGGATCAGGCAATCGGCGCGTTTGCCGTTCGAAAGGGTCGCCTGCATCGTATAGGCGTCCGACGGCAACGCCTTTTGCACGATGTCATGCAGCTGTATCTCGCCAAAGGCCCCACGGGTCTGCTTGTTTGACAAAATATCCTGCAAGGACAGCACGTTGCCAGACAGCTTTTCGATATTGGCCTGCGCCTTGTCGATGGTTTCCAGCCGTTGCTGCAATTCACCCAGACTGCGCGCGGTGCGGGTCGAAGTGCCGTGCAGGCTTTCGCCCATCTGACGGCTGACCTCGGCCAAGCGTTGCTCCATCACATGCAGCATGGCGGTTTGACTGACGGCCTGATTTTCCGAAACATGGTGCAGACCGCCCGCAAGGCGTTCCTGCCCCTCGCCCAAAGCCTGCACCCTTTGCCCCAGCCAGCCCATTTCCCGCATCAAGGGGGCGGTCATATTGGCCGAACGGCCAGCGGCGCGCAGGATCAGGATCAAAAGACCCGCCAGCAACAACGTCGCCCCGGCGATCAACAAAATCTCGGGGGCATTCCATGCGTAGGATTGTCCAAAAAGCGTGATCATTTGCGGCCAAACAGCCTTTCGATGTCGTGCAGTTTCAATTCGACGTAGGTCGGGCGGCCATGGTTGCATTGGCCGGAATGCGGCGTCGCCTCCATCTCGCGCAGCAGGGCGTTCATTTCCTCGGCGCGCATCTGACGGCCTGATCGGATGGACCCGTGGCAGGCCATGCGCGACAGGATCGCGTCCATTTTGGTTTGCAGCGATTGGCTTTGGCCCAGATCGGCCAATTCATCCAGCACATCGCGCAGCAGGGCGGCGGCAGAGATATTGCCCAGAATGGCCGGGGTTTCACGCACGGCGATGGCATTGCCGCCAAAGGGTTCGATGGTCAGGCCCAAAGCGGCCAGTTCGGCGGCAGCGTCCAGCAAGCGGGTGGCGTCGCTGGCGGAAAGGTCAACGATTTCAGGGATCAGCAGGGCTTGGGCGGTGATCCCCGACTCGGCCATCTGGCGTTTCAGGCGTTCGTAGACCAGCCGCTCATGCGCTGCGTGTTGGTCCACGATCACCATGCCGGTGGCGGTTTGGGCGATGATGTAATTTTCATGCACCTGCGCGCGGGCGGCCCCCAGCGGGCGATCGGTGGCCTCGGTTTGCATAGGCTCGATGCGGGCCGACGGGGCCTCGGCAAAGCCATGCGTCAGGGTTTGCGGGGCCTGATAGGCAAAGCCGCGCGACAGGCTGGCTTGGCTGGGCCGGTCCATCTGATAGGCGCGCGATTCCGGGCGCATGGCGGAAATTGTGGCGTCGGCCACGGTTGTGCTGGCGCGGTGGCCCGCACCCGAAAGCGCCGTCCGCAACCCGGTGATGATCAGGCTGCGGGCGGCTTCGGGTTCGCGGAACCGCACTTCGGACTTGGCGGGATGCACGTTCACATCCACCCGCTCTGGGTCACAGATCAGGTTTAGAACAGCGGCGGGGTGACGATCGCGCGACAGGAAATCGAAATAGGCCACCCGCACAGCGCCCAAAAGCACGCGGTCCAGCACCGGGCGGCCGTTCACAAAGACGAATTGCTGCACCGAGGTGCCGCGCGAATAGGTGGGCAGGGCGGCATAGCCCGAAAGCCGCATGCCATCGCGTTCGATGTCGATTTTCAGGGCGTTTTGGGTGAAATCTGCGCCCAGAACCCCGGTCAGGCGGCTGTGCAGGGCATCGAAGAAATCACCGGAAAGCGGGTCGGCGCGGAAGATCTGCCGGGGGGCGTTGCCCTCGGCATGTTCGGTCAGCGTAAAGCCGACGAGGGGTTCGGCCATCGCCAGACGGCGGATCACATCGGCAATCGCTTGGGCCTCGGCGCGATCCGAGCGCAGGAATTTCAACCGAGCTGGGGTGGCGTAGAACAAATCGCGCAACTCGATCACGGTGCCTTTGGTGGCGGCAGCCGGGCGCACCGGGTCCACCCGGCCCCCGGCGACGGTCAGGCTGGCACCGTCATGGCCATCAGTGCGCGAGGTCAGAGTCAGGCGACCGACCGCGCCAAGCGAGGCCAAAGCCTCACCGCGAAAGCCGAAAGAGCGGATGTTCAGCAGATCAGGCCCGTCGATTTTCGAGGTCGCATGCCGGGCCACAGCCAAGGGCAGATCGTCGGGCGTCATGCCGCAGCCGTCATCCGTGACGCGGATCAGCACCTTGCCACCGGCGGAATAATCCACCGCGATGCGGCCCGCGCCGGCATCGAGCGCGTTTTCAACCAGTTCCTTGACGGCAGAAGCCGGGCGTTCGACCACCTCACCCGCCGCGATGCGGTTGATGGCGGATTCATCCAGAGGCCGTATCACTGGCCTTAGATTGGGGCGTATGTTGGTGGCATGAAGGTTCATGCCACCAGTTCTAGCAGGTAAGGACCGCAGGGGCCACAGATTCGGGCTATTCGGTTGCGGTGACACCGACGGGTTGACCCACAATGATGAACGCCAGATCGTCAGGCTTGAACAATGCGCCCGCCACCCGTTTCACGTCGTCCATCGTCACCGCCTCTACCCGCGCGTTGCGGGTTTTGGGGTAATCAGGGGTCAGACCCATGATCTGCATCCCCACCAGAATCGACGCAATGGTGCCATTGCCGTCAAACCGCAGCGGGTATGATCCGGTCATATAGGTTTTGGTGGCGGTCAATTCCGCCTCTGTCACGCCTTCGGTCGCGATCCGGGCCCATTCGGCGCGGATCACGTCAATCGCCTCGGCCACCTTGTCATTGCTGGCCTGAAACTGCCCCAGTAAAGCCTCGGCCTGATCATAGCTGGCAAGGCCGGTGCCGATGCCATAGGTGAGGCCGCGCTTCTCGCGGACCTCGGTCATCAGGCGGGCGGAAAAGCGACCGCCACCCAGAATTTCGTTCAAGATCGAGGCGGCGAAGTAATCGGGGTGGTCAAAGCGCATGCCACCATGGCCGAACAGCACCACGGACTGCGGGCCGGGATAGTCCTGCACCTTGATGCCGCCTTTGACGTACAACTCGGCGCGACCGGGCCGCGCCGCACCCGTGGCAGGCAGATCGGACAGCAGCTTGTCCAGCAGCACGCCCAGTTCTGCGGCCGTAATGTCGCCCGCCGCCGCAATGGTGACGCGGTCACGGGCCATCGCGCCCTGATGAGCGGCAACGATGTCGTCGCGGGTCATGACGGTGACGCTGTCAATCGTGCCGTCGCCCTTGCTGCCATAAGGATGGCTGCCGAAATTGCGCGCCGCCACCAGATCACCCGCAATCGCGCCGGGGTCCTTGGCGTCAGACCGCAATCCCGCCAGCACCTGTTCGCGCACCCGGTCCACCGCGTCTTGGTCAAAGCGCGGGCGGATCAGCGCCGATTGCAGCAAGGCCATGGCCTGATCGCGGTTCTCCGTCAGAAACTGCGCCGAAACCGAAACGCCATCGACGCTGGAGCCAAAGGACAGGCTGGCGGCCAAGGCATCACGGGCGGCAGCGAAGCCTTGGGAGTCCAGATCATCGGCGCCTTCTTCGATCAGCGCCGTCATCAGATTGACAGCGCCGCGTTTGCCGGGCGCGTCCAGCGAGGTGCCACCTTGAAACCGGATTTCAAGCGCGGTGAAGGGGATACCGTGATCTTCGACCAGCCAGGCCTTGAAGCCGCCGGGCGAGGTGATTTCCTGTATCGCAATCTCGGCCCGCGCGGGGGCGGTCAGGGCCAAAACAACGGCGGCGGCTTGGATCAGGTTGAAACCAATGCTCATTGCGCGGCCTTTTCTGTCTGGGTCAACCAACCGGTGACGGCATTGTTGCGGTTGAAAACGGCGGCTGCGGCGGCCATCACATCGGCCTCTGTCACCTCTTGCAGCACCTGCGGCCACGCCTTGACGTCGTCAATCGTCAGGCCCACGGCCAAAGCCTGCCCGTAGTCCTGCGCCATGCCCATCGCACTGTCGCGGGCGTAGATTTCGGACGCCCGGATCTGGGTCTTGATGCGGGCAAAGTCCGCAGGCGCAACGCCATCCTTCAGAAATTTCGCCAAGACGCCATCCATCGCCGCCTCGGCATCCGCCAGACTGACGCCGGGTACGGGCATCACCACAAGACCAAAGGTGTCGGCATCGACCGAGGTGCCATCGTAAAAGGCCGATGAATAGACGGCGGTCTGAGTGTCAAACTGCAAGGCGCGGGTCATCACCGATGTGGTGCCAGACCCGCCCAGCAGTTCCGCCAGAAGGGTCAGCGCGGCGGCTTGTTTCTGATCGCCGGGGTTGCGTTCGGGGGCAAGGTAGGTGCGGATCACATAGGGTTCCGACACCCGTTCATCCGCCAGAGTGATGCGACGTTCAGCCAGTTGCGGCGGCTCTGTCGGGCGGTTGCGGGGGGTGATCTTGTCCGAAGGCGCGACCGGGCCATAGTAGGTCTTGGCCAGTTCCAGCACCGCTTGGGGGTCCACATCGCCCGCGACCACCAGAATGGCGTTGTTCGGGGCATAATTAGCTTGGTAAAAATCCAGCGCGTTTTGCCGCGACAGCGCCGCCACCTCATGTTTCCAGCCGATGATCGGGCGGCCATAGGGGTGGTTCATGAACTGCGCCGCGCCCATCTGTTCGCCCAGCAAAGCGCCCGGATCGCTGTCGGTGCGCTGTGCGCGCTCCTCAAGGATCACCTGCCGTTCTGTGGTCACATCTTCTTCGGTCAACAGCAAGTCGCGCATGCGGTCGGCTTCCATCTTCATCATCAGATCAAGACGGTCGGCGGCAACACGTTGGTAATAGGCGGTGAAATCGGTGTTGGTGAAGGCGTTGTCATTGCCGCCCTGCGCTTCGACCGTGGCGGAAAATTCACCTGCCGCCATGTCATTGGTGCCTTTGAACATCAGATGTTCGAAGAAATGCGCCACGCCCGACACACCTGCCGCCTCGTCCGCCGAACCGATCTTGTACCAGACCATATGCACCACGACAGGGGCGCGATGATCTTCGATCACCACCACCTCCATGCCGTTATCAAGCTTGAAGTTGCTGACCGTCTCGGCCCCGGCAGGAACAGCAAAAGCCAAGGCTGCCCATAGGCTGCGGCCAAAAATGCGACGCATCGCGGTCCTCCGTTTGTGACCCGTTGTCAGGAAGTTATCGCCAATTCACAGCGCCACAAGCCCACCCTACGCGGATGTGACCGGGTTACTCGGGACGCGGAGGTGCCGAAGGCGTGCGCGCGCCTGCTTGGCGCCAGCGGGCGAGTTCGGCGTATTGGTCCAGCGCATACTTGCGATAGGCCTTGAAATAGACATTGACGTTGAACACACGTTCCAGCAACCGACCATCGTTCTTGCGGCGGAACTCCAGATCCTCGGCGGCCAGCGTTTGACGGATGCCCGCCGTGATGCCATTGCGCGTGGCGTGGTTGTAAAGCGCGCCATCGCCGCCACGGGCCGCACCCGGAGTGCCGCCAAGTGCAAGGATTGCGTCATCAAACGGACGCGGATCGGTCAGGTTTTCGCCGCCCGGTGTGGGTTCGGGCAATTCGGCCAGACTTTCGGGCATTTCCAGCGGCTTTGGCGGCATGATCGAAAACTCATCCGGCCCGTTGGTTTCCGACCGGATGTTCATCAGGTTCGGCACATCGGTCTTGCTGCCACAGGCCCCCAGCGCCAGCAGCGCTGCACCCGCAATAGCGAAAACCACCCGTGCTGACCGCATGCCCCTGCCTCCACCGTTTTTCTACCGTCGTCTTAGCCTATCAACCGGCCCGCGTCACGGGGTCTTTCGGCGCTTTCTGGGCACGGACGGCGTCTGTTTGCCCATAAACAGCACCAAGCCCAGCGCGCCTGCGAAAATCGCGATGTCGGCGACGTTGAATGAGAATGGATTCTCGATGCCACAGCAGGACATATTCAAAAAGTCGGCCACCGCGCCGTACAAAATCCGGTCAATCACATTGCCGAGCGCGCCGCCCACCAGCAAGCCCGCCGAAAGCATCGCCAGCCGCCCGGCACGTTCGTGATGCACCCACCACAGCACCCAACCCGAAATGCCAATCGCCACCGCAATCAGCACCCAGCGCATGATGTCGGTGCTGTTGGCAAAGAGACCAAAGTTCACACCCTCGTTCCACGCCATCCGCAGATTGAGCAGCGGCGGGATCACGTCAATCTCGCCCAGTTCTTTCAGGTTCAGGTACTGCACCACCAACCATTTCGACGCCTGATCCAGCGCGAAGGTGATGGCAGCGGTCAAGGCGAGCGTGCGCATCTTAATGCCGGAAGTGGCGTTGATTGGTGAAGACCATGGCCAGACCCGCCGCATCCGCCGCCGCAATCACCTCGTCATCGCGCATCGACCCACCCGGTTGAATGATCGCCGTCGCACCCGCCTCGGCCGCTGCCAGCAAACCATCGGCAAAGGGAAAGAACGCGTCCGACGCGACCACCGACCCCTGCGTTGGGCTTTGCGGCAGGCCAAGCGCCTCGGCCATATCCCCCGCCTTGCGCGCCGCGATGCGGGTGCTGTCGATCCGGCTCATTTGCCCTGCGCCCACGCCCACCGTCGCGCCGTCTTTGACGTAGATGATGGCGTTGGATTTCACATGTTTGGCGACTTTCCACGCAAACATCAGGTCCGTCAGTTCGGCTTCGGTTGGCGCACGTTTGGTCACGACCTTCAGGTCGGCACGCGTCACTGCGCCTGCATCGCGGTCCTGCACCAGAAACCCGCCCGCAACCTGCTTGAAGGCGAGCGATTTCACCGAAGGGTCCGGCAAGCCCTTGGTGGTCAGCAGCCGCAGGTTCTTCTTGGCCGCAAAGATCGCGCGGGCCTCATCCGATGCCCCCGGCGCGATGACGACTTCGGTGAAAATCTTCACAATCTCTTCGGCGGTTTCCGCGTCAAGTGGTTGGTTGAGCGCAACAATCCCGCCAAAGGCCGAAGTCTGATCACAGGCATAGGCGCGCAGGTAGGCCTCTTTCAAACTGCCCGCCGTGCCGACACCGCAAGGGTTCGCGTGTTTGATGATCGCACAGGCCGGACCCGCCCCTGCAAACTCTGCCACCAGTTCAAACGCCGCATCGGTGTCGTTGATGTTGTTGTAAGACAGTTCCTTGCCTTGCCACTGCTTGGCTGTCGCCACGCCTTCACGGCGCGACCCATCGGTGTAAAACGCCGCCGCCTGATGCGGGTTTTCGCCATAGCGCAGACCCTGCGCCATGGTGCCGCCAAAGGACTTGCTGCGCGTGAACGGCTGCTTCAACTCACCCGAAAGCCAAGCCGCCACAGCCGTGTCATAGGCCGCCGTCCGCGCATACGCCGTCAGCGCCAGCTTCTGCCGGAAGGCCAAGGTCGTCGCGCCATCATGCGCCTTCATCTGATCCAGCAGCCCTGCATAATCCGCCGGATCGGTCACAACCGCGACAAAGCGGTGGTTCTTCGATCCTGCCCGAATCATCGCAGGCCCGCCAATGTCGATGTTCTCGATACAGGCGTCGTGGTTACCGCCCTTGGCCACGGTTTCCTCAAACGGGTAAAGAGTGACGATCAGCAGATCAATCGGTTCGATTCCATGCGCGGCCATCGCCAACAGGTGTTCGTCATCATCGCGCAAGGCCAGCAAACCGCCATGCACATTCGGGTGCAGGGTTTTCACGCGCCCGTCCATCATTTCAGGAAAGCCAGTCACATCAGACACATCGCGCACCGCCAGCCCCGCCGTGCGCAGCATGTTCGACGTGCCACCTGTGGAAATCAACTCCACCCCCTGCGCCGCCAAAGCGCGGGCCAGATCCAGCAGGCCGGTTTTATCCGATACAGAAATCAGCGCGCGGCCAATGGGAACAAGGTTGGTCATGTCAGCCCTTTGAGGTCAGATCGGCGGGGTCAGATCGGCACCAGCATGTCGTCGCGGTCCATATCCCGGATGGCCAGCGGAGTATCCTGTGCTTTCGCCAAGGTCCAGCCGATCCGCGTTTCCAACTCCATCGCGCGACTGGAAAGGACGATCTGCCGCGTCGGGCGCGGCTTCAGGCGGCCCTTTTCCAAAAACACCGAAACCTCCAGCGTCAGTTTCGTGCGCCCGTCATGGCGAAACACCCAAATCTCTCCACTTTTCAGCGCCAGCGACACCGCCGTGCCGCCCATATCTAGCGCCGCATCGACATCCGGGTGCAGATGGAACCGCAGCGCCAGACCGACGCCCTCCAGCCGACCGTCGGTCATCAGGCGTTCAAACCGCAGCCGTTCTGCGGGGGTTTGCGCCGCCAGCACGTCAATCCCGGTCAGTTTGCGCCCGTCCGACGACAGCAGCAAATCGCGGGCATGGGTCAGCCCATGCGTGGCCGACCAGCCGTTGTGCGACAGATAGAGATGCGTGCCATCCGGCGTCGCCGTCTGCCGCAGCGCCGTGATCTGGGCCCGGTCGGTCATCGCACCAGCTTCGTCGCCCGCCTGCAGGCGGGATGACGAAAACCCCTCCACCGCCAGCGTCGAATGGGACGGCGTTGCCCGCCCTGCAAGACGCCAAGCCGCCCCAAAGGGCGCCCCCGACCCGCAAGACACCACCAAGGGCCTGCGCCCCGAGGTCAGTTCAAACGCCGTGGTGGAGGCGTGGGCCAGCACCCCCGCCCGCCCATCCGGCGGCGGGGCGGCGTCGATGATCACCGTGCTGCGCCCGCCCGACATGCGCGCAAATCCCATCGCCAAGGCTTGTCCTGCAGGCAGGGCCGGCTTCACTCCCGCCGCCGCCAGCGCCTGATCCAGCCGCCCCTCGATACCGCGCCCGCCCCCGTGGAACCGCGCAAGGCCGCCATCGGCATGGCGCAGCGCACGCAGCGTCGGGGCCATCCGCTCCAGCGCCGCCACGACCGCCGCAGGCGCGATGCGCCCGGCCTCAGACAACGCCTGCTCGGCCCAAGTCAGAAGGGTGAACACCTCCAGCAATTCCTCGGGGTTGCGGGTGGGGATACCGCCCTGACCATCAATCTCGCGCTTGCACTCTTGCGCCAGCGCCGCCACCGCCGGGGCCATCCGCGCCTCCATCCCGGTCAGCGCTAGGCCGGCGTAAATCAGCCCTGTCAGCGCCTCAAACCGGGGCAGTCCGGGGGCGGCGTGGGTCCAGCGTCGCGACAGGAACACCACTTGGGCCGACAAGCTGCGGTAATAGGCCTCGGATTGCGCCCGATCGCGGCCGTTCAACAGCAACAGCGCATGGTTGATCCAGCGGATCAGGCGCCGTCCGGTCAGGTCCGGCGTCCAGCCCGGCCCCTTGCCCGCACCATAACGCGCGATCCAGTCCCACAACCAGGCCTGCGCCCGCCCGCGCGCGCCCGCGTCGCCCAAAGCCGCCAGATCGTCCAGCCAGACAAAGCCCTGCGCTTCTGCCGCCATCGCCGGATGGGCCTGCGCCACATCCCAGATCGCCACACCGGGGGACTCCACCACCTGCCCCGCGCACAGGAAGTTCCCCGCCACCAATTGCCGGCCCCGGGCGTAAAGCCCGATGCTGCGCGGCTCGGGCTGCGACACAAAGCCCGTGGCCGCCGCCGCCCGCAACGCGCGCCACATCGCAAGCCGGTGGATAGGGCTGCCCTTGCCGGGGTTCGACGCCATGATGTTCCTGCTCAACCTGTGCGCCCTGCGCCACGCGGGTCATTGCGCGCAGCATACCGATGCAAGGCGCGACTGTCACCGTTTCATCTTGGCCCAAATATCCCCCGCGGAGCGTTCAGCCGCTCCGCAAACCCAAAGGCCGGGCGTCACACCCGGCCTGACAACCCGCGCCAAAGCCGTCCGCTGGGGGCTCAAGGCCCCCAAGGACGGCACCACCGTTACAGATGGTTCACGCGTTCCATGTATTGGGCCAGCCCGCCCACCTGCGCCAGCCAGCTGTCCAGCAGCGCAGGCTGATGCGGCGCACCATGCACCCCCACCGCAATCTCGCGTTTCATCACCGACTCCACCGCGAACGAAACCGGGGTGGACACCAGCCGCGCCATCGCCGAGCCGCGCGCATCCCCCCAGGCGTCCATTGCCCAGGTCTCGTGGAACACCGCGCGCCCCTCGCGCTCGGCCTTCAGCGACACGAACAGGATCACCCGGTCCGGCTCGCCCGGCGCATAGGAATTCTCGGCCACAAACTGCGCCGCCATCTCGGCCAGCCGCGCATCACCCGCAGGCCCTTCCAGCGTTTCAATCTCGCGGAACACCGGGGTCCATGCGTCTTGCCAGCCATTCAGCCGGAGGGTGCCGCGCACGAAATCGCGCAGCTTCCAGTCGGGATCAAAGCGGTAGTCCGCGATGAACGGATAGGAATCCCGGTTCGGATAGACCTCGAAGCTTTCCGGCACGGGCAGCGGCGCGTCATAGCGGGTGATCGCATCCCAAGGCCGGTTGACCCGCAGTTCGGTGAAATTCCGCAAGCTGCGCGAGGGTGACCGCAGCGCCTTCAGCACGCCCAAGGGGGCCCAGCTGAACTTGTACCGAAAGGCGTTCGGGATCTTTGGCACCCCCCCGCAATAGCTTGTGAAAGACAGCACGTTATTCACGTGATAGGCCTTGGATGCCCGATAGCGTGCCACCAGATCATGCGCCATCAGATGGTCAATGCCCGGGTCCAGCCCCACCTCGTTCACCGACACCAGCCCCGCCTGACGGAATGCCTCATCCAGCGCGCGCATTTCCGGCGCGACGTAGGAGGACGACACGAAATGCGCGCCCTTTTCCAGACAGACAGTGGCAATCGCCACATGCTGATCAGCGGGCAGCATGGAAATCGCGATATCGCCGGGGGCCAGCGCGGCCGCCAAAGCCTCCAGCGCATAGGCCCGGATATCCTGCGTGAGATCGCCGACGGCTTCGCGCGCCTTCTCGACGGTGCGGTTCCACACCACCACCTTGTGGCCGTTCTCGATCAGCCGCCGCAACCCCGGACCGGACGACAGCCCGGTGCCGCACCAATGAATCGTCATGTGTTCTCTCCCCTTACAGACCGGCGGAATGGCGGATGAACTCTGCCTCTGCCCGGCCCCAGACGCCTGCATTCAAATCATCCAAAGTTGCCAGTGATGGCAACAACTGCGCCGCGTAATCCTCGCTGCTTTCCACCGGCAGCATCGACGGCAAGTTGTCAATTGCCGTCACATCCAAAGGCGGCGCATCATGCACCCGCAGCGCCGGCGCATCCCATTCCGTCACCCGGTCGTAAACCTTGATGGGCGAGAAATCTGACGTCGGGTCGCAGGCAATGTCACCAATCACCGTCAGCGCCCGCGCGTCGGTCTTGGCCGAAGCGGGCACGAACACCGGGCAACCGGGGCGCGCGAGGATGCAATTCAGGAAAATCTCGTGCTGCAGGACTTCCGGGAACGGCCCGCCGCTTGCGGTTTCGGCCTGATCCCATTGCGTCACCGCAACACCCATGGCCGCGCAGAGGTCCGCTGCCCCGCTGCCCACCCGGCCCAGCGCCCCGATCACAATCGCGCGCGGACGGTCCAACCCGGCCAGATCAGCGCCCAGTTCGGCCAGCAAAGCCGCCTTGCCCGGATAGGCCCCAACCGCGCCTGCAATGCCACCGCGCTGCTGCGCCGCCCAGCATTTCAAGGACACCGCCGCCCCGGCATAACCCGCCCAGTAGCCAAAGGCCGCCACCCGGCGACCGTCTTCGTTCACCAGATATTCCAGATCATAAAGCGTCCCACCCCCGGCCTTGAACCGCGCCAACAGCACCTGCCCTGCCGGTTGACCCTTGAAGGCATGGCCGAACATGATGTGGCGATGGGTCAGCGGGGTGCCGTCCTCGGGCAATTCCTTCAGCCCGAAGATGATCGCATCGGCGGGGGCTTGGGGCCACAGGTTCTCGGGCGCAATTTCGGCCCCGGCTTCGCGATAGCCCTCGATGCCAATCGCCCGCACCGAACTTTCCTCAACCGTCACCCGGATGCCCGCCGCGATCAGCGTGGCGACGCCTGCGGGCGTCAGGCCCACGCGTTCCTCATGCGGGCGTTGCTCGGCCCTTACCCAAAGATGTGTCATTGTTTCCATCCAGCCCGCTGGTGATTTTCGCGTCTAGATACCAGATATGTGGGCAGGAAACAGGGGGCGTGCGATGCAACGGCGGATGATCTTGGCGGGACTTGCCGCTTTGGCCGGGTTTGCGGCGTGGCGCTGGGTGCCACGGCCCCGCAGCCTGTCAGATGGCGACTGGCAGGCGGCCTTTGCCACCCCGCTGACCCCGCCCACAGGGCCGCTGAAAACCTATCACCTTGGCCAAAGCCTTGTCGGGCGCGACATGCCCGCGATGCTGGCGCAACTGGCAGGGCACGACCACCGCAGCCAGCAGGGTTGGGGCGCGTCCTTGCAGCAGCATTGGAACGGCGATGTGCCGGGCTTTGCCGAGGAAAACGCCCATCCCAACCACCACCCAGCCCATCCGGCCATCAGTTCTGGCACCTATGACGCCCTGATCTTCACCGAAATGGTCGAGCTGCGTGACGCGATCCGCTGGCATGACAGCGCAAGCGCGCTCGCTGACTGGGCGACGGTTGCGCGCGCGGCCACCCCTGCGGCCCGGCTCTATCTTTATGAAACATGGCACCGCTTGGACGACCCCGCCGGATGGCTGACCCGCATCGACACCGATCTGCCCGCGCTGTGGGAGGGTCAACTGCAGCGCCCGGCGATGGCGCAGGCCGGGGGCGGACCGATCTACATCATCCCCGGTGGCCAAGTGATGGCCGCCGCCACCCGCGCCATCGAGGCGGGCGATGTGCCCGACCTGACCAGCCGCCATGATCTGTTCCAGCCCGGCGACACCATCCACTTCAACGATCTGGGGGCCTATCTGATGGCGCTGACCCATTCCGCCGTTCTTTACCATCGCAGCCCCGAAGGCCTGCCGCACGCATTAACCCGCGCCGATGGCCAACCGGCGCAGGCGATGACGGCAGAGGCGGCAAAGGTGCTGCAACAGGTGGTCTGGCAGGTCGTGACCCGCTATCCTGCCACCGGCGTTGCGCAAGTGAGGTAGACTATGGGGATTTGGTCGCTGCTGGCAGATGTGGTGTTTGTGGGCCATTCCTTGGTGGGGCCAACGCTTCCGGCGCTGGTCGAGGCCGCGCTGAAACAGTCGGGCACGCCATCCGTGGTGCAGGCGCAGATCATCAACGGGGCCAGCCTTGCTTACAATTGGGACCACAGTGCGGATGCCGAAGGCATCGACGCCCGCGCCCGGCTGGTGGAAAACCCCGCAGATGTGTTGATTCTGACCGAGGCGCAACCCTTTGCGGGTCATGTGAAATTTTCGTTCACCGCGGCGAACGTCGCCAAATTCGCGGCGCTGGCGGCTGAGTCCAATCCCGACACCCGCGTTTACCTTTATGAAACATGGCCCAGCCTGAATTCGGCTCCCGGCACGGTGATCGCAGGCGACCCGGACGCAGGGACGCCGTGGCGCGAACGTTTGGCGCTGGAGCTGCCGCTGTGGCAAGGCGTGGTGACGCAGGCGCGGACGCTGTCGGGACATGACGTCGCGCTGATTCCGGCAGGCCAAGCCATGGGGCGGCTGGCCGATGCCATCCGTGACGGCGCTGTCCCGGGGATTGCGACCATTCAGGACATGTTCGCCGATGACATCCACCCCAACGGCAAAGGTCTGTATTTTCTGGCGATGCTGCATGCAGGGGCGATTTCGGGACAGACGCCTGTCGGGTTGCCTGCGAAACTGACACGGGCATGGGCGTCACGCGATGCGGTGATTTCGGACGAACAGGCGCGGGCGTTGCAGCAAATCGCCTGGGAGGCGCTGCAATCCTATGTGCCTGCCGAGGGTACGGTTGCAGCAAAGCCTGCCCCCGCGCCTGTCGTGCCCATGCCTGTCGCTGCCCCCTCCGATGACCCGCCCTTCCCCGCCTTTGCGCCGATCACCAACCCCCAGCTTGCCATGAACCTTGCGGGCATCAACGACTGGTCGGTGCAGCAGCCTTTTCTGAACGTGATGAAAACCGCGCGGCCTTGGGTCGGGCATGTGCCGGGGCAATGGGGGGGCTGGACGCATGACGATCTGGCGCGCGCAGGTGCCTTGTCGCCCGATGGCTGGCCGTTGCGGCTGCCTGCGGAACTGACCGGGATTGCCACATTGATCCTGACCGATCTGCCCGAGGATGCTATGGGCGTCGCGGGGCGGTATCTGCTGACATATCAAGGTAATGGCACGTTGAACCTTGATGGCCGCGCGCAGGCGGTGCAGGCCGAACCGGGGCGCATCCTGTTTGACTACACGCCCGGCGAAGGCACGGTTCTGATCACCCTGACCGCGATTGATCCGGCTGATCCGATCCGCGATATCGTGGTGGTGCGGCAAGCGCGCGCGCAAGCCTTGGCCGATGGCGCGGTCTTCAACCCCGACTGGCTGGCGCGCATTCGCGGCGTCAAGGGGCTGCGCTTCATGGATTGGATGGCGGCGAATGACAGCACCTTGTCGAACCCTGCCGATCGCCCCCTGCCCGCCGATTACACCTATGCCCGCGTCGGCGCGCCTGCCGAAGTGATGGTGGCGCTGGCCAATGAACTGAAAGCCGATCCATGGTTCACCCTGCCGCATCTGGCGACGGATGATTTTGCCCGAACCTATGCGCAGATCGTGCATGACGGGTTGGACGCAGGCCTGAAAGCCCATGTCGAATACTCGAACGAGGTCTGGAACTGGCAATTCGCGCAGGCAAAATGGGCCGAGGAACAAGGCCGCGCGCGTTGGGACAAGGAAAGCACATGGGTGCAGTTTTATGCCATGCGCGCGGCCGAGATCATGGGGGTTTGGGGCCAGGTGTTCCAAGATGCCCCAGACCGTCTGGTGCGCGTGGTCGCCGTGCAAACCGGCTGGCTGGGGCTGGAAGAACAGATCCTGGACGCCCCGCTTGTGGTGGCCGAAGGGCGCAGCCCACCGGTGGACAGTTTCGACGCCTATGCGGTGACGGGGTATTTCTCTGCGCTGCTCGGGTCGGACCAGAAATTCGTGGCGGTGAAGGATTGGTTGAAGCAATCGGCCGATGCCTCCCGCGATGAGGCCGCGTTGCAGGGTTTGTCGGGGGCGCAGGCCGAGGCGCATTTCGCCGCCCATCGTTTTGATCTGGCAGTAAAACTGGCGGCACAGGAGTTGCGCGACGGATCGGTGACGGGCGATCCGACCGACAGTCTGGCCTTCGTGCTGTCGCAAATCCTGCCCTATCACGCGGCCATCGCCGGCGACCGCGGCCTGCGATTGATAATGTACGAGGGCGGCACGCATGTGGTGGGGATCGGCTCGCAGTCTGAAGATGAAGAGTTGACGGCCTTCTTCACCCATCTGAACTACTCCCCCGAAATGGGCGCGCTTTACGGCGAACTGTTGGCGGGCTGGCAGTTGCAATCGGAAGCGCCGTTCAACGCTTTTGTCGATGTGAACCGCGCCAACAAATGGGGGTCTTTCGGGGTGCTGCGGCATCTGGGCGATGACAATCCACGCTGGCAGGCTTTGGCGAAGGGGTGTTTGACATGCTGAGCGTTGTCATTCCGGCCTCAAACGAGGCGGGCTATATCGGTGCCTGTCTGAGCGCGCTGTTTGCGTCGGGGCCAATGGGGGCCGAGGCGATTGTGGTCGCCAATGGCTGCCGCGACGGCACAGCACAAGTGGCGCATGATATGGCGGCGCAGGCACAGGCGGCAGGGTGGCGGCTGGTGGTGCTGGATCTGGCGCAGGGTGGCAAGCCCATTGCACTGAATGCGGGCGATCTGGTGGCGCAAGGCGATCTGCGGGCCTATCTGGATGCGGATGTGGTTGTTTCGCCAAGGTTGATGGCCGATCTGGTGGTGGCGCTGACCACCGATCAGCCGCGCTATGCCACCGGAACCGCCCGCATTCCGCGCGCGCGCAGCAGGGTCACGCGGTCTTATGCACGGTTCTGGCTGGGCCTGCCGTTCGCAAGGTCCACCGCCCCCGGTTATGGCCTGTTTGCGGTCAACGCAGCAGGGCGGGCGCGCTGGGGGGCGTTTCCGGCGATCATATCAGATGACACATTTGTGCGGCTGCAGTTCCAGCCCTCTGAACGGGTGCAGGTGGCGGCCCGCTATGACTGGCCGATGATCGAAGGCTTTGCAGCGCTGACAAAGGTGCGCCGTCGTCAGGATGCGGGGGTGGCCGAGATTGACCGGCTGTATCCCGGCCTGTTGGCACGTGAGGGGAAACAGCCTTTGGCAAAGCCCGCGCTTTTGGCCTTGGCCCTGCGCGATCCGCTGGGGTTTGCGGCTTATGCCACCGTGTCGCTGGCGGTGCGGTTCGGCAAATCCGGCGGCTGGGTGCGCGGGCGGTAAGGCCGCGCAGCCTACAGATCGAAGGTTGCAAAGACCGGGACATGGTCGCTGGGCTGTTCCCAGCCGCGCGCGTCGCGCAGGATGCGGCTGCTGTGCGCCGCCGCCTTGATGTCACCCGTGGCCCAGATGTGATCCAGCCGCCGCCCCTTGTCGGCCCCGTCCCAATCGGCAGCGCGATAGCTCCACCAGCTGTAAAGTTGGCCGTTCGGAATGTCATTGCGGGTGACATCGGCCCAGCCGCCCGACTCCATCACCGTGTTGAAATGATCAACCTCGATCGGGGTGTGCGACACGATTTTCAACAAGGCCTTGTGATTCCACACGTCATCCTCGCGCGGGGCGATGTTCAGATCGCCGACAAGAATGGCGCGTTCGGGGCGTTCACTGCGGAAATAGTCGCGCATATCGGTCAGGAAGTCCAACTTCTGCCCGAACTTTTCATTCTGTGCGCGGTCAGGAATATCTCCGCCGGCGGGCACATAGCAGTTGTGGATGGTGACGCCGTTCTCCAGCCTTGCCGCAACGTGCCGCGCGTGGCCCATGGTGGCGAAATCCTTTTCGCCCCTGTCCACAACCGGCAGCTTCGACAGGATCGCCACGCCGTTATAGCCCTTTTGCCCCCGCGCCACCATGTAGCGGTAGCCCAACGCCTGAAACTGCTCGACCGGGATCAACTCGACCGGGCTTTTGCATTCCTGCAAGCACAGGATATCGGGCTGTTCCGAGGCCATCAGCCGCGCCACCAGCCCCTCGCGCAAGCGCACCGAGTTGATGTTCCAGGTGGCGAGGGTGAAGGTCATCGCGGTTCTCCAGATGCAGACGGCAGAGCCTAAACTTAGCCGTTTCCATTCTCAAGCCGTCATGGGAATCAGCTGGTGATGACGCATTGCCGGGTCGGGCGCAGATCGGGTCAAACCCGGAGGTGCGGACCAAGCAAGAATTTCCCGCGCGATGGCCGGGCGTCAGGTGCAAAATAGAGGTGGTGGAAAGCCAATTCAAAGCCTGAATTTGTCGCCTTACCCTGCGGAAACAGGGCCGCGCAGGGCCTTTGCATCGCAGCCCAAGATGGCATCGCATGACAAGACCCGTCGCAAGGGCCGGAGCAGAAGTCCAACGGTCAAAGCTTCGGGCTACCGCCCGGGCAGGGTTTGCACATGGTGAAAACAATGCCTGTGCCGGAGGAAAAGAGGCCGGGCACAAGGCCCGGCCAGGTCCAACAGGGAGGTGTCGTGTCATAACCCCGACGCGACAAGGGGAACTTGCGGCAACAACGCCGCCCGTGCACTAACATAAGTACTGATTCGGGCGACAATAAGACCCGTGCATGCCCAAACCGTCGAAACGCCTGCGGCATTATGCCACCAGTTTGTAACCGCCATTTTCCGTCACCAGCAAACGCGCGTTGGACGGATCGGCCTCGATCTTCTGGCGCAGTCGGTAGATGTGGGTTTCCAGCGTGTGCGTGGTGACGCCTGCATTGTAGCCCCAAACCTCGTGCAGCAGCACATCGCGGGCCACCACCCCGGATTGGGCGCGGAACAGGTACTTCAGGATGTTGGTTTCCTTTTCAGTCAACCGCACCTTCTTGTCCTTGGCATCGACCAACAGTTTTTGTGCCGGCTTGAAGGTGTAGGGCCCCATCTGGAACACCGCATCTTCAGACTGTTCATGCGTGCGCAACTGCGCGCGGATACGGGCCAGCAGCACCGGAAACTTGAACGGTTTGGTCACATAGTCATTTGCGCCCGAATCAAGGCCCAGGATGGTGTCGCTGTCGGTGTCGTGCCCCGTCAGCATCATGATCGGGCATTTGACCCCCGATTTGCGCATCCGGCGACACAGCTCGCGCCCGTCGGTATCGGGCAGCCCCACGTCCAGAATAACCAGATCGTAAAGACCCGCTTTTGATTTATCCATGCCCTCAGCCCCGGTGCGAGCCTCGAACACGTCGAAATCTTCGGTCATCACCAGTTGCTCCGACAGCGCTTCGCGCAGATCGTCGTCGTCATCCACCAGCAAGATTTTCCGCAGCGTTGCCATATTGGCCTCCATCGCATCGGGCCGTTGCGCCCCTGCCCAAGACATGCGCGCGGCTCACGCCTACGACAAGATTTGCGACAAATGCCTCACGCGGTCGTGTCGTGGGGCGGGGGAATGTTTCAATTCCGTCGCCCAGTGGCTATGAAGGGGCAGGAGACTGACATGACCCTGACGCCCACCCCCCCTGAACTGCTGGCCCGTGCGCGCAGCGACCTGCGCCTTGGACTGGCCATTGTGCTGGTCGGTGGCGGTCGTGCCATGCTGTGCGTGGCGGTGGAGGGCCTGGACCCGGCGCGTTTGGCGGCACTGCGCGCGCAAGGCACGCCAGAACTGGCACTGACGGCGCGGCGGGCGGAAACGTTGAAAGCGCGCGCCTATGATGGCGATCTGGCGCGGATTGCGGTGCCACCGGATGCCGATACCCGCTGGCTGCGCGCACTGGCTGATCCGGCAGATGATCTGCGGGTGCCGATGAAAGGGCCGCTGACATCCCTGCGCGATGGCGGTGCCGATCTGCATCGGGCCGCTTTGGCACTGGCGAAATCGGCGCAACTGCTGCCAGCGGTGGTGATGGTGCCGGTTTCGGACGGACTGGCTTTGGCCGCGCGGCATGGGCTGACCCTGATTGCGCAAACCGATTGCGCCGATCTGGACCGGCTTGCGCCGTTGTCGTCGGTGGTATCGGCGCGGTTGCCGATGGCGGCATCGCAGGCCGGGCGGCTGCACATTTTCCGCCCCGATGATGGCGGTGCCGAACATTACGCGGTGGAAATCGGTCGCCCTGACCGCAGCCTGCCCGTGCTGGCCCGCCTGCATTCGGCCTGCTTTACCGGAGACGTGCTGGGCAGTCTGAAATGTGATTGCGGCCCGCAATTGCACGCCGCGCTGAACCAGATGGGGACAGAGGGCGCGGGGGTGCTTTTGTACCTGAACCAAGAGGGCCGCGGGATCGGTCTGGCCAACAAGATGCGCGCCTATTCCTTGCAGGATCAAGGGTTTGACACCGTCGAGGCCAATCACCGATTGGGGTTTGAAGACGATGAACGGGATTTCCGCATCGGCGCATCCATCCTGCAGAAACTGGGATTTTCGGCAGTGCGGTTGCTGACCAACAACCCGCGCAAACTGGCGATGATGGCGGATTGCGGCCTGACCGTCACCGAACGGGTGCCACTGCACGTGGGGCAAACCGCGCAAAACCGCGACTATCTGGCCACCAAAGCCGCCAAATCGGGACATTTGCTGTGAAATCCACCGACCTTGTGGTGAACCGTTGGGGCGCGCGTTTCATGGGGCGGCGGTTCCCTTGCGCCATCGGGCGCGGCGGCATGGTGGCGGACAAGCGTGAGGGCGACGGCGGCTCGCCCCTCGGCACGCACCGGATTGTGGGCATGCTCTACCGCCCCGACCGTCTGCTGCCCCCCGCCGATTGGGCGGTGCCGATCGGGCCAAACGATCTGTGGTCCGATGATGTGCGCGACCCGGATTACAACCTGATGGTGCGCGCACCGCACCCCTACAGTCACGAAAAACTGTCCCGCCCTGATCCGCTCTATGATCTGATTCTGATCACCGACTGGAACTGGCCCTATGCCGTACCGGGGCGTGGGTCGGCGATTTTCATCCACACCTGGCGCAAACCGCGCCACCCCACGGCAGGCTGCATTGGCTTTGCCCGCACTGATCTGCTTTGGATCGCCGCCCGGCTGCGGCATCAATCGCGGCTGATCATAAACGCCTAATCCCTTCCCAAAGCGATTTGGATTTTGTATTCTACGATCACGAACGGGGGGAACATCAATGGCCAAAGCTGTGACGCAACCAGACGATGCGATCTTTCAGCTTCGGATGGCACGTTCCGGCCCAGACCTGTGGCCAATGCTGCAGGCGCTTTATGGCGACCACCCCGCCTATGTGCCCTTCTGCAAGGACCTGAATGCCGCCCTGCTGTCGGCGTGGAAAGACCGGCCCGACGACCTGAAACTGCTTGATCTGAAACGAGATTTGGAACCCGACTGGTTTCAACGCGCCGATATGGCGGGCTATGTGTTTTACATCGACCGCTTTGCCGGTGATCTGAACGGCGTGCTGTCCAAGCTCGATTATCTGGACGAGTTGGGGATTTCCTACGTCCATTTCATGCCCTGCCTGAAGCCCCGCCCCGGTGATTCCGATGGCGGTTATGCGGTGATGGACTACCGCAGCATCAACCCCGCTTATGGCACTTTGGATGACTTCAAAGCGGTTGCGACCGAGTTGCGGGGCCGGGGGATTTCGCTGTGCGTTGATCTTGTGTGCAACCACACCGCCAAGGAACACGACTGGGCGGTCAAAGCCGCTGCGGGCGACGTCAATTATCAGGATATGTTCCTGATGTACGACAGCCCCTATATGCCGCAAGCCTATGAAAAGACGCTGGTCGAGGTGTTTCCCGACAATGCACCCGGCAATTTCACCCATCACCCCGAGTTTGGCAAATGGGTCTGGACCACGTTCAACGACCATCAGTGGGATCTGAACTGGGCCAATCCGCAGGTGTTTCTGGAAATCACCAAGATTATGCTGCATCTGGCCAACACCGGGGTGGACATTCTGCGGCTGGATGCCGTGGCCTTCCTTTGGAAACGGCTGGGCACACGGTGCCAGTCCGAACCCGAGGTGCATATGATTCTGCAGGCCCTGCGCGCCTGTTCCCGCATCGCCGCCCCGGCAATGATCCATCTGGAAGAGGCGATTGTGTCGCCGCAGGAAATGCTGCCCTATCTGGGCCGGGGTCGCCACGACGGGCGCGAAGGCAATCTGGCCTATCACAACTCTCTGATGGTGCAATTCTGGTCGGCCCTTGCCACCCGCGACACCCGGCTGATGACGCATGTGCTGGCCACCCACTTCCCCGACCGGCTGACCAATGCCACCTATGCCACCTATATCCGCTGCCACGATGACATCGGCTGGGCGATCACCGATGAGGATGCGGGTGCCCTGCAACTGTCGGGCCCGGCCCACCGCAGCTATCTGTCTGATTTCTACGAGGGCGGATTTGCGGGCAGCTTCGCCCAAGGCGTGCTGTTTCAAGAGCACAAGGCAACGGGGGACAAGCGGATTTCCGGCAGCTTTGCCTCACTGGCCGGTCTGGAAAAGGCGCAAGGCGGCGATCAGGTCGATGCGGCCTTGCAGCGGATGTTGCTCGGTCATGCGCTGATCGCCTGCTTTGGCGGCATCCCCCTGATCTATATGGGCGACGAGTTGGCGATGCTGAACGACTACGGCTACCTAGATCGCCCCGATCACGCCCATGACAGCCGCTGGGTGCATCGCCCCATGATGGATTGGGCGCGGGCGGGGCAACGCCATAAGGCTGATTCTGTGCCGGGCAAGGCGTTTGGGGGGCTGCGGCATATTCTGGCGCGGCGGCGCGCAACGCCGGGTCTGCACGCGGCGCATCCCACGAAAATCCTGCAAACCGAGCGCGCTTCGGTGTTTGCGGTGCAGCGGTTGGACCCGACCGGACCGATCACCTGCCTGTTCAACTTTGCCGAACATTGGCAGCACATTCCCGGCGCTTGGCTGCGCGCGCAGGGCGTGATGCGCTGGCAGGATGAGTTGTCGGACAAGCGGGTGACGCTGTACGACGATCATCTGGCACTGCCGCCATTTGCGCGGGTTTGGCTGACCTAAGCGTAATTCCGCGCCCCGAAGATCGCTGAACCCACCCGCACATGCGTGGCCCCGGCGGCGATGGCGGCTTCAAAATCGCCGCTCATCCCCATCGACAGGCCACTCAAACCGTTGCGCGCGGCCATTGCAGCCAGCAAGGCAAAATGCGGGGTGGAGTCTTCACCTTCAGGTGGGATGCACATCAGACCCACCGGGGCGAGGTCCATCGCGCGACAACTGGCAAGGAAGCCATCGACATCGCCGGGCAGCACGCCCGCCTTTTGCGGTTCCGACCCGGTGTTGACCTGCACGAACAACTGCGGGCAGGAACCGCGATCCTGCGCCAGTTTGGCCAGCCTTTCTGCCAAAGACGCCCGGTCCACGGTGTGGATGGCGTCGAACAGATCGACCGCCACCCGTGCCTTGTTGGTTTGCAGCGGGCCGATCATATGCACCTGCACCGGACCGAATTCGGCGCGCAAGCCCGGCCATTTGCCCTGCGCCTCTTGCACGTAATTCTCGCCAAACAGCCGATGCCCGGCGTTCAGCACGTCGCGGACGCGGGTGTCAGGCTGCACTTTGCTGACCGCGATCAGATGCACCGAGCCGGGCGCGCGGCCCGCCTTGGCGACAGCTTGCGCAATGCGGTCGGTGATCAAGTGCAATGACATAAGCATCTCCGGTTTTCCGGCACTTGGCCACAGCTTGGGGCAAAAGAAAAGGGCAGGCACCTGGCCCACCCCTGAAATGAAAAGAGCGGGCCAAAGCCCGCTCTTCAAAGGTTTGATCCTAAGATCAGAATTCCATCGACACGCCGATGTCGAACCCGGTTGCGCCATTGACCGAAGCAAAGCCGCCCTTGACAGCAGCGCCGCCGCCGAGGTCACACGAAGCACCGTTGATGTATTGTTCGAGCAGATGGTCCCCGGCGTTTTAGACAGACAGTCGCGGACGGTTGCGGCAGCGGTCAACCGCCCTCTCAATCTGCCAAGAGACCCCGGTCGCGCAACACCTCGATCATCGGGGCGAGTTCCGCCTCATATCTTTGCCATGCCTTGACCGAGCCAGCCGAAATCGGTTGGCGAACCTGATAAACGCTGAGCGTGTCGACCTTGCGGGTGTTCTGGTGGAAGTTCAGGCAGGCATCCTCCCAGTCCAGTCCGGCGGCGGCGATCAGGCGGCGCGACTCGGGTTCCGGTTGGGCGACGAGGGTTTCGTATTGCACTTCGGTAAAGGCATCCGGTGCCTCGGCGCGCCAGAAATCAACCATCTCGACGAAGGTGGCGTAGTAATGCGCCAGATCCCGCAGGTCGTAGGCGTAAAGATGCGTGCCTTCGGGAAAGCGGTTCTTGTAGATCGACAGCAGCGTATCGCGCGGATCGCGTCGCACCACGATGATGCGCGACTGCGGCAGGATCAGCCGCACGAGGCCGATATACATATAGGTGCTGATCGATTTGTCGGTGATCACATCTGCGCCGGGGAAACGGCCCATCATGGTGCGGATGAAATCCTGCCCCGCTTGCGCCATGTCAGCCATCGGCACATCTGCCAGCGCGCGCAAGGCAGCGGGATGGGTGCCCGCCCCCAGAAGCAGTTTCTGACAGGCGGTCTGGAACAGCGCCAGTTCCCCTGCCCCGGTCACGCGCGAATGGCTGGCGATGATCTGTTCCACCAGCGTTGTCCCTGATCGCGGCATGCCGGTGACAAAAACCACCGGCGCAGTGGACGCCCCCGGCACCGAGGTTCCGGCCCAATCGAACCCGCGCAGCGCGGCCTGAACGGCGGCGACCTCGTCATGGCGTTGGGCCATGTCATAGGGAAACAGCTTGCGAACCGTGTCATTGGCGCGGCGGATGTGGGTGAAAGCGTCGTCGTGGCGTTTGACATCCTCGAGCGCCTTGCCAAGGGCGAAGTCAAAGCCCATGCGGGCGCGATCCGACAGGGCCGGGTTCTTGATGCGGTCTTCCATCAGGGCGATGATGGGATCATCTGGCTTGACCTTGAAGCCGGTGACAAAGCCACGCCACAACTCGCCGTCCATCGGGGCAAGATCCAGCGCCCGGCGGAACAGTGGATCGGCTTCGTCAAAGCGGCCAAGGGTTTGCAGGATGATCGCCTTGCGGTTCAGCGCCATCATGTAATCAGGCTTGAGCGCAAGGGCGCGGTCCACGAAATCCAGCGCCTGATCGTCGCGGCCCAGATGCGAGACCGCTTGGGCCAGCAGCATCAGCGCCTCGGCCGAAGTGCCGCGCGACAGGGTGACGGCTTTGGCAAGCGCTGCTTCGGCCCCGGCATAATCGCGCATCAGGGTCAGCGTGTTGCCAAGCGCGATCTGGCCTTGCACCGATTTGGGGTGCAGGGCGACCAGACGTTCGGCAAATGGCAAGGCGCGGCCGGGCAGCATGGCCTGATTGCGCAGCACAACATAGGCATGAAGCGCCTGTTCATGGCCCGGCGCGCGGGCGATGGCGGCACGATAGGACCGCAGGGCTGCATCGGCCTGCCCCAACCGCGCTTGTTCACGGCCTGCATTCAGAAACGCTTCGGAATAGAACGGGTCAAGGCGGGTGGCGTGCAGAAAACCGGCCAAGGCCTGTTCCGTCCTGCCTTGGGCGGCAAGGGCTGCGGCGACGAGATTGGCCAACACAGCCGACTTTGGATGGGCTTTCAGCAGGGCGGATGCCTCATCTTGGGCAGAAGAAAACTGGCCCTTGTCCATGAGCGCAATGATCCGGTCAAGACGAGCCCTGGGTGCGCCACCGGTTTCGGGGCGCGAGGCGGTGCGATGCCCGCCGAACCGATCCTGCAGGCGCAGGCGAAGCGCGGCATCAATGCCAGCCCCTTTCAGCGCATCAAGAAAGGTCTTTTCCGATGCGCGGCGGCCATCCAGGGCGGTGATATCGGCCCAGGTGATCCAGACGGCGGGTTCGGCAGGGCGAAGCTTTGCAGCGGCGGCGGCATTTTCCAAAGCGCGGGGGAATTGGTCATCATCGGCCAAAATCTGCGCGGCTTGCCAGCGGGCCTCGGCGACGGTTGGATTGGCATCGATGATGCGCCCGAAAAGTGGCAGGGCCTGATCCGGGTGGCCTGACTGCATCAGGGCCAGCCCTTGGGCAAAAAGCGCCTTGAGATCAGCGGCGGATAGCAGCGCAGCGGTCATGACATATTCCGGGGTTCAAAAGAAGAATGCCTGTCGGATACCCGAGGGCAGCGCCCATGTCGAGAATAGCGGGGGCTGAAATGGAAAAGAGCGGGCACAAGGCCCGCTCTTTCCATCAGATCAAGACTTGCGTCAGATCAGAACGACAGGCCGAGACCGATCGAGTACTGCGGATCGCCACCGCCGAGGTCCGAACCGTAGCCAGCCATAACCACAGCACCGCCGCCGAGGTCATAGTTTGCAACCAGGCCGTAGCCATCGGTGGTCGTGACGCCGTTATCGAACGCGCCATAGTTGACTGCAACCATCAGCGCACCGGTGGTGTAGCCGAGGCCCAAGCCCATGTGCGTGTCACCGTTGTCGAGGTCCGAGAAGTTCACAGCGTACTGAACTGCGCCCATTTCGCCAGCAACGCTCACACCCATGACCGTGTCGACGCCATCAGCCTGATAGCCGAAGCCCAGCTTCACGCCGGAAACGGCGTACTTCACGCCCAGGCCAATGACCGGGTCGCCAGCGCCGTTGTCGTCCAGCTCGATCGAAGCTGCAAGGCCAAGGTCGCCAGCCGAGTATTCGTAGCGAACGATCTGACCGTCGTAAGTGCCGTCCAAGCCGCCGTTGCCGCTGTAGCCGACGTGGGAGGTGTGATCATCGGCAATCGAAGTGCCCATGCCGGTTTCCGACAAAGCCCAGTCAAAGCCGCCATCGGTGTCACCCATGGTGAGTTTGCCGAAAGCGCCCGAGATGAACACGGCGGTGCCGCTGTGCGCAAAATTGTTGACGTTGGTCTCGTCCAGATCGATTGCAGCACCGAACGACAGGCCGCCGTCGGTTTCGCCCGTCATCGTGAAGGTCACTTCAACGTCCTGGTAGAACTGGGTGTCACCGACGTTTGCGCCGCCGATGATGCCCATTTCGGCGTATCCGGAAATTGCCACTTCAGCAGCAGCAAAGCCAGCGGTGCCAGCGAGGATGGTGGTCGCAAGAAGAATCTTTTTCATAGTTTCCCTCATTTTTTTATCTAGGAAGGTGCGGCCCAACTTGGGGAGTCCAAACTGAGTATGCTGCTTTTTCCCTTGTCAGGGCCGCGATTGCAATGCGAACCCACTGCCGGGGGGGGAAAGACGCAAGGGATGATGCAGTCTTGCCACAGTGATTGCCCCGACATGTGCCGCTTTGCCGCCGCAGCCAGAACATCGCCGCATCCCAGACCATATTGGTCAGAAAACCGTGGCAATCCACGCAATTCTGCCCCGCACCCCTGCCAAGGCAGCCAACAGCCGGGCCAACCGACTCACCCTCGCGCGCGTTCTATGTGTAAACCTGCCGCAACAGCGCCGCACCACCGCCCGAACCGAAAAGCCTTGGCACTGCACGGCGGCTAAGCTAGACAGGCGCAAAGGAACCTTGGGGGGCCGGATGCACCTTTACAGCCTGTCTCGTATCGCTTTGGTCTGCGGCCTGTCCGTGACGCTTGCCGGATGTGGCGGCGGCATTTCCAGTGGCGACAGCGGCTTGTTTCGCAAAGGCGGGGCAACAAACCCGTCTGAGGGGCAGCTTGACCGCAAGGCCCGCGCCGATGCCCAGCGCGCCGCCATTGCCCGCGCCGAAGGCACGGGCAAAAAACGCTCAACCCTCTGGGATCTGTTCAGCGACTCGGACAACCCGAGTGCGACGATAGGGGTGAACAAGTATATCTGGGCCGCCAGCCTTGATGTGCTGAACTTTTTGCCCATCGAATCGGTTGATCCGTTCACCGGGGTGATTGTCACCGGTTACGGCACGCCTCCGGGTGGGGGTGGGTCATACCGCGCCACGATCTATGTGCAAGACCCGGCGCTGGACGCCCGCAGCCTGAAGCTGGCGATGCAGGGGCGTGGCGGCGGTGCCGTCGACCCTGCCACCATCCGCGCGATTGAAGATGCGATTCTGACCCGTGCGCGCCAGCTGCGCATTCAGGACGGCAACCTGTAAGCTGCCGTTTTGGTGGATGCGGCAGGCCGGGGGCAGGCCCCGGACTTCGGGATATTTCAGCGCGCAGGCTGGACCTTGGCCCCCTTGGCGGTGTAATCCCGCGACAACCCAAGCATGAGGCCCGATATGTCACGCTATGAACCCAAGTCGATCGAACCGAAATGGCAGGCGATCTGGGATAGGGCGGGCACCTTCATTGCGCGGCGCGATCCGGCCAAGCCCAAGTATTATGTGCTGGAAATGTTCCCCTATCCGTCGGGTCGCATCCACATGGGCCATGTGCGCAACTATACCATGGGCGACGTTGTGGCGCGGTATAAGGCGGCGCAGGGCTTTTCCGTGCTGCACCCGATGGGCTGGGACGCCTTCGGCATGCCCGCCGAGAATGCCGCGATGGAGCGCGGCGGCCATCCGCGCGACTGGACCTATGGCAACATCGCCGACATGCGCGCGCAGATGAAGCCCTTGGGCCTGTCGATCGACTGGACCCGCGAATTCGCCACCTGCGACCCGGAATATTACGGCCAACAGCAGTCCATGTTCATAGACATGATGGCCAAGGGCCTGGTGTACCGCAAGAATGCCGTGGTGAACTGGGATCCGGTCGATATGACCGTGCTGGCCAATGAACAGGTCATCGATGGCAAAGGCTGGCGGTCGAATGCGCCCGTTGAACGGCGCGAGTTGACGCAGTGGTTCTTCAAGATCAGCGATTATTCCGGCGAATTGCTGTCGGCGCTGGACGGTCTGACCCACTGGCCCGACAAGGTGCGGCTGATGCAGGCCAACTGGATCGGCAAATCGCGCGGCTTGCAGTTTGCGTTCTCCACCGTGGACGCGCCCGAAGGCTTTGACCGGCTGGAGGTCTATACGACCCGGCCTGACACCCTGCTGGGTGCGTCCTTTGCGGCAATTTCCCCCGATCATCCGCTGGCGAAACATCTGGAACGTCACGACGCAGGCATTGCCGCCTTTGTGGCCGAGTGCCGCAAGGGTGGCACCACCGCCGAGGCGATGGAAACCGCCGAGAAAATCGGCATGGACACCGGCATCAGCGTGCGCCATCCCTTTGACGACACAGTGGAATTGCCGGTCTATATCGCCAACTTCATCCTGATGGATTACGGCACCGGGGCGATTTTCGGCTGCCCGGCGCATGACGCCCGCGACTTTGAATTCGCGACGAAATACGATCTGCCGATCCGCTCGGTGTTCGTGGCCGAAGGGGCCGAGGATACCGCCCTGACCGAAGCCTACGTTCCGATGAAATCCGAGCGGGTCCATTACATCCGCGGTTTCGCGGGCGACGATCTGCAAACCGGCGAAGACGCCATCCTCGCCGCCATCACCCATTGCGAATCTGTCGGCGTGGGGCGCGGCGTCACCAACTACCGCCTGCGCGACTGGGGGATTTCCCGGCAGCGCTATTGGGGCTGCCCTATCCCCGTGGTGCATTGCGACGCCTGCGGTGTGGTGGCCGAGAAGAAGGAAAACCTGCCGGTCGAACTCCCTTACGATGTCACCTTCGACATTCCCGGCAACCCGCTGGACCGGCACCCGACCTGGCGCAATTGCGCCTGCCCCAACTGCGGCCAACCGGCGCGGCGCGAAACCGACACCATGGACACGTTCATGGACAGCTCTTGGTACTACGCCCGCTTCACCAGCCCGCACGCCACCACACCCACCAATGCCGAAGACGCCGCCTATTGGATGAACGTCGATCAATACATCGGCGGCATTGAGCATGCGATTCTGCACCTGCTCTATTCCCGCTTCTTCGCCCGCGCCATGCATGCCACCGGGCATCTGCCCGCCAAGGCGATTGAACCCTTCAACGCCCTGTTCACCCAAGGCATGGTCACGCATGAGATTTACCTGACCCGCGACGCCAATGGCCGCCCGATCTATCATCTGCCCGAGGATGTGACGACCTTCACTCTGGCCGACCGCCGCGTCACGGTGCTCGGCGATGTCCCGCTGCCCGATCCCGACATGATCGCCGATGTGGATGCATGGCTTCAGGGACTCAGCGACGCAGGCGCACTGGTGGAGGTGGTCCCCTCTGCGAAAATGTCGAAATCGAAGAAAAACGTCGTCGATCCGATGAACATCATCGAGGCCTTCGGGGCCGACACCGCCCGTTGGTTCGTGATGTCGGACTCACCGCCAGAGCGTGACGTGGAATGGACGGCATCGGGGGCCGAGGCCACCTTCAAACACCTGTCGCGCGTCTGGTCCCTGTGCGACCGCATCGGCAACATGCCCGCCGATCACATCGGCGTTGGCGACGCCGACCTCGCCCGCGCCATCGCCAAAGCCGTCGATGAAGTCACCCGCAGCATCGAGGGATTCGCCTTCAACAAGGCCATCGCGAAACTTTACGAATTCACCAACACGCTGGCCAAGGCCAATGCCTCCACGCCCGCGATGAAGCAAGCCATCCGTACGCTGGCGCAGCTGATGTGCCCGATGACGCCGCATTTGGCCGAATCGATCTGGACTTACCAAGGCGGCGCGGACCTGTGCGCCCAAGCCCCATGGCCGGTGGCCGATCCGGCGCTGCTGATCGACGACACCGTGACCCTGCCCATTCAGATCAACGGCAAACGTCGGGCGGAAATCAGCGTGCCCGCCGACATGCCAGCATCCGAGGTTGAAAAACTGGCACTGGCGAACGAGGATGTGCAGAAGTTTCTGGCGGGCGCGCCCGTGAAGAAGCTGATCGTTGTCCCGGGGCGCATCATCAATGTCGTCATTTAACCGCCGCAGCCTGCTCCTGATGCCGCTGGCCTTGGCCGCCTGCGGCTTCACCCCGGCCTTTGGCCCTGGTGGCCCCGCCGAAGGCTTGGCCGGAACCATCCGCGCAGCTGACCCCGCCGACAAGAATGGCTTCGATCTGGTGGCGCGGCTGGAACAACGGCTGGGCCGCCCGCAGGCCGTGCGCTACGACCTGACCTATACGATCAAGACCGAAGCGGTGGGCGTCGGCATCACCCCCGACAACGCCATCACCCGCTACAACCTGACCGGCACCATCGACTGGACGCTGACCGACCGCAGCACAGAAGCGCGCGTCAGTGGCGGCACCGTCGCCAGTTTCACCAGTTGGTCCGCCACCGGATCAACGGTCGCAGGCCTTGCCGCCGAAGAGGACGCGTCGCTGCGGCTGATGCGGCTTCTGGCCGATCAGATCGTCACCCGCATCATCGCCAGCTCGGCCACCTGGACGCGATGAAGCTCGAGGGGGCCGCCGCAAACGCCTATCTGGGCAAGCCCGATCCGGCGCGCGCAGGCCTGCTGATCTGCGGGGCTGACCCGATGCGCGTGGCCCTGAAACGACAGGACGCCATACTGGCGCTGATCGGCCCCGCTGGCGAAGGCGAACTGCGCCTGACCCGGATTCAGGCGGGCGATCTGCGCAAGGATCAGGCGCTGTTGTCAGACGCCACCCGCGCCGCCGGGTTCTTCCCCGGCCCCCGCGTGGCCTTTGTCGAGGATGCCACCGACGGTCTGACCGAAACGCTGGCCGCCGCGCTGAAAGACTGGCGTGTCGGGGATGCGCAAATCGTGGTGACGGCGGGCAACCTGACCGGCAAATCTCCCCTGCGCGGCCTGTTCGAAAAGCATCTGAACGCCGTGTCCATCGTGCTCTACGACAACCCGCCCTCGCGCGATGACATCGAACAGGCGCTGGCCCGCGCGGGCCTCACGCGCATCGATCCCACCACGATGGCCGACCTGACAGCGCTTGCCCGCGCCCTCGACCCCGGCGATTTTCGGCAGATGCTGGAAAAGATCGCGCTCTACAAATATCACGATCCGACGCCCCTGACCCCCGCCGAAATTCACGCCCTCGCCCCCGCGACCATCGAGGCCGAGGTCGATGACCTGATCGCCGCCGTTGCCGACCAGCGGGTCGCCGACATCGGCCCCCTCATGCGCAGGCTCGAAGGTCAGGGCATCCTGCCCGTCACCCTGTGCATCGGCGCATTGCGGCATTTCCGTGCGCTGCATGTCGCCGCAACCGACCCCGGCGGCGTGTCCAACGGCCTGATGAAAACCCGCGTCTTCGGCCCCCGCCGCGATGCGATGCAACGGCAGGCAGGCCATTGGGGCATGCGCAGGCTGGAAGACGCCATGGCCCTGCTGCTGGAAACCGACCTCACCCTGCGTTCCACCTCCCGCGCCCCTGCGATGGCTGTGATGGAGCGCGCGCTGATCCGGCTGGCACTGACAAAGCGTTAATCCCTAAACATTGCCTAAAATTTTTCATCTGTCCGAAAATATCCCACGGGGGAGCGGGCGCTTCGCCCGCGTGGGGGGTGTGAAACCCCCCTCTTTTCCATCAAGGCACCCCGCGCCACAACAAGCCATGGCGGCCAAACCGCAAGGGCGGGGTTCGCCCGCCACCCCCTCGCTTGCCCGCCGCAACCCTGCTAACCTGCCCCAACCCCAGCAAGGAAAGCCCCCATGTACACTCTGATCGGCAGCGCCAAAACCCGCAGCGCCCGCGTGCTTTGGCTGCTGGAAGAACTTGGCCAGCCCTTCACCCACATTGCCGCCGGCCCGCAATCGCCCGAGGTCCGCGCCCACAACACGGCGGGCAAAGTGCCCGTCCTGCTCGACGGCGACGCCACCCTCACCGATTCCACCGCAATCCTGACCTATCTTGCCGACAAGCACGGCCAATTCACCGCCCCCGCCGGAACCATCGCCCGCGCGCAGCAAGACAGCCTGACCCATTTCCTGCTGGACGAGTTTGATGCTGTCCTGTGGACCGCCGCCCGCCACAGCTTTGTGCTGCCCGAGGACAAGCGCCTGCCCGCCATCAAGGACTCGCTGAAATGGGAATATGCCCGCAGCTTGTCACGGCTGGAACAGCGCCTGCAAGGCCCGTTCCTGATGGGCGATGCCATGACCATCCCCGACATCATCGCCACCCATTGCCTGCTCTGGGGCCTCGGCGCAAAGTTCGACGCCCCCGGCGGGGCCTTGGCCGATTACCTTGCCCGCATGCGCACCCGCCCCGCCTTTGAACGCGCCATGGCGCTCTAGAAATTGCGGCCCTCCATCGGCTGCAGCCAGTGGGTGGCAGCACGCACAGGCCGCACCGCTTTGGGATTTATCTTCAATCGGACGTTGACAGGCGCAAGCCCGCGCCAAGCCGCCGGATCGACCCCTCCAACGGCACCGCCCCGGCCAAGGTATTGGAAATCGTGCCATATTTCAGGATATTGCGGTGCAGAAGGTCCAACCGCGCCTCTGTCTCGGCGCTGTCCACGACGATCTCGTATCCAATTCGGGTCAGCTTGGGCGGCGCATCCTGCCGGATGGCTTCCAACCGCACTTCGACGCCTTCAATCTGAAAGGCCAGCAAGGGCGCCACCCGCTCCACCCCCTTGATCATGCAGGCCGCCAGCGCCGCCAGCAACAATTCCACCGGGTTGAACGCATCCTGCCGCCCAGCCATATCGGTGCCCAGCACCACCTGTGCCTGCTTGGCAAATGCCAGACTGCCCTGCGCATCGACCCGCCGCGCCGTCACCTTGTACTCCATGAAGCCCTCCTGTTTCACCGCCATCCTACAGCCATCGCCACCGCAAACCTTGATCCACCGCATGCCCTTGACAGCAACCACAACCCACGGGCACATCCATGGGTAAAGGAGCCTGTCATGGCCAAAACCCTCTCTCCCATCGAAACTTTCCTCGCCCCTTTGGCGAAACTGACTGCCAGACACCCCGATCTGGAGGGTGCGGTGATCTGGGCCGATGGCACCGACTGGCAGGCGCAGGATGATGCCGAAGGCCTGCTCGACGCCGAGGAAATCCCCTTCTATGCCGAGGGTCTGCTGCTGGAGGGCTTCCACATGCAATGGCAATCGCTGGCCGGAACAGAGGCCCCGAAAGACCCGGTCCACATCCGCCTGTTCTTTTGGCAAGGGGACGCCACCCCACCCCCGCCCGAACCCGGCCTTGTCCTGCTGGCATCGGGCACATGGACCGGCTGATCCGCAGCCTGCGCGGGCTTGGCCCTGCCATGCCCCGACCCTAACGGCCTGATGCCGTTCGCGCGGCACTTGGCGCGGGGCTGGGCCTTTTGTTCACGGGCGTTTGCTGCATCTGATCAACCCCTCCGCGGCCTTGGGCGATGGTCTTGGGCAACAGCGTGGCCGCCCAAAACCTGCGCCACCCCGGCATTCAGGCCGCCACATCCGCCACGCCAAGGGCCGATCTGATCACCCCGCTGTCGGCTGGCCGCCAAAACACCAGGCCAATCACAGAAGGCCCCGCGCCTTGCGGGTCTTGTCACAAGGTCTGGCCGGCTTGCCCCGCTGATCCACCAACGCACAGGGCGCTGACGGCCCTTGCGTCCGCCCAAACCGCATGCCCAACTGCGCCAAACCTTGGAGAGCGTGATGATCTACGACACCCTGCACACCGCCTGCGCCGCCCTTGGCACCCGCCTGTTCACGGTCACGGTGCAAGACCCCGCCCAAAACCTCGCCCGCCGCGCCCATACCTCGCACCCCGTGGAATACCCGGTATCGGGCACCAAACCCCTGACCCGCGACGGCTGGTACGACCATTGCATCGCAGGCCAGCAAACCTTTGTCGCCAACACCACGCCCGAGTTTGCGAAGTATTTCTTCGACCACGCCCTGATCACCTCGCTGGGCCTTGGCGCGTGCATCAACATCCCGGTGGTGGAGGCAGGCCAAGTCCTTGGAACCGTCAACCTGCTGGCCGAAGACCACCACTTCACCGCCGACCGCGTTGTCGCCTACGAATCCCTCGTCCAAGAACACCACAACGCCCTCGCGGCCCAGATGGCGCAAGGTTAACCCCCTCACCTGTCGCGACGCATCGCGGCGCTTGGCCGTTGTCTTGACCCTTGGTGCCAAAAACCGACGGCTTGGCCCCCGATGCCGCCCTTCGCCGCTGCGCTGCATCACATCGCGCCGCCATGCTGGTCCTGCCCAAAATCCTGCCCTGCACCCCCTGTTTTTTTATTGCGAAACGCCACCAGCCGCTTACCGTGGCACCATGATCGGGAATCCGGCTTCACCGCATGCTCAACCCACAGGGAGCTTCCAATGCATACCATCAAACTGCTTGCCACCTCTGCCCTGGCCCTTCTGACCGGGCTGTCCCCCGCCTTGGCGCAACTGACCGAAGTCGGTGCTTCCGAAGGTCAACTGAACATCGTCGCCTGGGCCGGCTACATCGAGCGCGGCGAAACCGACAAGACCTTCGACTGGGTCACCAAGTTTGAGGCCGACTCGGGGTGCAAAGTGAACGTCAAGACCGCCAACACCTCGGATGAGATGGTGGCGCTGATGAACGAAGGCGGGTTTGACCTTGTCACCGCTTCGGGCGACGCGTCCTTGCGCCTGATCGCGGGCAAACGGGTGCAGCCGGTCAACGTCGCCCTGATCCCGTCATGGTCCAAGGTCGACCCGCGCTTGCAAGAAGCCAGCTGGCACACCGTCGATGGCGTCCATTACGGCACCCCCTACCTTTGGGGGCCAAATGTGCTGATGTACAACACCGAGGTGTTCAAAGAAGCGCCCACCTCGTGGAATGTGGTGTTCGAGAAGATGGACCTGCCCGACGGCAAATCCAACGAAGGCCGCGTGCAGGCCTATGACGGCCCGATCCACATCGCCGATGCGGCGCAGTATCTGATGTTCCACAAGCCCGAACTGAAGATCACCTCGCCCTATGAATTGAACGAAGAGCAGTACAAGGCGGCGCTGGACCTGCTGCGCGGTCAGCGCGCGATTGTGGGTCGCTATTGGCACGACGCCTTCATCCAGATGGATGATTTCAAGAACGAAGGCGTCGTGGCCTCGGGGTCATGGCCGTTCCAGGTCGGGCTGTTGCAGGGTGAGAAACTGCCAATCGCCTCGACCATCCCGCAAGAGGGCGCGACGGGCTGGGCCGACACCACCATGCTGCACGCCGAGGCCGCCAATCCGAACTGCGCCTACAAGTGGATGGAGCACACCCTGTCGTCCAACCTGCAGGCGGACCTGTCGGTCTGGTTCGGCGGCAACCCGGTGGTGCCAGCGGCTTGCACCGATGGGTCGGGCATGCAAACCGCCGAAGGCTGCACCGCCAACGGTCTGGATGATTTCGAGAAGATCAAGTTCTGGACCACCCCCATCGCCAATTGCTCTCAGGGCGAAGGCATGTGCGTGCCCTATTACCGCTGGGTGTCGGACTACATCGGCGTGATCGGCGGGCGCTGAAGCCAGCGGAGGGTGAACCCAAGGATTTGGCAGGCCAAACCCTTGGAACCACCCAGCCTGCCCACGGCAGGGGCCACGCGCCCCTGCCCCACTCACCCTCTCCGCTTTGGCGGCCAAAGGCCCTCTCTCATGACCGCAGCCGTAGAATTCCGCGCCGTCTCCCGCCATTTCGGCCCCGCCTCCGCGCCCGTCAAGGCGGTGGACGCCGTCGATCTGACCATCGCCGAAGGCGCGTTCTTTGCCATGCTCGGCCCATCCGGTTCCGGCAAAACCACCTGCCTGCGCCTGATCTCGGGATTCGAGTCGCCCACGGCCGGAGACATTTGCATCTTTGGCGAGAACGTCTCCAACACCCCGCCCCATCTGCGCAACGTCAACACGGTGTTTCAGGACTACGCCCTGTTTCCCCATATGAACGTGCGCGACAACGTCGCCTATGGTCTGATGGTCAAGGGCATGGCCCGCAACCAGCGCTACGCCAAGGCCGATGAAATGCTGGCGCTGGTGCATCTGGACGCCTACGGCAACCGCAAACCCAGCCAGCTTTCGGGCGGCCAGCGTCAACGGGTGGCACTGGCCCGCGCGCTGGTCAATGAACCCCGCGTGCTGCTGCTGGATGAACCCTTGGGCGCATTGGACCTGAAACTGCGCGAGGCGATGCAGGACGAGCTGAAATCCCTGCAACAGCGGCTTGGCATCACCTTCGTCTTCGTCACCCATGACCAGCACGAGGCCCTGTCGATGGCCGACAGCCTTGCCGTGTTCAACAACGGCAAGATCGCCCAGATCGGCACGCCTGCGGAAATCTACACCCAACCCAAAACCCGCTTCGTCGCCGATTTCGTCGGATCGTCGAACCTGCTGCCCCCCACCCTGACCGCCCAACTCGGCGGCCCCGCCAAATGGTCCAGCCTGCGCCCCGAATCCCTGACCCTCGACCCGCAAGGCGCGCTCAAGGGCACGGTCACCGCGCTGCGCTACCTCGGCGCGGGCCACCGCATCAGCCTGACGACGCAAGGCACTGACATCGCCGCGATCCTGCCCGCAGGCCAGCCGCTGCCCGAACCCGGCACCGAAATCCGACTTGGGTTCTCGGCGACCGCCTTGCACATCATGGATGAAGCATGAGCCGCCCCGCATTCACATTGGTCCAAATATCCCCGCCGGAGGCTCTCTGCCCGGCGACCGAAGCCTCCGGCGGGGATATTTGCCGCCAAGATGAAAGCCCCGGTTCCGCGCAAGGCCCAAGGACCGCGCCATGACCGCGATCTTCCCCACCAAATCCATTGCCGACCGCCTGACCGCCCTGTTCTGGCGCCAGCCCAAACTGTTGCTGGCGCTGATGTTGACGCCGCCTTTGCTGTGGCTGGGGGTGGTCTATCTGGGCTCTCTGGCCGCCCTTTTGCTGCAATCCTTCTACTCGATCGACGAGTTCTCCGGCATGGTGATCCCGGAATTCACCCTGAAAACCTATGCCGAACTGCTGCGGCCGCAGAATTACGACATCATCCTGCGCACGCTGCTGATGTCCGCTGCCGTCACCCTCGGCTGCGCCATTCTTGCCTTCCCCATCGCCTATTACGCCGCCCGCTACGCGCGTGGCCGCTGGAAAGCAGTGTTCTATCTGGGCATCATGCTGCCGCTGTGGTCATCCTACCTTGTCAAGATCTACGCCTGGAAACTGATCCTCGCCAAAGAGGGCATCATCACCTGGGCCGCCGAGGCCACCCACACCAGCGGCATTCTGAACGCGATCCTGTCCATACCGGGCATCGGCGGCGGGTCGTTGTCCACCAGCTACATCGGCATGTTCGCCGTCTTCACCTATGTCTGGCTGCCCTACATGATCCTGCCGATGCAGGCGGCGCTGGAACGGGTGCCCACCTCGCTGCTGGAGGCCAGCCAGGACCTTGGCGCCAGCCGTGCGCAAACCTTCCGCACCGTGATCCTGCCGCTGGCCCTGCCCGGCGTGATCGCGGGGTCGATCTTCACCTTCTCGCTGACCATGGGCGATTATATCATTCCACAGATTGTCGGCAATTCCGCCAATTTCATCGGCATGGCGGTGTATCAACTGCAAGGCACCGCCGGGAACACCCCGCTGGCCGCCGCCTTCGCCGTGGTGCCGATCGTGATCATGCTGATCTACCTGACACTCGCCAAGCGCGCGGGGGCTTTCGATGCCCTCTAAAGCCCCGCTTTCCCTGAAACTCGCCGCCATCGGCGGCCTGTTGTTTCTGCACCTGCCGATCCTGCTGATCTTCCTTTACGCCTTCACCACCGAGGAACGCACCTACGCCTTCCCGCCGCCGGGCCTGACCACCGAGTGGTTCGCGGCCGCATGGAACCGCCCTGACATCTGGGAGGCCTTGACCCTGTCCGTCAAAGTCGCCACCGCAGCCACCCTGCTGGCGATGGTGCTTGGCACGCTGGTGTCCGCCGCCATGGCCCGCGCCACCTTCTTTGGCCGCGATCAGATCAGCCTGCTGATCATCCTGCCCATCGCCCTGCCCGGCGTCATCACCGGCATGTCGTTGCGGTCGGCCTTTGGCATCATGGACATTCCGTTTTCCACCCTGACCATCATCCTCGGCCATGCCACTTTTTGCATCGTCATCGTCTACAACAACGCCGTCGCCCGCTTTCGCCGCATGTCGGGTGGAATTCTGGAGGCCAGCGCCGACCTTGGCGCCAATGCCTTTCAAACCTTCTGGCACATCCTGTTGCCGAACCTTGGCACCGCCCTGCTGGCCGGGGGGATGCTTGCCTTTGCGCTGTCGTTTGATGAGGTCATCGTCACCACCTTCACCGCAGGTCAGCAAGCCACCCTGCCAATCTGGATGCTGGAGGAACTGATCCGCCCGCGCCAACGCCCGGTCACCAATGTGGTGGCGCTGATCGTTTTTGCAGCCACCTTCCTGCCGATTCTGGCGGCCTATTACCTGACCCGCAACGGCTCGGAAACCGCAGGGTCTGGCAAGTGATGTGGCAAGTCAGGGCCGAACGGCCCTTACAGGATCACCTTGCCGCCCAACTTTCCAACTGTGACAAAGCTTTTGCCAAGCTTTGGCAGGGCCTTGGCAACCCGATTGGCCGTTGCCCCACCACCCCGCCGCCCGTTGCGTTAACCCTGACCCGGGCGCACGCAGCGTGCGGACGCAAAAAGGACGCAGGCGGGACGGCGGCAGCACGGACAGATCACGCAGGTTTCCCTGCGATTTCCGCAGGTTAACCGTGATTTGCCGCTGCCCGCCCCGCCCAACGACCCGAAGCCCAGCATCCGGTCAAAAGATAGCCGCCTGTCGGGGCCTCCCAATCCAGCATTTCACCGCAGACAAACACCCCCGGCAAAGCCCGCAACTCCAGCCCGTCGGTGCAACTGGCCCGCGTGACCCCCCCGGCAACCGAGATTGCCTCATCCATCGGACGCGGCCCAAGCAACGGAATTTGCAGGGATTTTACAGCGTGGACAGGGTTCAAACCCCGCCCGAACTCCATCACCAGGGCCATCGCGGACGCGGACAAACCCAGCTTGCGCAGGCGGTTGGCAAGACTTTCACCCGGCTTCATCCGTGCCAGTCGCACAGCCACCTGATCCGCCGCCACATCCGGCATCAAATCCACCGAAAGCTGCGCACCTTCCCGCAGCGCCCGTGAGACTGCGTAAATCCCGCCGCCCTCTAACCCTTTGTCGGATATGACAAATTCTCCACGTTCCCGTCGCCCGCCGACAATCAGTGCCGTGCCCTTGACCGCCTGCCCAAACTGCCGGGCCATATGGGGTGACCAATTCACCGCAAACCCCATGTTGGCAGGCTTAAACCCTTGAACCTGAACACCTTTTTCCACCAACCACGGCACCCAGGCCGCGTCCGACCCCAGCCGCGCCCAACTTGCCCCTCCCAACGCCAGAACCGTGACCCTTGGGTGCAAAACCTGCCCGCCCTCGGGCGTTTCAAACTGGAATCCTGCCCCGTCAAACCCCGTCCAACGCCAGCGCGTCCGCAGAGAAACCTCCAAAGATTCCAATCGCTTAAGCCATGACCGCAACAAAGGCGACGCCTTCATCGCCACCGGAAATACCCGCCCCGACGTGCCGGTGAATACCTCTTGCCCCAGCCCACGGCACCAGTCCGCCACCTGCGCAGGCCCAAACTCCGCCAGCATCGGAGCCAGCCAGTCAGCGTCATAAGCCGCTGTAAAGGCGGTAAAATCCTGATCCTTGGTCACATTCAAACCGGACTTGCCCGCCATCAGAAACTTGCGCGCCGGGCTGGGTTTGGCGTCGCAGATCACAACCCGCCGCCCCGCCTTCGCCAGTTCCTCAGCCGCCATCAACCCCGCCGGGCCTGCGCCAATGACCAATGCATCCATCAGCTTTTCCCCCCCGGAAAATCACCCTTGAGATGCACCACCCGATGCGGAAACGGCATCTCGATCCCCTCTGATTTCAAGGTGTTCCAGATCGCGAACAGCACCGGAGACCCGTATTTGTTCTTGCCGTCATCAATACCGTTCACCCAATATTCCACAGCAAAATCAACGCTGCTTTCGCCAAACCCCCGCAATTCGCAGTCCGGCCCGTCGGGGCTTTGCAGCACAAACGGCAGCCGCGCCACTGCGGCCTCAATCAACTTTGGCACCCGGTTGATGTCGGTGTCGTAGCTGACTGAAAACAGCGATTCAAAGCGGTTGGCGCTGCCTTGATCCGAGTAGTTGACCACCCGCGTCGTGATGAAATGCTCGTTCGGAACCACGATCCATTTGCCGTCAAACGTTTCCAGCACACAGGCGCGGGCGGTCATTTTGACGATGGTGCCCTTCTCGCCGCCATCCAGTTCGACATGGTCGCCAACGGTGGTCTGACCTTCGACCAAGAGTATGATTCCACTGATAAAATTCGCCGCAATCTGCTGCAGGCCAAGGCCGATACCCACACCCAAAGCGCCGCCCAGAACGGCCACTGCGGTCAGGTCGATGCCCATGATGCTCATCAACAGCAGGAACGCCGCACCGAAGATCACCACCTCGGCGGCCTTGACGGCCAGTTCGCGGGTGGCCGGGCGCAGTTCGGGCTGCTTCTTGATATAGTCAGCGCTTTGGCGGTTGGACCACGACCCCAGCCAGAACAAAAGCGACCCTGCGATCATGCCGCGGATCAGCGCAAGCACCGAGAACTGGATGTTACCCAGCGCAATGATGGTTTCCGCCATACGCGCCGAAATGTCATCCAGAATGCCCAGAGCATACAGCGCCGCAACTGGGATCAGGGCATATTTTCCCAGCAATTTCAAAAAGCTGTCTGTCAACACCTGGTGCACGAATATTCGGGCCGCAAGGAATATGAACAACCGTTTTCCAAAGCCGATCACATCACCAGAACCAAAGATTGAGCGGGTGATTTCCTCTCCCCCTGCCGTAAGACCGTAGGCCAGAAGCGGCATCAACAACGGCAAGAACCGTTGCGCAAACCGCCGCGCGGTGGCGATCAGCGTGTCCTTATCGCCGGGATTCAGGACGCGAACCAGCATGGGCGTCACGCGCCGAGTGGCAAAGCGGGCAGCAAAATAGGCAAGGGCCAGCAGCGCAAATTGCGACCACGCGGCGGGCGACAGCAGCCAGCCTTGAGCCATTTCACCGGCTTGTTGCAGCCAATCCATCAGCCTGTCCGCCATCTCGGTTTGACTGTTCATCTGACACCCTCGCTCGCCAAGCCTATGCTGTGACAAGAAACCACGTCGGAAACAAGCCGGACTGACGCACCAGTGTCAGGGGCCAACAGCCGTTTGATCGCCGCCGCGTGGCCGGGCTTGGCGGCCAGCGTGTCGGCACACAGGGCGCGGGCGGTGTCCATCAGGGCTTGCGGCTCGACAATGCGGTCGATCAGACCCCAAGCCAGCGCCTCATCCGCGTCGATCTTGGCCCCGGCCATCAGGATCATCTTGGCCCGCGCCGGACCGATCAACGCGATAAGACGTGCCGGATCAGCGGGTTGTGGCAGGAAGCCCAGCTTCATCACCGGGTAGAAAAACTTCGCCCCCGCAACCGCAACCCGCAGATCGCAGGCCAGCGCCATCCCCATCGCGCCCCCAGCCAAAGTGCCGTTCAGCGCGGCGATGGTCAGGCAGGGCAGTGAGGCGATGCGGTTGGAAAGGCGGTCCCAGATCGGATCAGTGGCAAGGCCTGCGCGGGCCTCGTCCAGATCGGCACCAGCGCTGAAAACGCGGCCTTCGCCTGTCAGGATCACGGCCCGCGCCTCCGTGGTGGCGAGCGTTGCGTCCAACTGTTCCAGCATCGCCTTGGTCAGAGAATTGGCCTTTTCCGGGCGACGCAGTGTCAGAGCCAGCAGGCCGTTTTCGTCATCCACCCCGATCATGCGATCAACCCCACGGCGCGACGAACACCCTCATCGCGCAAGGAAATATCCTTGCCCAGCCAATCATCCGCCTCTGGCCCGCACATCCACAACAGCGCCCGCGCGGGCCAATCTGCGGGGATATGCACCGCGAAATCCAGCTGGCTGATGGCGTTTACCCCCGAGGCTTTGATCTGCCGCTGCATATCAGTGGCCACTGTGCCGGGCGACAGGCCCAGCACCCGCAGCCCGTGCGCTGCTTCTTCCAGATGCGCCATGCGGGTCAGCATCAAGGCCCCGGCCTTGGAGGCGCAATAGGCGCTCCACCCCTCCATCGGATTGACAGCGGCACCCGACGAGATCGTGATGATGGTGCCAGATCCCTGCGTGCGCATCACCGGGATGGCGGCGCGCATGCCGTGAAACACGCCCTTCAGGTTGATGTCAATCGCCTGCCCCCAAAGGCTTGGATCAGCATCGGCCAGCCGGGCAATTGGATCAATCACGCCTGCATTGTTGATCAGCACATCCAGCCGCCCGAACCGCGCCTGAACCATCTGCACCGCCGCTTGCACCGCGTCCCAGTCGGCCACATCGCAAGGCAAGGCCAACGCGTGACCCCCAAGTTCTGTCGCAAGATCAGTTATTTGGCCTGCATCCCGTGCCAGCAATGTCACGCTGGCCCCAGCCTGCGCAAACACCCTCGCCGACGCCGCACCGATGCCCCGGCTGGCCCCGGTGATCACCACCACTTTACCTTGCATCGTGCGGCCTCCGTTTTTCAACCCTGATGACAATTCTGTTTACCCCATCCCGCACCCCTACAGAAACCCTTGACCACCAAAGCGCAAGAGCGGATGGTTGAGGGCATATTTCACCAGGAAGGGTTCATCATGAAGCACTGGAAGCTTGCGGGCAGCACCGCATTTCTTGCTCTTATGTCAGGTTCCGGCGCTTTTGCCGACGTGACGCCAGAAGACGTTTGGCAAAACTGGCAGGATATGAGCGGGGCCTATGGCCAGACCGTTGTTGCCGCCAGTGCGACCCGTGAGGGCGACGCACTGGTCGTCACTGGCGTCAAAATCTCGTCCAGTCAGGACGGCGTGGTTGTGGACGCCAACATCGAGGAAATCATCTTCACCGACAAGGGCGATGGCACTGTGGAAGTGACCATGTCGGAAACTTATCCGATCGCGCTGCAACTGCCCGCCGGCGCAGACGGTGACACGCCCACAGCCCTGACCATTTCCATCTCGCAACCCGGAATGCTGGCGACGGCCAGCGGGATGCCAGAGGCCACGAACTACGACTTCGAAGCGCCGACAATGACCGTCAAGCTGGAGGCGATTGAAGGCGTCGATGCAACCGCCGTTGATATGACAGCAGAGGCGACCATTACGGCGCTTGCGGGGAAATACCTGATCGAGGGGCCAGAGGGTGCCAAGAAGGTCACCTCGGAATTTTCGGCCCAAAGTCTGGCTTTGACGATTGTCGGCGCTGACAAGACAGCCGGGTCCAACGCGCGCATCATCGGCACTTTTGCCGATCTGGTGGCCAAAACCAACGGCAGCTTCCTTGGGGCCGACATGATGGCCGACCTGCCAGCCGCGCTCAAGGCGGGCTTTGCCGCCGATGGCATGTTCTCCTATGGCGCAATGTCGCTGGATGTGGACGTGACTGATGCCAAGGGTCCGTTCAAGATGATGGCGACCGGCGCGGGTGGCGATCTGACCTTCATGCTTGATGCCAGCAAGATGCAGTATGGCGTGGGCAGCAAGGGCATCAACATGACGGTGTCCAGCCCCGACATTCCGTTCCCAGAGCTGAAACTGGGCTACGCCGAGGCCGGCTTCAACATTTTGATGCCGGTGGGCATCAGCGCCGAGCCGACCGATTTTTCCTTCCTGACCAAGCTGGTCGGCTTTACCATCTCGGATGAGGTCTGGGGCATGTTCGATCCGGCGGGCAACTTGCCACGTGATCCGGCGACGGTAATTGTGGATGCCAAAGGCAAGGTCAAGATGACCACCGATCTGTTCGATCAGGCGGCGATGGAGACTTTGGCGGATGCCCCTCCGGGTGAGTTGCACGCGCTGGATGTGACCGAAATCAAGGCCAGCGTTGCGGGGGCCGAACTGACCGGTGCCGGCGCTTTCACCTTTGACAACAGCGACCTGACCACCTTTGCGGGCATGCCTGCGCCAAATGGCAAGCTTGATCTGAAGCTGGTCGGCGGCAACGGGTTGCTCGACAAGCTGGTGGCGATGGGCCTCCTGACTGACGAAGACGCCATGGGCGCACGGATGATGGTGGCGATGTTTGCCAACGCCGGGGCCGAGGGTTTGGATGAGTTGACCTCGACGATTGAGGTGAAGGACAAGGTGCTTTACGCCAACGGCCAGCGCCTGCAGTAAGCACAGCCACAATTTGGGCCGCCCTGCCACGCGTGGGGCGGCCTTTTTCATGCGCAATCGCGGTGCGGGCGCTGCCAGACCTTGAAATCCGCCCTGAATGCATGACTTTACAGGCAGAAACCCAATTCAGCCGGGCCGCGCGCCTTGCAAAGGAAGACCATGGCCCAGCCGCTTGAAACCCTGACCGCCGCTTTGCTGGACGCTGCCCGCGCTGCTGGGGCCGAGTCTGCCGATGCGATGGCGCTGTCGGGCACCTCGCAATCCATCGACATCCGTGCCGGGCGGCTGGAGCAGGCGGAACGGTCTGAAGGGGTTGAAATTGGACTGCGCGTGCTGATGGGCGGGCGGCAGGCCTGCGTTTCGGCCTCTGATACCTCAGCGGCCACCTTGCGGCAGTTGGCCGAGCGCGCTGTGGCGATGGCGCGCGAGGCCCCGGTTGATCCCTATGCGGGGCTGGCCGATGAAGGGCAGATTGCGCGCGGCTGGGATCTGGCGGCGCTGGACCTGTGCGACGACAGCCCGGAACCTTCGGCTGCGGCGCTTGAGGCTGATGCGCGTATGGCAGAGGCCGCTGCGATGGCTGTGGCCGGGATCACGCAGGTTGAGGCTTCGGCGGGCTACGGCTTGCGTCAGGTGCACATGGCCGCCAGCAACGGGTTTTCGGGCGGCTATGCCCGCAGTTCGCGGTCCATCAGCGCCGTGGCCTTCACCGGTACCGGCACCGGGATGGAACGCGATTATGCCGGTGAAGGCCGGGTGCATCAGTCCGATATGCCGGGCGCAGAAGGCATTGGTACATTGGCAGCAGAGCGGGCCTTGGCACGGGCGGGCGCGACCAAGCCAAAAACCGGCACCTATCCGATGCTGTTTGACGAACGCGTTGCGGCATCGATGATCGGGCATTTGCTGTCGGCGATCAACGGCGCGTCGATTGCGCGCGGTTCGTCCTGGTTGCAGGACGCGTTGGGGCAGCAGGTTCTTCCCAATGGCCTGTCGGTGATCGAAGACCCGCTGCGGCCTCGCGTGTCGGGGTCGCGACCGTTTGACGGTGAGGGCCTGCCGACGGCACGGCGCATGATCGTTCAGGATGGCATTCTGATGGGCTGGACTCTGGACTTGGCAACCGCGCGCAAGCTGGGGATGCTGTCCACGGCGAATGCCTCACGCGGGACGTCCTCGCCGCCATCGCCTTCGACCTCGAACATTGATCTGACGCAGGGCACCGCAAGCCGCGCCGATCTGATCCGCGATATGGGGACGGGCCTGCTGGTAACGTCGATGATCGGATCGACGATCAACCCGACCACAGGCGATTATTCGCGGGGGGCTTCGGGGTTCTGGGTGGAAAACGGGCAGGTGCTGTATCCGGTCAACGAATGCACCATCGCCGGCAATCTGCGCGACATGCTGCTGCGGATGATCCCGGCCAATGACGCCAAAGCGCATCTGTCCACCCGGGTGCCCAGCTTGCTGATCGAAGGGATGATCCTTGCCGGCGCATGATCTGGCCTTGCTGACTGATGCGGCGCTTGCGGCGGGCAAAATTGCGCTGCGGTATTGGAACAACGCGCCGACGGTGTGGGACAAGGCCGACGCCAGCCCGGTGACAGAGGCCGATTTGGCGGTGAATGATATGCTGATGGCACGGCTGCGGGGCGCGCGACCGGGTTATGGCTGGCTGTCCGAAGAGACGCCTGATGATGCGGCGCGATTAGGTTGTGAACATGTGTTCATCATCGATCCAATCGACGGCACCCGGGCGTTTATTGCAGGCGAGAAGCACTTTGCGCATTCGCTTGCCGTGGCACGGCATGGCGTGGTGACAGCGGCCGTGGTGTATCTGCCCGCCTTGGATCGGTTGTACACGGCGTCAAAGGACGGCCCGGCTTTGGTGGACGGGCAATCGATGCAAGCCAGTGTGAAATCCTTGGCCGATGGTCCCAATATCCTGACGACAAAGGCCAATCTGCTACCAGATCACTGGCAAAGCGACCCGCCCGTGTTTCAGCGCAGCTTTCGCGCATCGCTGGCCTATCGGCTGGCCTTGGTGGGCGAGGGTGCATTTGACGGGATGCTGGCTTTTCGTGACGCGTGGGAGTGGGACATCGCTGCGGGCAGTCTGATTGCGACCCGTGCAGGCGCGGCGGTGTCGGATTGCCGTGGCGCGACGTTGCGGTTCAACTCGGTGCGCGCGCAATCCTCGGGGATCGTTGCGGCCGCCCCTGCCCTGCACACCGATCTTTTGGCGCAGTTTAAACTATAAGGCCGCCCGAAGGCGGCCTTATGTGAACGATCATTTACTTTTTGGGTTTGCTTGGCGGCACGAACCGTTTCGAGGTGTCCTTGGCATCGGTCTTGGGACCAGCCGGCTTGCCCGGCTTGGCAAAGGACTTGCTTTCGCCTGCGTGGGATTTGAAGCCAGCGCCCCGTGCCGGTTTGCCATCTGCGCCATGCGATTTGAACCCAGCCGAACGCGGATTGGCCTCTGCATCACCGCGCGGAGCGTAGGGCTTGGCACCCTCGGTACGCGGAGCATAGGGCTTGCGGTCGCCATCTTCGCGCTTGGCATAGGGCTTCGCACCCTCAGCCCGCGGAGCGTATGGCTTGGCACCGTCACGCGGGGCATAGGGTTTCGCACCTTCGGCACGCGGCGTATAGGGTTTCGCACCCTCGGCACGCGGCGCGTAAGGTTTGGCCGCATAGGGCTTGGCACCTTCGGCACGCGGCGCGTAGGGCTTGCGATCGCCGTCTTCGCGCTTGGCGTAGGGTTTGGCACCTTCCGCACGCGGCGCATAGGGCTTGGCATCACGCGGCGCGTAGGGCTTGCGGTCTGCATCGGCGCGCGGAGCATAGGGTTTGGCTTCGCGCGGGGCATAGGGTTTACGCTCGGCATCGTCGCGCTTGGCATAGGGCTTGCGCTCGGCGCGGGGCTCGGGGGCCTCGGCGGGAGGGGCGTCAGCGCCCAGCGGATTGTAGGCGGGCGCATCATCTTCGACCACGCGCGCGGGTTTCGGCGTGTAGGCGGGTTTGTCGGCACGCTCGGGGCGTTCTGCACGCTCTGGGCGTTCACTGCGTTCCTCCCGCGGGGCGCGCGCGGGGCGGGCAGCCGGCTCTTTGCGGGGTGCCCGCTCAGGCCGGTCAAGTTCTGGCTCGCCGGCGATGCGGTCCATCACAACGCCGCTTTCCAATTCCAGCTGCGCGCCAAACTTGGCGGCCAGATTTTCGGCGATCTGCACAAAGGTGCGATCTTCCTGCACGCGAATGGCGCCGATACCGTCCTTGGTGATGCCACCGGCGTCACAGATTTTTGGCAACAGCCAACGCGCTTCGGCGCGACCCGAACGGCCCACCGACAGCATATACCAAACCGACGCACCAAATTCCGAACGCTCACGCGGCGGGGCGGCATCGCGGGGCGGGCCTGCCTGATCCGACAGCACTTCGGGGGCCGAACGGCCCGAACGCCATGACTGCACATAGGCGGCGGCGATTTGTTCGGGGCCAAAGCGTTCGATCAGTTTCATCGCCATGTCCATCTCGTCGGACAGGTTCTGACCAAAAACCGGGTTCTCGAAGATGCGCATGTCGTCTTTGGCCTGCACATCATCAGCCGAAGGGGCCACGCCCCATTCCGCCACAACCTTGGCACCTTGCAACAAACGCTGGGCCTTTTTGAACTCTGATGGTGCCACGATCAGCGCAGACACGCCTTTCGAGCCTGCCCGACCAGTGCGGCCCGACCGGTGCAACAGGGTTTCCGAATTCGACGGCAAGTCGGCGTGAATGACCAATTCCAACCCCGGAAGGTCAATCCCGCGCGCTGCCACATCGGTTGCGATACAGACATTCGCCCGCCCGTTGCGCAAAGCCGTCAGCGCATTGGTGCGTTCCTGTTGGCTGAGTTCGCCGGACAGCGCCACAACCTTGAAGCCGCGGTTGCCCATGCGGGCCATCAAATGGTTCACGTTGACGCGGGTTTTGCAGAACACGATTGCCGTGCGCGCCTCATAAAAGCGCAGCATGTTGAAAATCGCGTGTTCGCGGTCGCGCACGGCCACCGACAAGGCGCGGTATTCGATATCGACGTGCTGCTTGGCTTCGCCTTGAGCGGCAATGCGCAGCGCGTCACGCTGAAAGTCTTCGGCCAGTTTCGCGATCTCTTTGGGAACGGTGGCAGAAAACATCAGGGTGCGACGGTCTTCCGGCGCGGCGGCCAAAATATACTCCAGATCGTCGCGGAAACCCAGATCCAGCATTTCGTCGGCTTCGTCCAGCACGGCGGCGCGCAAGCCGGACAGGTCAAGCGAGCGGCGGTCGATGTGGTCACGCAAGCGACCCGGCGTGCCGACAACGATATGTGCGCCACGATCGAGCGCGCGCTTTTCGGTGCGGTAATCCATGCCGCCAACGCAAGTTGCAATCTGCGCACCGGCGGAGGCGTAAAGCCACTCCAACTCGCGCGCCACCTGCAGGGCCAGTTCACGGGTGGGGGTAATGACCAAGGCCATTGGCGTGTCGGCGTACAAAAGCTTGTCCGCGCCGCGCAGCAATTCCTCGGCAATCGCCATGCCGAAGGCCACGGTCTTGCCGGAACCGGTTTGCGCCGACACCAGAAGGTCGCGGCCTTTGGCTTCGGGTTTGATCACTGCCAATTGCACAGCCGTCAGGGTTTCATAGCCCTTGGCCGTCAAAGCCGCGGCCAGTGGCGCGGCGATACCGTGTTCGATCATATTTTTTCCTGATGGGGGGCACGCTTTGGTGCGCCCTTGAAGTACCATTTTAGCGGCACCTCATTCCCCATTGCAGACCAGCCTCCCTGCCGTCTGCCCCGGAATCGTCGGGCCGATTTGCGTGCACTACAGGGAAAGCGTCGGTCTGTATAGGTGTTGATCACCAACAAGGCGGGTTCAGCCAATTCTGGCTTTGATTGCCTTGCCCAGCGTGCGGCCAGCCGTTATCCTGTGCGGCAGCGCAGCAAATTGGACCAACCCATGACTCAACGGCTTCACCTTGTCTTTGGCGGCGAACTTGTCAGCCCTCAGGCGAACGTTTTCAAGGACGTCAAAGACATCCACATCGTCGGCATGTTCCCCGACTATGCCACCGCGTTTTCGGCGTGGAAGGCCGAGGCGCAACGCACCGTGGACAACGCCCATATGCGCTATTTCATCGCGCATATTCACCGTCTGCGCGAAGAGAGCAAATCGGGATCGCTGACCGAAGAGATGGGCGCGTAAGGGGCACAGCCCGATGGCGCTGTCGATTGGCCGCACCCTTTACAACCTGACCGGACGGCGAGAGCCGGGCGCGGACGCGTCGCGCCCGGTGCGGCCTTTGGGTCAGGTGGTTTGGTTGCACGCGTCCGAGGCTGCGGCTGTGGCCGGGGTGCTGCAACTGGCGCGGCGTTTGGTGGAAGATCTGTCGGTTTCAGTTTTGATCACCAGCCAGAAGGCATTGGGCATCAATGCCCCCGCCATGATCGAACAGCGCTCGCCACTTGACAGTGCCGCCGATGCCAAGGCGTTTCTCGACCATTGGCAGCCGGACCTGATCGTGATGACCGAAGGCGAAGTGCGCCCCGCTGCGCTGCTGGAGGCGGCAGATCGCAAGATCGCGGTGCTGATGGTCGACGCGCGCACGCCTTATCTGATCAAGGGGCGCGATGGCTGGTATCCTGGCCTGCTGCGCCGTTGTTTGCAAACCGTGCGGCAGGTGTTGACGGTGGACGAGGCTGCGACGCGGGCCTTTCGCAAAGCCGGGGCGCTGAATGTGGCCACCGCCGGGCGTTTGGAAGAAGGCAGCGCGGCACTGGCCCACCACGAACCCGAGCGCGCGGCCTTGGCGGAACTGTTTGCAACGCGCCCGGTCTGGCTGGCCGCTGATGTGCCTGCCGCAGAAGAGGCTGCAGTGATTGAGGCGCACCGGTCGGCCTTGCGTCTGGCACATCGGTTGCTGCTGATCTTCGTGCCGCAAGACCCGTCGCGCGCGCCGCAGATCGCTGCACAGATGGAGGCGTCCGAAGGCTGGATGGTGGCGCAGCGCGGGCTGGAACAAGAGCCAGAGGCGGACACCGAGGTGTATATACCGGACGCCGCCACCGAATATGGCATCTGGTATCGGCTGGCCCCGGTGACATTCCTGGGCGGGACCTTGCAAGGCGATGGCTGCGCGCGCAATCCGATGGAGCCTGCGGCTTTGGGGTCGGCGATACTCTACGGGCCGCGCCCCGGCGTTTATGGCACCGTGTTCGGGCGGTTGGGGGCAGCCCTTGCGGCGCGCGCGGTGGGGTCGCCAACCGATTTGGGCGACGCCTTGGCCGATCTGCTGTCGCCAGACCGCGCGGCGCGGCTGGCGGCGGCGGCCTGGACGGTGGCGTCAGACGGCGTCGATGTCACCAACCGTGTGGTTGATCTGTCGCGTCGCCTTATCGCAGGCGAAGCCTGATGCGCCCGCCTCGGTTTTGGAACACTCCCGCCGGCGCGCCCGGGCTGGTTGCGCGCCTGCTGTCGCCTTTAGGGGCAATCTATGCGATGGCAACGGCGCAGCGGGTGGCGCGACCGGGCTACAGGGCGAGCGTGCCCGTGATCTGCATCGGCAATCTGAACGCCGGCGGCACCGGTAAGACGCCAACGGCAATCGCGCTGATCGAGCGTCTGACAGCACGCGGCATTGCGGTGCAACTGGTCAGCCGGGGTCATGGTGGCCGCTTGGCCGGACCGGTGCGCGTGGACCCCATGCAGCACCGCGCGGCGGATGTGGGGGATGAGCCGTTGTTGCTGGCGGCCTTTGCGCCCACCATCATCGCGCGTGATCGCGCCGCCGGGGTCCGGCTGGCCGAAGCAGATGGCGCGCAAGTGGTGGTGCTGGATGATGGCTTTCAGAACCCATCGGTGGTCAAGGACCTGTCGCTGATCGTCGTGGATGCCGACGTGGGGTTTGGCAACGGCCTTTGCCTGCCCGCCGGGCCGCTGCGCGAACCGGTTGTCGCCGGAATGAAGCGCGCCGATTTTGTGCTGTCAATCGGCCCAGATCCCGCGCAAGCGGCGTTTCGCATGACTTGGGGCCCTGACCTGACTGTGCCGCATCTGACCGGGCAATTGGCACCTTTGGCGATGGGGATGGGATGGCAAGGCGAACGCGTGATCGCCTTTGCGGGCATTGGCCGACCCGAGAAGTTCTTTGCCACCCTGCGAGCCGAAGGGGCGGTGCTGATCCGGGCCGAGGCTTTGGATGACCATCAGCCGCTGTCGGATGCCCTGATGAAGCGGTTGCAGCTGGAGGCGATGGCCCATGACGCGCAGCTGGTGACGACAGAAAAGGACGCAACCCGCCTGCCAGCCGCGTTTCGCGCGCAAGTCCTGACCCTGCCGGTGCGGTTGCAGATTGCGGACTGGTCGGCGCTGGATGCACGGTTGGCACAGTTGGGGTTGTCTGGTTCCTAGGCGCAGCGCTGCTGCAGCAACCGCCGGGGGCCAGCCCCCGGACCCCCGGGATATTTAGAGACAGATGAAATGCAAATTTTAATCGAATCCGAACGACTGGTCGGATTTTCTGGTTGCGGTCAGATCATCTTGATCGTGTCTTTGCCCACCGCCAGCATATAGCCGCGCCGGGCGACAGTTTTGACCAGAAGCTCGCTGACCATCTGATTGCCCAATGAGTCGCGCAGGCGTTTGACGCGGGTGGCGCCCGCCGCCTCGTCGCAATCTGCTGCATTGCGGCCTGAAATCACGCCTTCAATCTGTGCGCCGGTCAGGACCTCATCATCCATGCGCGCTTCGGCCAGAACCGACAGCGTTTCGATGGCGGCCTCGGTCAGGGCGAATTCCATATCGTTGATATAGACCGCGCGCGCCTCGCGACTGATCAGGATCGACGACACCTGGATGCCGGATCGTTGGATGGCGGAAATCCGGCGGTTCAGGGCGATGATCGTCACCAAAAACACCAAGGCCGCCACCATCAGCGCGGTCGCGAACACCAGCAGCACGAAGATGACAGAGCGATAGCTGATCAGCACTTCGGAAAAACTGGTGCCCGACTGCGCCAGAATCTCCAGCAGCTTGATCTCGGCCCCGGTGCGCAGATCGTTGTTTTCCACAAACAACCGCTCCACCCGCGTGTTGAATGCATTGGCGTCTGGCAGGTTCAGGAACAGAAAGACGGCGGCGCCCAACAGGATCAGCACGATGGCGGCAATGCCACCCGCGACCACCCTGTTGCCAGCCTTCAAAGCGTCAGTAGCGAAGGAAGTAGGCTCCGGCACTGTCTTTCCTTTCTTCCAAGCCTTCGGGTCCGAAGGTGGAGAGAACGTTCAGCAATGTCCAGTCATCAGCGGCCAGACGCGGCGTCAATTCTGCCTCAGCGGATCCGGCATCGCAGGCGGACACCTCGGCCACACCGTAGTGCAGGCGCAGGGGGTCGTCCTGCTTGGCCTTGTAGTCGGCATAACATTCGGCAGAGGCGGGCAAGGCGAACCCGATCAACACGGCCACGGCAAGAGATAGGCGTTTCATGGGACACGCTCCTGAACTTCAGTGCATATCAATGCGCGCGCTTGCGGTGATATTCAATATCCAAGCCTCAGTGCCATCAACGGCGGGGCCTGATATCGCATAACACCGCGGCGTTATTGCTTGGCTGAACGGCACTAAGCCACGGTTGGGGCATCCAGTTCGCCCCGTTGTGGGGCACCACCCAACCGATGGAGGCCCCGATGATGAACGTTCTGCCCAAAACCGTGATCGCATCCGAAACCCTGGCCGAAACCCATTTTGCGCTGCGCAGCCGGACCGTTGCCGCCAAGGATCCGATGAAGAAACTGTTGAGCGGTCTGACGGCACTGGCCGTTGCGGCGTCGCTGCTGATGGTGACGGCGGTGCCATCGCATGCCGACAAGAAGGGCGACAATCTGGCCAAGGCGCTGGCGGCGATCATCGTGATTGGTGTGATTGCCAACAACATCGACAACAAGAATGATGCCAAGCGCGCGCCCAAGCCCCAGCCGCAACCCGCCAAATTGCCCCGCGTGCCCAGCGGATGCGCGATAGAAATCGACAGCGACGCAGGCCGCCCCGTCACCATGTACTCGGAATCCTGCCTGCGCGAAGCGGGCTTCAACTATCGTCTGCCCAACTGCGCGCGTGCGGTGCGCATCTATGGCCAGCGCGATCGCATCTACTCCGCCAATTGCCTGCGCGACGCAGGGTTCAAGTTGAGCGGTCGCTGAACCAACACGGGCCGCCTGATCTGTCCAAACTGGCCCGCACTGGGGGCGAATGGCCGACGCGCCTTCGCCCCCTTTTTTTGGGCCGCATTTTGCGTTACGCGAAGCGGATGATCAAACCGACAGCCGATTTTGCATTCGAAACTGCCGCCCGCGCACGGGGCTTTGTCCTGATTGCGGGGGTGGATGAAGTGGGGCGTGGCCCGCTGGCCGGCCCTGTCACCGCTGCCGCTGTGATCCTGAACCCCGATGACATCCCCCCTGGTCTGGCCGATTCCAAGGCGCTGACGGCGGCGCGGCGCGAGGCGCTGTTTGTCGAAATCACCACCCGCGCGCGGGTGTGCGTGGCCCATGCCAGCGTGGCGGAAATTGACAGCCTGAACATCCTGCGCGCCAGTCATCTGGCGATGGAGCGGGCAGTGGCGGGGTTGGGCGTGACCCCGGATCATTGTCTGATCGACGGCAACCTGATCCCCGCCGGTTTGCGTGCCTGCGCACAGGCGATTGTCAAAGGCGATGCCAAATCCCTGTCGATTGCTGCCGCATCCATTGTGGCCAAAGTGACACGCGACCGGATCATGGTGGATTTGGCGCAACAGCATCCCGGCTATGGCTGGGAGTTCAACGCCGGTTATCCCACCAAATTGCACCTGGGCGCGCTTCTAAATCTTGGGGTGACTCCTTGGCATAGACGTTCCTTCAAGCCTGTGCACAATATCTTGTATCAAGACAAATATGTAACCCCTTGATTCAATAAAGAATTTGACGGCGAATCAGCAATGACTCATCATCGGCCACAACAAACGGTGAAAAACACCGAGGGCAGAGGCAGAGCATGGCAACGAAAACCAAACCGGCGGCGGCGCATGCGCTTCCGCTGAACCAGATCCTTGATGGCGATTGCATCGAGCGGATGAACGCGCTTCCGGCAGGGTCGATTGACCTGATTTTCGCGGACCCGCCCTATAATTTGCAGTTGAAGGGCGATCTGCACCGCCCCGACAACTCCAAGGTTGATGCGGTGGATGACCATTGGGACCAGTTTTCCAGCTTTGCCGTCTACGACAAATTCACCCGCGAATGGCTGGCAGCGGCGAAGCGCTTGCTGAAACCGAATGGTGCGATCTGGGTGATTGGCAGCTATCACAACATCTTCCGTGTCGGGTCGGTGTTGCAAGATCAGGGCTATTGGCTGCTGAACGATGTGGTTTGGCGCAAATCCAACCCGATGCCGAACTTTCGCGGCAAACGCCTGACCAACGCGCACGAAACGTTGATCTGGGCCAGCCGCGATGAGGACAGCAAGTACACCTTCAACTACGAGGCGCTGAAGGAACTGAATGACGGCGTGCAGATGCGCAGCGATTGGGTGCTGCCGATCTGTACCGGACATGAGCGGATCAAGGACGAAAACGGCGACAAGGCGCACCCGACGCAGAAGCCTGAATCGCTGTTGCACCGCGCATTGCTCGCCACCACCAACCCCGGCGATGTGGTGCTTGACCCCTTCTTTGGCACCGGCACCACCGGGGCCGTCGCCAAGATGCTGGGCCGCGATTTCATCGGGATTGAACGCGAAGAGGCTTACCGCAAAGTGGCTGCCGAGCGTATCAGCCGCGTGCGCCGCTTTGACGCCAGCGCCTTGGAAGTCACCGGCAGCAAACGGGCTGAACCCCGCGTGCCCTTTGGGCAAGTGGTGGAACGGGGTATGCTGCGCCCCGGAGAAGAACTCTACTCCATCGGCAACCGCCATTCCGCCAAAGTCCGTGCCGATGGCACGCTGATCGGGCTGGATGTCAAAGGCTCGATCCATCAGGTGGGCGCCCATATGGAGGGCGCGCCGTCGTGCAACGGCTGGACCTATTGGCACTTCAAGCGCGATGGCAAGATGATCCCCATCGACATTCTGCGCCAACAGATCCGCGCCGAGATGGAGGCCGATCAGGGCCGTCCTCACTAAGATCATCTCACCAGTTTACGCCGTGCCGCGGTCAGTCTGCGGCACCACTGCCCCAGCATGCTTGTCATGTTGGGGTTTTTTCCACGGCAAATCGCCGTAGGCTTTTGGCAGCGCTGTGCTAGGCTTGCCCCATTGGACGGTGCTTTTTCCGAGGATGGCATGGCAGAAACTTTGACAGATGTTCGCAAGCTGGCGCAACGACAGGAGGCCGACCTGTTGGCCGCCGTACAGGCGTTGGCGCAGGTGATCGCCCCCCCGTTCACGCCAAAGCTGCGACAGCGCATTTTGGGCCTTTTGGGGGCCGTGCAACTGCCCTACGCAACGTTGAACAGCACATGGCATCGCCATTTGCAGCTGCCCGAAACGCGGACACTGCCACATTATCACACCGATATGGCCTACTTTGGAACCGTGCGGCGGAGACTGAATACCCTGAGCGAAATGCAGCGGCAGTTGCGCTTGGTGATTGCGGCCAAGCGACTGGCGATCATGCCAGACCCGCCAACGGCAGGCGGAGCGACAAGCCAAATGATACTTGCGTTCGAGGACGTTCTATACCGGATGCATGAACATATCAGCCCGCCACGACCAGACCCCGAAACCTATGTCGGCAAGCACAACGACATCCCGCTGCCCTTTGCCCAGTTTGCGCGCCTGATGCAATTGGGGCGCCGGACGGCACTGGCGCTTGGCCGCCAGATGCCGCTTGCTTTTCTGGACGTCGGCTGTGGTGTTGGGTTGAAGGTGTTGCAGGCGGCGCAGGTGTTCGAAATCTCGCAGGGGTTGGAATATGATCACACCCGGGTGCCTGTCGCCGATGCGATGATAAAACACGCAAGGCGCAATCAGGACCGGGTGTTTCAAGCCGATGCTTTGGAATTTGACGGCTATGCGAATTACGATGTGATCTACGCCTATAAACCGCTGTCGGTCTTTGATCTGATCATCCGGATGGAACAGCGCATCGTGTCACAGGCCCGCCCCGGTACGGTGCTGGTCATGCCATATGGTGAATTTGACGGCCGCTATCAGGACTATGATCTGGGCCGGATCGCGCCTTTGGTCTATGTGACCGGCTACAAGGGCCGCGACATGAAACCGCTGCTTCGCAGGATCGGGCAGATTGGTTTCATGGTGCCTCAAGATCCAAAGCTGCGGAACTTTGATGAAGGCTTTGCAGCGCCTTTGGCCAACGCTTTGCGGCAATGGGGGCATTTGTCGTAAGGCTGAAGCGGTTGACCCTGCCGGTCAGCGATTGCCCCCCGGCAAAGGGTTCAACGCCTTGTTGTAGGCGTGCCAGTCGGTGATGTCGGGATAGTAGCGCTGCCGCCATTCTTTCACCCGCCTGTTCATCAGGCGTTTCCACAAGGGCGGCACCATCGCGGCCATGGTCATGATCGGATAGCCGTAGGGCAGTTGCGGGGCGTCATCCTCGGCATAGGTTTGCAGCAAGGGAAAGCGGCGGTCGGGTTTGTAATGGTGATCTGAGTGGCGTTGCAGGTTGATCACCAGCCAGTTGGACGCCCGCTGAGACGCGTTCCATGAATGACGCGGCAGGACATGTTCATAGCGCCCCTCACCCAGATGGCGGCGCGTCAGGCCGTAGTGTTCGATGTAGTTGACCAGTTCCAACTGCCAGATCGCGGCGAAGGCCTGAAACAGAAACAATGCCAGACCGATCCCGCCGCCCAAAGTGATCGCCAGCGCCAGCATTGCCAGTTGCAGCGCGCCATAGCGCCAATAAGGATTGCTGCGGTGCAGGGGCGGCAGGCCACGGCGGGCCAGCATCGCCACCTCGGCCTGCCAAGCCGAAACATGGCATTCCACCAGAACGCGGGGAAAGAATCGATGGAAGCCCTCGTTATACCGCGCCGTGACCGGATCGCGCGGGGTGCCGACGTAAAGATGATGCACCCGCAGGTGTTCGCTGCGGAAATGGCTGTAAAGCACAGTCGCCAGCAGCAGATCGCCCAGCCAACGCTCTATCGCCGACTTCTGGTGCATCAATTCATGGCTGTAATTGATGCCAATGGTGCCCGAAACCGACCCGACGCCAAAGAACAGCACAATCTTTTCCAGCGTCCCCAGATGATCCGCCTGCGGCACATACCAGATCAGCCCGAACAGCACGCAAAATTGCAGCGGGAACCAGATCAGAGTGATCAGCCGATACCAGATCAGGCCCGGCTCTGGTGTGGACAGATCGGGATTGTCCTCATTCCGGCCCAGAATGGCGTCGAGGATGGAAAACATCCCCCATGAATACAGGGGCAGCAGAACCACGGTCCAACCGCCCACCACTGCACCCAAAACAGCCACCGGGATCAGGCCCAAAGACAGCCAGAACGGCAGGGCGCTTTGCAGACGTTGGACTTCGGCGGCGGGAATGGTTGTCATTTTGGCCTCGGGGTTTGGCGCAGTGTAACGCAAAGCGGTGAAGGCTCAACGCGGCGGAATGGCTTGTGCCGCAAGGGTATGGGCCTTGCGCATCAGCGTCGGCAGATCATTGGGACGCAAAGACGGCTGGAATGTGCCGCGATTGGGGTTGCCTGCGGTTTCGGCGCCGAACACTTGCAGAATCAGGTGGAAATGCGTGAAAGTGTGGCGCACCTCACCCAGATGCGCCCAATCGGCGGCCATGGGCGCGCCTTGGATGGTGCCATCCCAGCCTTCGGTCGGGAAGGCCAAAGTGCCGCCGAGCAGGCCCCGGTCCGGCCTGCGCTCCAACAGCCAGTCGCCATTGGCATGCCGGGCGATCCAGACTGCGCCCTGCCGGGTGGGCTTCACCGCTTTGGGCAATTTGCGGGGCAGTTCGGCTTGAATGCCCGCCATACGCGCCTGACATATGTCCATCAAAGGGCAGATGCCGCAAGCCGGGCTGCGGGGCGTACAGATGGTTGCACCAAGGTCCATCACCGCCTGAGCATAGTCACCGGGACGCAGCCTGGGCGTCATAGTGGCTGCCAAGCGTGTCAGTTCCGCCTTCGCCGCTGGCATCGGCTGCTCCACTGCAAACAACCGCGCCATGACGCGTTCCACATTGCCATCCACCACGGTTTCGGGCGCATCAAAGGCAATCGAGCCAATCGCCGCCGCCGTATAGGGACCGATTCCCGGCAGTGCCAGCAACCCTTCGCGCGTCGCAGGAAAGACGCCGCCATGAGTGGCCACCACCGCCCGCGCGCAGGCCAAAAGGTTGCGGGCACGGGCGTAATAGCCAAGGCCCGCCCATTCAGCCATCACCTCGCCGTCCGCCTCTGCCGCCAGATCGTTGACCGTTGGCCAGCGCGCCGTAAATCTTTCAAAATACGCGCGCACCGCCGCGACGGTGGTTTGTTGCAGCATCACCTCTGACAGCCAGACCCGGTAGGGATCGGGCCGCACCCCGGCAGCGCGCAAGGCTGGACCCACCCGCCACGGCATCGCGCGGGCATGGGCGTCGTACCATGGCAGCAGACGCAGGCTTACTTCGCTGTCACGCAATCTTTATTCCCTTGATACTGTGCCCTCTGGCGGCAGGGGCCCTTTGCCGGATAGAATAGCATGGAACCAAAGCAGGACCAGATGGCCCGTACCCCCGCCCCCATGCCAAACCCCACCCGCCGTGTTCGCGGGTTTGAGGCGGCTTCGGGCTTGCTGAAAACCCAAGTCCGGGTGGCCGGGGAATCGCGCGGTTTTGCAGTGACGCGTCTGCTGACCCATTGGACTGAGATTGCGGGCGAAGATATGGCCCGCGTCACCCGGCCTGTAAAGGTGGGCTATGGCCGCGAAGGCATGGGCGCGACGCTGACCCTGCTGACCACCGGGTCGATGGCACCCATGGTGGAAATGCAGAAGGAAAAGCTGCGCGAAAAGGTCAATGCGGTTTACGGTTATGCCGCGATCTCGCGGATCATGCTGACCCAGACCGCCAGCACCGGTTTTGCCGAAGGTCAGGCCGAATTTATGGCTGCGCCGAAAGTGGTTCCCCCTCTGGACCCCGCCGTGCAACAAGAAGCCGCCCGCACCACTGCACCGATCCGCGATGACGGCTTGCGCGCGGCACTGGAAGCAATGGCGCAAAACATCTTAAAACGCCGAAAACCAAAGGAAATCTGAACCATGGCTAAGAAACTGGGCATAGCTGCGCTGACACTGGTGATCATGGGGGGCGTGGGCCTCTGGGCTGCGGGCAGTGCGCCGCAACTTGCCCCGATGGCTGCCCAAGCGCAGGAAACCGCCGCGCCCGCTGCTGCCATCGAGATCAAGGATTTCACGCTGGGCGCTGCCGATGCCCCGGTGAAACTGACCGAATACGCGTCCTTCACCTGCCCGCATTGCGCCACGTTCCACAAGGACATCTTTGGCAAGCTGAAGGCCGATTACATCGACACCGGCAAGGTGCTGTTCGAATACCGCGAGGTGTATTTCGACCGTTACGGCTTGTGGGCCGCGATGATGGCGCGCTGCGGCGGTGAGATGCGTTATTTCGGGATCACCGACATTCTGTTTGACACTCAACAGGAGTGGGCAGCGTCTGAAGACCCGGCTGTTGTCGTTGAAAACCTTAAGAAAATCGGCCGCACTGCCGGGATGGACGATGCCGCGATTGATGTCTGCATGAAAGATTCCGCCAGCGCCGAAGCCTTGGTGGCGCATTTTGAAACCAATTTCAAAGCCGATGGGATTGAGGGCACGCCGTCGATCCTGATCAACGGCGTCAAGCATCCGAACATGCCCTATGACGATCTGAAACTGGTGCTTGACGCCGAACTGGCGAAGTAATGTCTACGCCCCTTTCCGGCATCAAAGTCATTGAATTGGCTCGTATTTTGGCTGGCCCCTGGGCCGGCCAAACCCTGGCCGATCTGGGCTGCGATGTGATCAAGGTGGAGGCACCCGAGGGCGACGATACCCGCCGTTGGGGGCCCCCGTTCATCGAACGTGATGGCGACAAGACGGCGGCCTATTTCTATGCCACCAACCGGGGGAAACGCAGCATCACTTGCGATTTCCGCACGGCTGAAGGGCAAGAGGTGGTGCGCAAACTGGTCGCTGACGCCGATGTGGTGATCGAGAATTTCAAGGTCGGCGGGCTTGCCAAATACGGGCTGGATTACGCATCACTGCAGGCCGTAAACCCGCGTTTGATCTACTGTTCGATCACCGGATTCGGCCAGACCGGACCCTATGCGCATCGCGCCGGGTATGACTTCATCATCCAAGGCATGGCCGGGATGATGTCAGTCACCGGCGAGCCGGGGGGGCAGCCGCAGAAGGTGGGTGTGGCGGTTACGGACATCTTTACAGGGGTTTACGCGGCAACTGCGGTGCTGGCGGCACTGGTGCAGCGCGGCGTTACCGGGGTGGGGCAGCACATCGACATGGCGTTGATGGATGTGGCGACCAGCATCATGGCCAACCAGTCGATGAACTATCTGGTGTCGGGCACACCGCCCGGCATGATGGGCAACGCGCATCCCAATCTGGCCCCCTATGCGGTGTTTGATTGCGCCGATGGCTGGATCATTCTGGCGACGGGCAATGATGGTCAATATCGGCGCCTGTGCGGGATTTTGGGGCTGGCAGATATGGCCGAAGCTGTTGATTTCGCAACAAACTCCGACAGAGTGGCGAACCGGGTTGCGATGACCGCGCGCATCACAGAAGCCACGCGGCGCTGGTCCAAGGCCGATCTGCTGGCGGCGTGCGAGGCGCAGGGCGTGCCCGCTGGCCCGATCAACGATCTGGCCGAGGTGTTTGCCGACCCGCAGGTGATCGCGCGCGGCATGCAGATCGCGCCGGATGGGGTTCCGGGCGTGCGGTCGCCGATGACGTTTTCGGGGGCGGAACTGGCATTGGGGCGGCCTGCGCCCAAGCTGGGCGAACATCAGGATGAGGTGTTGGGTTAGGTGGGTGAATCACCCAGCCTACCTTGCTGCATAGAGTGATTTCTGCGTCCGTTCTTTGTCCTGCCTGCGTAGGGACGCGCGCAGGACGAAGCGGGCGTTAACCAGTGAACCGATTGTCGCGCGGAAAGCCGCGCGGGGCCATGCGGCCTGCGGTGGCGCGGGCGGCGCTCCACTCGGCCAGATCGGTTTCGGTGCGGGTGCGGCCCGCCGGGTCTTTCCACGACAGGCCCTGCGCCAGCACAAAGGTGGTGGCATCCGACAACCCGCCGTCCTTGTACTTTTGCAACCGCACGCCCTTGCCCTTGGCCATCTCTGGCAGGTCGGACAGCGGGAACACCAGCACCTTTCGGTTGTCACCGACCACGGCGACGTGATCGCCCACAATCTTGCGCACCACGGCGGTTTTCGCCCCTGCGGCCAAAGTCAGTACCTGTTTGCCGGCGCGGGTTTGCGCCAGAACCTCGTCCGAAGTTACGACAAAACCGTCGCCGGCACTGGAGGCCAGCAAAAGTTTTTCACCGGGGCGGAAGATTTGCAGGTCCATGATTTCGGAGTCGTTCGGCAGATCGACCATCAGGCGCACGGGTTCGCCCATGCCGCGCCCGCCGGGCAGATTGACGCCGATCAGGGTGTAGAACCGACCATTCGCGCCGATCAGCAGGATCTTGTCGGTGGTTTCGGCGTGGAAGCTGAAGCGCGCAGAATCACCGTCCTTGAATTTCTGCTCGGTCGCCAGATCGACATGGCCTTTCAGCGCCCTGATCCAACCCATCTGGCTGCAAATCACGGTGATTGGTTCGCGTTCAATCATTGCCTCGAACGAGACTTCCTCAACCTCGCCCGCATCGGCGAACTGACTGCGGCGCGCGCCCAGAACGGTGGCTTTGCCAAAGCGTTTGCGGATGTCATCAAGCTCGGTGCCGATCTGCGTCCATTGCAACCCGTCGCTGTCCAGCAGATCGGCCAGCCCGGCGCGTTCCAGCATCAGCGCGTCGCGCTCGCGGATCAGTTCCATTTCCTCAAGCCGCCGCAAGGACCGCAAGCGCATGTTGAGAATGGATTCAGCCTGCAATTCAGTCAGTTCGCCGTCGCCGGGAACCGGAGGCACATAGTCCTTTTCCGACATGGCGCGGGTGTGGGGCTTGCCCCAGTTTTCGACCATCAGCGCGGCTTTGGGGTCATCATCATAGCGGATGATGTCGATCACGCGGTCAAGGTTGAGGAAGGTCAGGATGAAGCCTTCCAGCACCTCTAACCTGTGGTCGATCTTTTCGATGCGGTGGGTAGACCGACGTTTCAGCACGTCGCGGCGGTGGTCCAGGAAGGCGCGCAGGACTTCCTTCAGGCTGCACACGCGTGGCACGCGGCCGTCGATCAGCACGTTCATGTTCAGGCTGAACCGGCTTTCCAGATCGGACGATTTGAACAGAGCGGCCATCAGCATTTCGGGTTCAACCGTGCGGGACCGCGGCTCCAGCACGATGCGCAGATCATCGGCGGATTCGTCGCGGACATCGGCCAGCAAGGGGATCTTCTTGGTCTGAATCAGTTCGGCCAGCTTTTCGATCAGGCGTGATTTTGGCACCTGAAAGGGGATTTCAGTGACAATGATCTGCCAGGTGCCCCGGCCCAGATCCTCGACATGCCATTTGGCGCGGGTGCGGAAAGACCCGCGCCCGGTGCGGTAAGCCTCTAGCATCGAGGCGCGCGACTCGACGATCACGCCGCCGGTGGGGAAATCGGGGCCGGGGATCAGGGCGACAAGGGCGTCATCACTGATCGCGGGGTCGGCCATCATGGCGTGACAGCCGTTGATCAGTTCCTCAAGATTGTGCGGTGGAATGTTGGTGGCCATGCCAACAGCAATACCGGAGGATCCGTTGGCCAGAAGGTTCGGGAAGGCGGCGGGCATCACCACCGGCTCCTCTAGCGTGCCATCGTAGTTTGGGCGGAAATCGACGGCGTTTTCCGTCAGGCCTTCCATCAGGGTTTCAGCAATCGCGGTCAGACGGGCCTCGGTGTAGCGGGAAGCGGCCGGGTTATCGCCGTCGATGTTGCCAAAGTTGCCCTGGCCGTCGACCAGCGGATAGCGGACGTTGAAATCCTGCGCCAAGCGCGCCATCGCGTCATAAATCGCGGAATCGCCGTGGGGGTGATAGTTTCCCATCACATCGCCGGATATTTTTGCAGATTTACGGAACGCGGAGGTCGCTGAAAGCTTTAGTTCTCGCATGGCGTAAAGGATACGGCGATGAACGGGCTTCAGACCATCACGGGCGTCAGGCAACGCTCGGTGCATGATGGTAGACAAAGCATAGGTCAGATAGCGCTCGCCAATCGCGCGGGCCAAAGGCTCGGAAAGGGTGATCGGCTCTATCTTTGGGTCATCGGCGGCTTCGGACATGGCTGTGGTGTAGTGCGCACCTTGGAAACGGTCCAGAGGCAAAAGCGCATGCCTTGTTTTTCGGGGGAAATGACGGGGAAAAAAGGAGGCTTTTCCCAGCACATTCCAACCGGTTTGGTGCTACGTTGATCTTAATAAATTTGACAGGTGAATGATGATACGGTTGGTTTTGCTTTTATGTGCAGGCCTGTTTTGCGCCATGCTGATTGGCGGGCAAGACAGGGGTCAGGTGCGATTTGGCCTGTTGGTGCCGCCAAAAGCCCCGGTTGCAAAAGCCGCTGTCGTGGAAACGGCGGTGGCGGTTGCCGAACTTGTACCGCTGGAAATCAACGTTGCCGTGTTCGCTCCGCCAGAGCCGGTGATGGCCACTCCGGTGTCTTTGGAGGCCACGATCGCCGTGGAAATCACGCCAGTGGCCGACAGTGGAAAAGTGCTTTTTGTCGACGCGAAATCGGTGAATGTGCGGTCAGGGCCCGGCAAGGATTTTGATGTGGTCGGCCGACTTGTGCGCGGCGAGGCGGTGGTGGTGGTGGCCGAAGGCGAAGACGCGGGCGGTTGGTCTTTGATCCGAATTGAGGGCGATGGGGTCGAAGGCTATGTCGCCTCGCGCCTGCTGACCGAATAGGATTCGGCAACCAGTCGACCGAATGGGATTCGGCAACCTGTTGACCGCATGGGATTCGGCAAACTGTTGACCGAGTAGCGTTTGCCCTTGGCGCGGGCTGGCTTTAGGAAGAGGGAAACCCTTCAAGAGGCCGGGCATGCAAAAGACGATTCTGATCACGGGATGCTCATCAGGCATTGGGCTTGATGCGGCGCGGGGTTTGCGGGCCCGCGGTTGGAGGGTGTTTGCGACCTGCCGTCAGGAACCCGATTGCGCGCGGCTGCGGGCTGAAGGGCTGGAAAGTTTTGTGCTGGACTACGCCGATGAGGCGAGTGTCGAGGCTGCGGTGGCGGAGGTGGTGGCACGCACGGGTGGCACGTTGGACGCGCTTTACAACAACGGCGCCTATGCCTGCCCCGGTGCCGTGGAAGACCTGCCGCGCGGGGCGTTGCGGGCGATTTTCGAAACCAACCTGTTCGGTTATCACGACCTGACCCGCCGCGTGATCCCCTTGATGCGGGCGCAGGGGCATGGGCGGATTGTCAATTGTTCCTCGGTGCTTGGCTTGGTGGCGCTGAAATGGCGGGGGGCCTATGTGGCCACAAAATTCGCCATGGAAGGTCTGTCGGACGTGCTGCGGATCGAGATGGCGGGCACCGGGATTGACGTGGTCCTGATCGAACCCGGCCCGATCACCAGCAGCATCCGCGAGAAAGCCATTCCGCATTTTGAACGCTGGATTGACTGGGAGAACTCGGCGCGGGTTGAGGAATACCGGCCCCTGTGCAGCCGCCTTTATGAAAGCAGCGGCCCCGATAAATGGGAATTGCCCGCAAGTGCCGTGACCGCGAAACTGATCCACGCATTGGAAAGCCCCCGGCCCAAGGCGCGCTATTATGTCACCATGCCGACGCATCTGATGGGGTTCGCCCGGCGCATTCTGCCGACGCGGGTGCTGGATTGGATGATTGCCAAAGGATAAATGCGAATTTCGGTTCGCTTTTTGCCGGCGAGCCCCTAAGTCAGGGTCAACTGAAAGGACCGCCCGATGACAAATGACTCGCTATTCATCTTTGGCATGATTGCTGCTTTTGTGGTGCTGATCATCCTTGCCCTTGGCATCGGTGGCTTTGCCAAGGGGGGGGAGTTCAACCGCAAACACTCTAACCGCTTGATGCGCTACCGGATTATTACGCAGGCGGTGGCGGTGATCTTGATCGTGGGCTTTGCCTATTTCCGCAGCCAAGGGAGCAACTGATGGTCGTTCTGTCAAAGATCTATACCAAAACCGGCGATGCGGGCGAAACCGCGCTTGGCAACGGCGCGCGGGTGGCGAAACATTCCATGCGGGTCGTGGCCTATGGCACGGTGGATGAAACCAACGCGACGGTGGGCATGGCGCGGCTGCATTCCAGCGGCGACATGGACATGGCCTTGCAGCGGATTTCGAACGATCTGTTCGATTTGGGGGCCGATCTGTGCACGCCCGATATGTATAAAGACGCCGAGGCCGCCTACCCGCCCCTGCGAATGATCGCGCATCAAGTGCTGCGGCTGGAGGCGGAGATTGATGCGATGAACACAAAGCTGACGCCGCTGCGCAGCTTTATCCTGCCCGGGGGGTCGGCTTTGGCGGCGCATCTGCACCTGTGCCGCACAATCTGTCGGCGGGCGGAACGCGGTGTGGTGGAACTCGCCACGATGGAAGAGGTCAACTCTGAAGCGGTGATATATCTCAACCGGCTGTCGGATTGGTTCTTTGTGGCGGGCCGCATCGCCAACAACGATGGCAAGGACGATGTGCTTTGGGTACCCGGCCTGACCCGCGAAGGGTAGGGACGCGACGTAGGGACGCGCGTTGGCGTCGCATTTGGTCTGTTCCGGCCCAGCCCGACGCGGTATGACGTGCCCGAGAGCTTGGATGGCCCGCTGCGGCCAATTATGGGGATTTGCGCGATGAAGGTGTTGGTGCCTGTCAAACGAGTGATCGACTACAACGTGAAGGTGCGCGTCAAAGCGGACGGGTCAGGGGTCGATCTGGCGAACGTCAAAATGTCGATGAACCCCTTCGATGAGATTGCCGTCGAAGAGGCGATCCGGTTGAAGGAAAAGGGCATCGTGACCGAGGTTGTCGTGGTGTCGATTGGCGTCAAGCAAAGTCAGGAAACCTTGCGGACCGCTTTGGCGATGGGCGCAGACCGCGCGATTCTGATCGAGGCCACCGACAACGTGCAGACCGACATCGAACCGCTGTCCGTGGCCAAACTGTTGGCGGCTGTGGTGCGCGAAGAGGCTCCGGGTCTGGTGCTGTGCGGCAAGCAAGCCATTGATAACGATATGAATGCCACTGGACAGATGCTGTCGGCCCTGCTGGGCTGGTCGCAGGCGACGTTCGTGTCAGAGCTGGCGATTGACGGTGACAAGGCGATTGTCACCCGTGAAGTTGACGGCGGTTTGCAATCCATTTCGGTGCAGATGCCGACGATTGTCACGGTGGATTTGCGCCTGAACGAGCCGCGCTATGCGTCGTTGCCGAACATCATGAAGGCCAAGGCGAAACCATTGGCGGCTAAAACGCCGGCCGATTACGGCGTCGATGTGACGCCACGTTTGAATGTGATGAAAACCGTCGAACCGGCAGGGCGCAAGGCGGGCGTCAAAGTGGGTTCGGTGGATGAATTGCTTGCGAAACTCAAAGACGAAGCAGGGGTGATCTGATGGCCGTTCTTCTGATTGCGGATGTGAACGAGGGCGCTTTGGCGACCGACGCTGTTGCCAAGACCTTGGCCGCTGTGGCCGGTTTGGGCGACGTGCATGTGCTGATCGCAGGCACAGGTGGCGACGCGGCTGCGGCCGAGGCGGCCACTTTGTCGGGCGTTTCCAAAGTGTTGTTCGCTGATGATCACGCCTATTGCCACGGCATGGCGGAATCCACCGCGGCTTTGGTGGTGAGTCTGGCCGGTGGTTACAGCCATATCTGCGGCGCTGCGACGGCGTTCAACAAGAACGTTCTGCCGCGCGTGGCGGCTTTGCTGGATGTGATGGTGATTTCGGACGCGGTGGCGGTGATCGACGCCGACACGTTTGAACGGCCGATCTACGCGGGCAATGCGGTGCAGACCGTGAAATCGACCGACGCAACCAAGGTATTTACCGTGCGCACCGCCACCTTCACCGCCGTTGGCGCGGGCGGGTCGGCAGCGGTTGAGAAGATTGGTGGGCCGGGTGATGCCGGGCTGTCGGCTTGGGTCGAGGACCGCGTGGCTGCGTCTGATCGCCCGGAACTGACCAGCGCAGGCATCGTGGTGTCTGGCGGGCGCGGCGTGGGATCGAAGGAAAGCTTCGATCTGATCGAGGGGCTGGCGGACAAGCTGGGTGCTGCCGTGGGGGCTTCGCGGGCCGCAGTCGACAGTGGCTATGCACCGAACGATTGGCAAGTGGGGCAGACCGGCAAGGTTGTGGCACCGCAGCTTTATGTGGCGGTCGGGATTTCCGGTGCCATTCAGCACCTTGCCGGGATGAAGGACAGCAAAGTCATCGTGGCCATCAACAAGGACGAAGAGGCGCCGATCTTTCAGGTCGCCGATTATGGGCTGGTCGCCGATCTGTTCACCGCTGTGCCGGAGTTGATCGCAAAACTTTGAGTGCGGCACAGAGATCAGGATATTGAAAAGGCGCCCCAACGGGCGCCTTTTTCAGATCAGCCCATGAATGACTGGCAACAAGGCATCTGCCACCTCGCGATGCACCCACGGACCCGGCACGCCCGCCGCTGCTGGCGCATCGAGCGGTGCATAAGACATGCCCGCCAACCCCTGCGCCCGCGCCTCGGCACTGCTGACGGATTGGACATAGGCACTGGCCAGCGGGCGAATGGCCGCAACCATTTCGACATCGACCAGCAATGGCGATTGGTCAAGATCCACCCGACGCGTTGGTGAGGGCGGGGCGATGTCTGCCATCCAAAGCAAGATCACCCGCCCGTTCAGCCGCGCCAAAAGCTGCTTCATCCGCGTGACCCAAGCCGCGCGCAACTCTTCTGCAACCACTTCGAACCGGTCCGGCGAATTGTGCTGCAGGCTGCGCAGCATGTGGCGGGTGAAATTGAACTCGGTGAAGTCGACCCGTGGAAAGATTGACCGCAACAGCGGCGTGACCCCCAGAAAGCGGTCATTTCGGCGCGGATGCACAGCGTAATAGCGGTTGCTGAGGTTCTGCGCGCCCAGCAATTGCACCACTGTCACGCAGGCCCGCGCGGCAATCCTTGTGATTTCCACTTCCTGCAGGAACACGTCTGGCCCCGCGTTCATCAGGCCCAGATTGGCCACGGGAAGACCCAGTTCCCGTTCCATCAGGTCTGGATACGGGGCGGCCACAAACTTGCCGTAGGTTTCACTTCCCCCCAAAGCGGCCACATAGGCCCGTTCGATATCACGTTGCGGCCCGCGGAAAATCAGCCGCGAGTTGCCATACCGGCACGGAGAATAGTCCAGCGACCCCTCGCCAGGAGAAATACAGGCCATAACACCCACCCAATAGTCTTCACACCCATCGAGCACGCTGCGCCAATCCCGTTACCAAACCGCTAAGTTCGGGATTTGCTTCAAATCTTGCGCGCATTCCGGCACGGTCGAAGGCTTGCGCCCCCGGGACTTGCCGCTTTATGGTGCGGACAACCACCAAAGGGGCAGGCATATGGAAATCCAATCGGTTGGCATCGTCGGCGCCGGGCAAATGGGCAACGGCATCGCCCATGTGTTCGCGATGGCGGGCTTTGACGTGCTGCTGAACGATGTCAGCGCCGACAGCTTGACCAAGGCCATCGCCACCATCGACAAGAATCTGGAGCGCCAAGTCAGCCGGGGCAAAACCACGCCAGAGGCGAAGGCCGATGCGATGGCGCGGATCAAGACCACGCTGGTGCTGGCCGATCTGGGCCAGATGGATCTGGTGATCGAAGCCGCGACCGAGCGTGAAACCGTCAAACAGGCGATCTTCGACGGGCTGCTGCCGCATCTGAAACCTACGACGATTCTGACCACCAACACCTCGTCGATCTCGATCACCCGGCTGGCCAGCCGCACCGACCGACCGGAAAAATTCATGGGGTTCCACTTTATGAACCCGGTGCCGGTGATGCAGTTGGTCGAATTGATCCGGGGAATCGCAACCGACAGGGAAACCTATGAAACCTTGCTGGCCGTGGTGGGCAAACTGGGCAAAACCGCTGCCAGCGCCGAGGATTTCCCGGCTTTCATCGTCAATCGCATTCTGATGCCGATGATCAACGAAGCGGTCTACACGTTGTATGAGGGCGTTGGATCGGTGAAGTCGATCGACGAGTCCCTGAAACTGGGCGCCAACCACCCGATGGGACCGCTGGAACTGGCCGATTTCATTGGGCTGGACACCTGTCTGGCGATCATGAACGTGCTGCACGACGGCTTGGGCGACACCAAATACCGCCCCTGCCCGCTGCTTGCGAAATATGTCGAGGCGGGTTGGTTGGGCCGAAAAACGAAGCGCGGATTCTACGATTATCGCGGTGAAGTGCCGGTTCCGACGCGCTGAATTCTATTTGCCGATGGCCAAAGTGTGTTCGCGCAGCCAAGCGAGGAAGCCACGCGGGTTGCCTTCCCAGTTTTTCAGAACGCTGGCCGGAATCGGTTCGCCGATGTAGGGACGCTGCGGTTTGAACAGGCTGCGTTTGATTTCATACAGCAACAGCCCCTGCCGCAGCGTGGCGGAAATCAGGTTGGCAATCTGATAAACCCGCGAATTCTGGCCATCGAAGCGGATCGGGACAATCGTGGCCCCGGACCTTTGGATCATCTTGTGGGTGAAAACGTTCCACTCCGCCTCGACTGCGGTGCCAAACCATGTCTCGGAGGTTGCCACCTTGCCGGCCGGAAACAGGATGATGACCCCACCCGCAGCCAAATGCGCCATGGTTTCGGCCCGCATTTGCAGCCCCAACTCGCGTGAGTTTTCCTCATGCGGGAAGGGCACCGGGATCATGAATTCGGCAACCTCGGGGATACCCGTCAGCAGCGACCGCGTCAAAATCTTGAAATCCGGGCGGATGCGGTTGACCAGTGCGGCCATGATCATGCCATCGACCAGCCCACTGGGATGGTTGGCCACAACGACCACGGGCCCGGTGGCGGGGATTCTGGCGATTTCTTCCGCCGAAGTGTCGATGCGGATGCCCATCTGCTGCAGCGCTTTGGGCCAGAAAGGCGAACCAAACGGCGCGCCCGAGCGTTCGAAGGCACGGATCAGCCGCAGCAATGTCACTTTGGCCGTCAGCCATTCTATCGCGCGGATCGACCCGGCTTTGAACGGATTGGTGAATGTGCCTGCATAGGACAGCCGCCGCATGTCATACTTGTGGCCCCTGCGTGGAGAAACCACGTCGGGCAAGGGCACCACATCTGTCTGGGGCGTATCAATCACGCAGCATATGCCTTCTTTGTCAGCAGCAGGTTAGAAATCTTCGCCAAAGCAGTTCGCCACCAGCGTCTGTAACGCATCGGCAAGGGCCATTTCCTGCGCGCCACTGGTTCGAACGTCAATAGAGGTTCCGCGAGATGCTGCCAACATCAAAAGCCCCATGATGCTGTCGCCCGACACAGTCATGCCGTCTTTGCTGACTTCTGCCGCAGCGTCAAAGGATTCAACCACCTCGACAAACTTGGCAGAGGCCCGCGCGTGCAGCCCCTTTTCATTCACAATGGGAAAAGTTCGGTCGGCCATAGGGTTCAGGCCCCCCCGCCCAGATCAAGACTGTTGATATACTTGCGCCCTGCGTCGAGCGCGGCGGCCACCGCCTCTGCCACCGGCAATTCGCGCGACTTGGCCAATTTGATCAACATTGGCAAATTTGCGCCGTAAACAATGCGGCGGCCCGGTCCGGCGCAGGCCATCAGCGACAGGTTCGACGGCGATCCGCCAAACATGTCCGTCACCACCACAACGCCACCACCCTGATCGACGGAATCAGCGGCATGGCAGATTTCGGCTTGCTTGCCGGCACGGTCATGGTTGTCTTCTATGGCAATGGCACGCACTGCCGGTTGCGGCCCAACCACATGTTCGACTGCCGCAAGATATTCCCGCGCCAACCCGCCATGTGCCACGATCACGATGCCGATCACGCGCCATCTACCTCTGTTCGGTGCCGGGCAAATTGGCTGCCCTGCGTTCAAGTTCCCGGTGTCGTTTTGACACCGGCCAGCCCGCTTCTGCAAGCACCTTGCCTAGTTTTTCTGCAACTGCAACAGACCTGTGTTGCCCACCGGTACAGCCAAAGCCAATGGACAGATGCGCTTTGCCCTCTTCCAGATGGGCCGGAAGCAGCATGATGATCAAGTCGCACAACTTTACGAAGAATTCGACGAAGCGCGGGTCGTTTTCGATATAGGCGCTGACCTTGGGGTCGCGGCCATTCGACTCGCGCAGATCCACCTGCCAATAGGGATTCGCCAGAAACCGGCAATCAAACACCATGTCCAGCCCGCGCGGCAATCCGCGCTTGTAGCTGAAAGATTGCACCGAAATCGCCATCGGTGACGCCCCGCGATGGTCAAACCAATGGCCGATTTCCGCTTTCAGATCATGCGGCGACATATCCGATGTGTCGATCAGATGATCGGCCCGGGCGCGTATTGGGACCAAAAGATCAATCTCGCGCGCGATGCCTTCGGTGGGGGTTTCGAGCGGGGCCAAAGGGTGGCGGCGGCGGGTTTGCGAATAGCGCCGGATCAGTTCAGACGGCGCGCAGTCGATGTACAGCAGTTCCAGACTGACGCGTGGGTCGCGGGTCAGGGTGTCGATCAGTTCTATCAAGGTGGTGCCATTGAAATCGCGGTTGCGCACATCGAGGCCCAGCGCGATGGGACGACCCAGCGCCGGACCTTCAGTCAGGCGCGGCACAAGCGAAAGCGGCAGGTTGTCGATCACCTCAAACCCCAGATCCTCCAGCGCATGGATGGCCGTAGACCGCCCCGCACCTGAAGGCCCGGTGATCAAAACCAGATGGTGTTCCTCGATGGGGTCAAGGCTTTGCTGCATTTGGAAAGATCCATCATTCCTGCCGCCCGTCGCGCAGATAGCACCACAGGGCTGAACTAAAATGATCGCTCCGCGTCGCAAGAACAAGGTCAATCGGCAGTCCAAGCAGGGTTATCACGCGACGTTGTGGCAAACGGTCGATTTCCACGCGTCCCAGATCGACGGCCAGCACCAAAGCGGCTTGCGGCAGGGGGGTGGCGCGCAGAATTCCCACGCCCCGCGCCTCTATCAGACCGGAAATCGCCGGGGGACAGCGCGCCATCAGCGCGGCGCCTTCGCGGGTGATCTCGGTGCGGTCATCGGCCACCAGCCGCGCGCCAAAGGCCATCAGTTGCAGCGCCAACGCCGATTTGCCAGACCCGGACGGACCAAGGATCAGCAGACCCCGGCCATCCACAGCGACACAGCTTGCATGCAGGATTTCGGACCCCGGCACAGGGATCACACTGGCAAACCCACCACGAACCGCGCGCCCAGCGGTTCCGAAGTGACATCGGCATTGGTGGGCCGGATGTTCTCGGCCCAGATCACGCCGCCGTGCGCCTCGACGATCTGCTTGGAGATCGACAGGCCAAGGCCCGAGTTGTTGCCGAAATGCGTGGCCGGGCGGTCCGAATAGAACCGCTTGAACACCTTGGTCAGCGCCGCCTCGGGAATGCCCGGCCCGGTGTCTTCGACCACGATCAGCACCCGGTTTTCCCGCCGCCGCGCCCAGACCCGCACCGCATCGCCGTCTTCGCAAAAGGACACGGCATTGGTGATCAGGTTGACGAACACTTGGGCAAGACGCGCCTCCAACCCATGGACCATGATCTGATCGGAGGAAAAATCAGTAATAAATTCAATGCCTTTTCCCTTGGCCTGATCACCAAGATAGTCGGCGAGGTTGGTAAGGGTTTTGACAAGATTGAACTCGGCCTCTTCTTCCTTGACCAGTTCAGAGTCGAGCCGCGAGGCGTTCGAGATGTCGGAAACCAGCCGGTCCATCCGGCGCACATCATGTTCGATCACATCCAGCAATTTCTCACGGTGTTCTTCTTTTTTGACCATCCGCATCGACCCCACCGCCGAGCGCAGACTGGCCAAAGGGTTCTTGATTTCATGCGCGACGTCGGCGGCGAATTGTTCGTTCGCCTCTATCCGGTCATAAAGTGCGGCCACCATGCCGCGCATGGCCACCGACAACCGCCCAATCTCATCAGGACGTGCGGCCAGATCAGGGATCCGCACCCGGCCCGGCGACATTTTGCGCGCGTCGCGGTCCCGACCCAATTCGGCCGCCGCCGCCAGATCAGACAGCGGGTTGGCGATGGTTGAGGCCAGCACCAAAGATAGGCCGATCGACACCAGAAGCGCGATCATGAACATCTGCAAAACCTGCTCCCGCTCATAGCGCACCAGCCGGTCGATTTCTCCTTCGGCCGAAGTCAGTGCTACGGCGCCAATCACCTGCGCGCCCAGTTTCACCGGCGTCGCCACCGAGAACAGAGTGCCACCTTCACCGCCCCGCGCGGTGTTGACGGCGGTTTGGCCACCCATGGCCCGCGAGAACAGGTCGCGCGCCAAAATCTCGCCGCTGAGCGCCGTGTTTTGTTGACCGCGGCCGCCCAGCAAACCAGAGACGCCTTCCCAGATCGCATTCAGGAAATTCGTGATGATGGCAGAGCGTTCCTTGACCGCGATGCCCGTCGTCTGACGCGGCTGGCCAATGCCGCGCGCGACCAAGGCCCCGGTCGGGTCAAACAGAAACGCCTCAACCCCCGGACCGATGCCAATCTGGTCCAGACTGCGCGGCAACTGGCCGGCAGTCGTGGCTGCGACAGCCTCGACCACGTCGGCAATCAACTCGGCCTCGGTTACAAGCCCTTGTTCGCGTTGTAAAACAAGACTGTCGCGGAAGGGGTTCATGAACAAAACGCCGGACACCAGCACGACCAAGGCCAACAGATTGAACACGATGATCTTGCGCGCCAAAGGCGAGCGGTTCAGCGCCACAAGCCCGCGCCGCCCCCGGCCCTCACGCAGAGCGGTGTCAGCCACGGCTTCGGGCGACACCCAGTCTTCACCCAACAGCAATTCACCCGGTTTGACCGAGGGCTTGTCTTTCATCGAAATGTTCGGAACGGCTGTCATTCCTCGTTGTAACGATAGCCGATGCCATACAGCGTTTCGATTGCCGAAAATTCGTCATCCACCGCGCGCATTTTCTTGCGCAAGCGTTTGATATGGCTGTCGATTGTGCGATCATCGACGTAAACCTGATCGTCATAGGCCACGTCCATCAGCTGATCGCGCGATTTCACGAAACCGGGGCGCTGTGCCAAGGCCTGCAACAGCATGAATTCCGTCACGGTCAGCGAGACATCCTGCCCCCTCCACGCCACCGAATGGCGCAGCGGGTCCATGCGCAGATGCCCGCGCTCCATGATCTTGGTTTCTTCGGTCACGGCCACTTCGCCGGTGGCAATCGCTTCGTTGCGCCGCAAAAGCGCGCGGATGCGTTCGACCAGAAGGCGCTGGCTGAAGGGTTTCTTGACATAGTCGTCAGCGCCCATGCGCAGGCCCAACACCTCGTCAATCTCATCATCCTTTGACGTCAGGAAGATCACTGGCATCTGCGTTTTCTGACGCAGGCGTTGCAGCAGATCCATCCCATCCATCCGGGGCATCTTTATATCCAGCACGGCCATGTCGGGCATGCGGCGATTGAAGGCATCCAACGCGGACTGACCATCGTTGAAGGTTTCCACTTCGAAACCCTCTGCCTCCAAAGTCATCGAAACCGACGTCAGGATATTCCTGTCGTCGTCTACAAGGGCGATCCTTGCCATATTTGGGCTTCCCTATTCTGCTCGGCTGTCAAATTTTTTTCAATATTCTGTTTTTCACCCCAAGGAATCAACCGTTAACTGCGAATCGCCCCGGCTTGGCTCTCTATTGAGGCCTGAAATTCCCAAAGGAATGACTAATTTGCCGCAGTCGGGCGGGGATGCGCCTGTTGGTTGCGCTAACCTGGTCTTGGTTGCGCTAACTGTGCCAAAGCGTCCTATTCCTGATTTCGGGTGCGTGATATAGCGGGCCGAAGAGTGCTGCGTTGCGGCGCTCTGCGCAGGCAACCCCTTGGCCCGGGTGCCTGAATTTCAAAAATGACACCGCCTGTCGCGGCGGCAAAGGGAGCTTGCAGGATGACGAACGGACGCGTGAACCCATCGCATACATTGGAAGATCAGGGCATCAGCGGGCTGGGCAACGTCTATTACAACTATATTGAGCCTGCGTTGATGGAGGCCGCCGTCGCGCGCGGCGAGGGGCGTCTGGGCAAGGGCGGCGCGTTCTTGTGCAGCACCGGACAGTTCACCGGGCGGTCGCCAAAAGACAAATTCGTGGTGCGGACGGCGTTGGTCGAACACAGTATTTGGTGGGAAAACAACAAGGCGATGTCGCCCGAGGCGTTTGACCGCCTGCATGCCGATATGCTGGCCCACATGAAGGGGCGCGATTATTTCGTTCAGGACCTGTTCGGCGGGGCCGATCCGGTGCACCGGCTCGATGTGCGGATGGTGACGGAACTGGCTTGGCATGGGTTGTTCATCCGCCACTTGTTGCGCAGGCCGGAACGCGCCGACCTCGAAAGCTTTGTCCCCGACTGGACCGTGATCAACTGCCCGACGTTTGAGGCTGATCCCGAGCGTCATGGCTGTCGGACCTCGACCGTGGTGGCGCTGAACTTTGACAAAAAACTGATCCTGATCGGCAACACCGCTTATGCGGGCGAGAACAAGAAAGCCGTGTTCACGCTGCTGAACTACCTGCTGCCAGAAAAGGGTGTGATGCCGATGCATTGCTCGGCCAACCATGCGATTGGCAACCCGGTGGATACGGCGGTGTTCTTTGGCCTGTCTGGCACTGGCAAAACCACGCTTTCGGCGGATCCGTCGCGGATTTTGATTGGTGATGATGAACACGGCTGGTCGGACCGCGGCACCTTCAACTTTGAGGGCGGCTGCTATGCCAAGACGATCAACCTGTCGGCCGAAGCAGAGCCGGAAATCTATGCCACGACGTCGAAGTTCGGCACTGTGGTTGAGAACATGGTCTACGACCCCGAAACGCTGGAACTGGATTTCGAGGATGCCAGCCTGACGCAGAACATGCGCTGCGCTTATCCGTTGGAGTATATTTCCAACGCCTCTGCCACCGGGTTGGGGGGTGCGCCGAAGAATGTGATCATGCTGACCTGCGACGCCTATGGGGTGTTGCCGCCGATTGCGCGGCTGAGCCCGGCACAGGCAATGTATCATTTCCTGTCGGGATTCACCTCGAAAACGCCGGGAACCGAGCGGGGCGTGATGGAGCCGACGCCAACGTTTTCCACCTGCTTCGGTGCGCCGTTCATGCCGCGCCGGCCGGAGGTTTACGGCAAGCTGTTGCAGGCAAAGATTGCCAAATTTGGCGCCACTTGCTGGCTGGTCAACACCGGATGGACCGGGGGGGCTTATGGCACGGGCAAGCGGATGCCGATCAAGGCGACGCGGGCTTTGCTGACGGCGGCCTTGGACGGGTCTTTGGCGGGCGTGGAATTCCGCCGCGATCCGAACTTTGGGTTTGAGGTTCCGGTGGCCGTTCCGGGTGTGGATGCGACGCTTTTGAATCCGCGCAAGACTTGGGCGGATGCGGCGGCTTATGACGCGCAGGCGGAGAAATTGGTGGGCATGTTTGCCGAGAATTTCGGCCAATATGTGCCGTTCATTGATGCCGATGTGAAGGCCGCTGCGATCGGGTGATTTGGAAGGCCCCGGCGTGGTCCCAACTTGGGACCGCTGCCGGGGCCTTTGTTTTCAATGGGTTGAGGTGGGCGATTTAACTCCCTATTAACGTTTGAGCCTAGATTCCAATGGCCCTGCGCATCAGGTTCAGGCCCGTTGCCACCAGCAAAACCTGAGTCCAGCGGCGAAACCGCGCCTGATCCAGACGGTCCTGAATCGCCAGCCCAAGGCTTTGCCCCAGCACCGCAGGCAACACCAAGGCCGCCGAAAACGCGGTGTTGGCGGGCGTCAGCAGTCCCGATTGCAGATGGGCGCCAAACAGCACCGTTGCGCCCAGCAGGAACACCACACCCTGCACCCGGATGGTTTCCACCTTCTGAGCGCCGACCGACAGCAGATAGACCAACAAGGGCGGTCCCCAGACCCCTGACACGCCGCCATAAAGCCCACCAATTGCCCCCAAAACCCATTCGGCCCGGTTGCGGTGATGCAGCTGGAAGGCCAATTCGCGGCCTGCAAGCTGCAACGCGGCAAAAACGGTGATCGGCAGGCCCAACAGCAGCAGGAAGAGGTCTTGCGGAATGATCTGCACGAACTGCGCCGAGATCACGATGAAGACCAAGGTCGCGATCAAGAAGCGGTGGTAGGCTTTTGCGCTGTCCCAAGCGGGCGCAACGCCTTGGCGGAAGGCTTGGCTGATGTTGGCGAACAGCGTCGGCAGGATCAGGCCCGACAGCGCCACCTCGGGCGACAGAAAGGACGAGAACGCCGATATCATGATCATCGGCATCGCAAAACCGACCGCGCCTTTGACAAAGCCTGCAAACAGGGTGATCGCCATCGCCGCCCAGAACGCCGGGGTCGACAGGCCCGCCATCACAAATTCCATCGTCGCCCCCGCTTTGCCCCCCTTCTTAGCCAAGGCGCTGCTGCACCGCACCCGAAAACGGCCGCGACATATTAAAACGGCGCGACGCACCTTGACGAAAGTATATTGCGCTGCAACTGCGAAGGGATTACCTCATTCGCAACTGCAGATTCCGAAGGATACCTCGCATGGCCCTTGATTCCCAAAGCACCCCTGCCGCCCTTTTGCCCAACCTGCTGACCCTGACGGCACAGGCCCTGCCCGAGGTTGAGGCGCAGTTTTCGGTTGCGCGTGAAGCGTTGCGGGCCATGGTGACAGTGGGTGGCAAGGTGTCGGCGCAGGCATTGGAAGAGCATCAGTTTGCGGCGCACACGCTGTCTTGGCTGGCGACCTACACCGAGGCCTTGCGGCAGATGCAGGCTTGGGCGCTGCGCCTTTCGACGGACGGCAGATTCGGCGAGATGGAAGGTTTGATCCTGCAGATCGCCTTTGGCGAATATCTGAACCAGATTCACGGCGGCATTGCGATGTCTCAGGGCGAGGTCGCGCGGTTGCAGGACCTTGGGTTGACCCCTGACACAGCGGGCGCGGCGGCGGTTTGCCTTATGGCCACCGGGAACACCGTCACCACCCGCACAAGGTTGGTGGCGTTGATGCGCGACAATCAGGGGCGCGCGACCTTTGGCGTCACCGGCTTGGATGATGAATTGGAGATGATCCGCGACCAGTTCCGCCGCTTTGCCGATGAAAAGGTGGTGCCGCATGCCCATGGCTGGCATCTGCGCGATGAGTTGATCCCGATGGAAATCATCGAGGCCCTGGCCGAAATGGGCGTGTTTGGCCTGACCATTCCTGAAGAGTTTGGCGGGTTCGGGCTGTCGAAGGCGTCGATGGTGGTGGTGTCGGAAGAGTTGTCGCGCGGGTACATTGGCGTCGGGTCTTTGGCGACGCGCACCGAGATTGCGGCGGAGTTGATCCTGTGCGGTGGGACGGATGCGCAAAAGGCGCATTGGCTGCCGGGGTTGGCGAGCGGTGCTATTTTGCCCACGGCGGTGTTCACCGAGCCAAACACCGGGTCTGACCTTGGGTCTTTGCGCACCCGCGCGGTGCAGGGCGCGGACGGTTGGGAAATTACGGGCAACAAGACCTGGATCACCCATGCCGCGCGCACCCATGTGATGACGTTGCTGGCGCGGACCGATCCTGACACCAACGATTATCGCGGGTTGTCGATGTTTCTGGCCGAAAAGATGCCCGGCTCCGATGCGATCCCCTTCCCGACCCCCGGCATGACCGGCGGCGAGATTGAGGTGCTGGGCTATCGTGGCATGAAGGAATACGAGCTGGCCTTTGACGGGTTCAAGGTGGATGCCGCGAACCTGTTGGGCGGGGTGCCGGGTCAGGGTTTCAAGCAATTGATGCAGACCTTCGAATCAGCGCGCATCCAGACGGCGGCGCGGGCGGTGGGCGTGGCGCAATCGGCGCTGGAAGTGGGGATGACCTACGCCGAGGACCGCAAGCAGTTCGGCAAGGCCTTGAGCGAATTTCCCCGCGTGTCGGGCAAACTGGCAATGATGGCGGTTGAAATCATGGTCGCGCGGCAACTGACCTATTTTTCGGCATGGCAGAAGGATCACGACAAGCGCTGCGACCTTGAGGCCGGGATGGCCAAGCTGCTGGGCGCGCGGGTGGCTTGGGCCTGTGCGGACAATGCGTTGCAGATCCACGGCGGCAACGGCTTTGCGCTGGAGTATCAGATTTCGCGGATCCTGTGTGATGCGCGGATTTTGAACATCTTCGAGGGCGCGGCAGAGATTCAGGCGCAGGTGATTGCGCGGCGCTTGCTGGATTAATCCTGAAGAACAGGCGCGGGTTTGAGTTTGGGCAGGTATGTCTCGACCAATGAGCGCTGCAGCTTTTCTTCGGCCAGCAGCACCACTTGGGCGGCGGCGCGGGCATCTTCGCCGGCGTCGTGGTGATCAAATTCGAGTGACAGTTGTTTCTTCAGGTGGCCGAGGCCGTGGCCGCCGCTGCCCAGCCATTCCGGCCAGGCCTTGCGGGCGATGGTGACGGAATTCACCCAGATCATCGGCGGCAGGGTCAAGGCATGCTGCGCGGCGGCGGCGTTCACCGCGCGCTGGTCAAAGGTGGAATGCTGCACCAGCGGATGGCGGGTCATCAGCGGGGCCAGATGGGCCATGACGGCGGCAAAGTCGGGCTGGCCTTGGGTTTTGGCGGCGGAAATCCCGTGCAGTTGGGTGTTGAAAGCCGCGTAATCACAAAGCGGGTCCACCAGCACGCTGAACGTGTCGATGCGGCCGAAGTGATCGACGCAGGCGAACCCCATCTGGCAAATGCTGTGCGCGGCATTGTTGGCGGTTTCGACATCGAAGGCCACAAAGCGGTAATGGTCGAAATTGGCGACAACGGCAGCGGGCAGCATCACGCCCCGCCCCGCGAAGGACGCAGGCTGCCCAAGCGGGGGTGCAAGCGGCCCGCGATGGCGAAAGCGGTCAGCAGACCCAGTCCGGCGGCGGCGAAAACCCCGGGCAAGGGTGCCACCAACAGCACCAGCCACGCGGCGCCGGGCGTCAGGATGCCCGACACGTCGCGAAAGCTGGAGTAGACCGCCGACATCTCGGTGCGTTCCGATGGTTTGACGGCCATCATGAAGGGCAGGCCCCCGACAACATCCAGCAGCACCAGAAAGATCGAGGCCGAGGCCATGAGCAGCACCGTGCCCCAGGGCAGGCTGGACGACAGATAGGACGCCATGAACAGTGATCCGCAAATGCCGAAGCCGAACCTCACCGTTACCCGCACGGACCGGCGGCGCACGGCGCGCAGCATCAGAGGTGACCCGAACAGCAGCGCATTGGTGATCGACAAGGCGATGCCGCCTACCTTGTCGCCCAAGCCATTCTCGATGCAGAAAATCGGCAGGTAGACGACATAGACCCACCAGCCACAGGACCGCATCACGGCGAAAAGCCAGCCTGCGATCAGGCGCGGCTGTGCGAAAAACCGCCCCAGATAGGCCAAGGGGTTCAACGCCGGGCCGCGCGCTTTGGCGATTTGTTTGCCATTGCCCAACCGCAGGACCCAGAAGGTGGTCAGCAGCACCAAAGCAAACACCCCCGCAAGAAGGAATGGCGCGGGGGGCCAAAGATCGTGCAGCCAAACCCCCAGCATCGGCCCGATCGCCCAAGGTGCCGCCGAATAGACCATCTGCGTCGATTGCACCCGGCCCAGATCCTCGCGTTTGATATAATCCAGCACATAGGCGTTGAAGCACACAAAGGTCGTCGCCGTCGCCATGGCGTTGCACACCACCGACAGCGGCACCGAAGTGGGTGTGCCCCAGATTGCCAAAGCCATCCCGGCGAAATAGAGCCCACAGCCCAGCGAGAACATCCAGCGGCGCGGCACATAACTGGTGGCCCAAGGCACCATCAGCCCCCAGATCAGCGCCACGATTCCGGCGATAAAATAGGCCGAGGACGTCGATTCGGCATCCCCGAGCGCGTGGTAAACAGTCAAAGGCATCGCAGAAATCAAGGTGCCACGAACGGCGGCCTCCAGCCCTGCCAGTAGGGCAAAATGCTGCGCTTTCGGGGCGGGCGTATGCGCAAGCGCGATCGGGATGTCATTGACGGCCATGATCGTGCCAGTTGGACCCTGCACCCTTATGCGGTCTGTGCCGGACGCGACAGATCGCGCCGATCCGCGACTATTTGGCCGCCTCACGCAGCAGCAAATCCATCAGGCGCGACCGCGCTTCGGGCAGGTTGCGGCCGTTGAGAACCGGCTCCAGCCCGCGGTTGAGAAAATGCCCAGTCACGGCCAGCCCCTGCACCAGTTCTGTCCCCAGCGCGGGCCCCTGCCCCAGCATCACCTGCGGCAAAGGCAGCAGGCGCGCGGCCCAATCGCCCGCACCCGCCCGGCTGACGGCGCGCCCGGTCTTTGGGCTGACATAGGCCAGATCGTCGCGCGTGCCGGTGACAGCGCAACTGGACAAGTCCAGCCCATAGCCCAACTCATCCAGCAGCAGCAGCTCCCAGCGCAGATAATCGGCGGGCCAATCCGACCCAGCCGCCATTTTGTCCAGCAAAGCCATGGTCATACGCCACAAAATCGGGTGCGACTGTCGTTCGGGCAAGGCCACATGCAGCAAGGCACAGACCGCATTCAGCCCGGCGAGGCCCAGACGATCCGCCAAGATCGCGGCCCGACTGCGCAGGGGTTCGGCGGTGAAGGCGCCGATGTGATCCTCCAGCCGCGCGCGCCATGTCACGTCAAGCTGACTGCCCGGCTGCAACGTCGCCGCCATCTTGCGCGAGGCCCCGCCCCGCACAACTCCGGCATGACGCCCATGCGCCGCCGTGAACACTTCGATGATCGCGGCACTTTCGCCGTGCAACCGCACCGACAACAGCGCGCCTTCGTCCCGCCACTCCATCATGGGCGGACTATCGGGCGGGCGGGCGGATCAGTCCAGCCCCTGTTGATCGAGCAGAGTGCGGCCCTGACGATCCTCAACTTCGATGATCCACAGATCGGGGTCGCGGGCGCGCTGACGTTTCAGCAGCGCGTCCACCTCGGATTCGGGGCCAGCGGCCAGAGTTACCCAAACCCGGCGTTCGGTTTGCAGATCGAATGACCGTTGAAAAGCCTGCGCCTGACCGTCCAGCGTTGCCAGTTTCACAACCACGGCCCCGGCGGTGTCATCGCCGCGCGCCGTCACATAATGCGCAATATCCGACAGCCTAAGCCGGGTCAGATAGGCCGCAACCCAGATGCCAGAGGCCAGACGGGCAGCTGTCACACGTTGCCGTCTTTGAAATCGAGACCCATTTCGGTGTAACGCTCGGGCTCATCCTGCCAGTTTTCGCGGACTTTCACCTGCAGGAACAGATGCACGGTGCGGCCCAGAAATTCGGAAATATCGGCGCGCGAGGATTGACCGATGCCCTTGATCGTTTCGCCCTTGTTGCCCAGAACGATGCCCTTGTGACCATCGCGCGACACATAGATGATCTGGTCAATCCGCGTGCTGCCATCGGGTTTGTCCTCCCATTTTTCGGTTTCCACCGTCAGTTGGTAGGGCAATTCTTCGTGCAAACGCAGGGTCAGCTTTTCGCGGGTCATCTCGGCGGCAATCATCCGCATCGGCAGGTCGGCGATCTGATCTTCGGGGTAAAACCAAGGCCCGGCGGGCAGTTGATCCGCCAGCCATTCGCGCAAATCCTTGACGCCATAGCCTTTTTCAGCGGAAATCATGAAGGTTTTGGCGAAGGGAAAGGCGGTGTTCATCTTTTCGGCCAAGGCCAGCAGCACTTCGGCCTTCACCCGGTCGATCTTGTTGATCGCCAGCGCCACCTGAATGCCCTGCGGGATCTGGTCCTTCATGCGGTCGATGATGCTTTCCACGCCTTCGGTCAGGCCCCGGTTCGCCTCGATCAGCAGCACGATCAGATCGGCGTCGGCGGCACCGCCCCAGGCGGCCTTGACCATGGCGCGATCCAAGCGGCGGCGCGGGCGGAACAGGCCGGGGGTGTCGACGAAGACGATCTGCGCGGCCCCCTCCATCGCCACGCCGCGAATGCGGGTGCGGGTGGTCTGTACCTTGTGGGTGACGATCGACACTTTCGCGCCGACCATGCGGTTGAGCAGCGTCGATTTGCCCGCGTTCGGCTCACCGATCAGGGCAACAAACCCGGCGCGGGTGCCGGGGCCGTCGGGCATGCGGGCGAGTGGGGCGTCAGTCATCAGAATTCTCCATCCGGGCCAGAAGGGCGCGGGCTGCGGCCTGTTCGGCCACGCGTTTCGATCCGGCGCGGGCGTGTTCGGCCTCGCCGCTTGCCAGTTGCACCTCGACGGTGAACATTGGCTGATGGTCAGGGCCTTCACGGCCTTGTTCGGTGTAGAGGGGCGGCGGCATGCCGCGCGCCTGCGCCCATTCTTGCAGTGAGGTTTTCGGGTCGCGGGCGTCTTGTTCGACCGCGCCGATGCGGTTGTCCCACAGCCGCAGGATCAGGGCGCGGGCGGCGTCAAAACCGCCGTCTTGATAAACGGCGGCAATCACCGCCTCCATCGCGTCGCCCAGCAGCGCCTCTTTGCGACGGCCCCCGGACAGCATTTCGGAGCGGCCGAGTTTCAGCACATCGCCCAGACCGACATCGCGGGCAACTTCGGCGCAGGTTTCCTTGCGCACCAGCGCGTTGAAGCGGGGGGCGAGCTGGCCTTCTGACGCGGCGGTGTCGGCGATCAGCAGCGCCTCGGCCATCACCAGACCCAGCACGCGGTCGCCCAGAAATTCCAGCCGCTGGTTGTCTGGTCTTGTGGGTGAGGACAGTGACGCATGCGTCACCGCGCGCAGCAGCAATTCGGGCGTGCGGAACGGATGCCCGATGCGCGCCTCAAATGCCCGAAGTTCCGTCGAAAGCCGCACGCGCCGTCCTATTCCACCGCTTTGAAGTAACGGTCTGACCGCCAAGTCCAGAAATACAGCATCGAGGTGCCCGCGGACGAGAACATGATCCGGTCCGCGCGGCCGATCAGGAATTCGGCAGGCACAAAGCCAACGCCACCCACGGCTTGGGCAAAGCGGCTGTCCTGTGAATTGTCGCGGTTGTCACCCATGAAGAAATAATTGCCTGCAGGCACGGTGAACACATCGGTGTTGTCGGCAAAACCATCGGGTTCAATGTTCAGAACAGTATGGCTGCGGCCTTCGGGCAGGGTTTCAATCGACCGCGACTTTGAACAGATCGCGCCATCACCGACCACGTCGTTTTCGCAGCGCGGGCGGTTTTTCATCGGGCCTTGCGGCTCCATCCGTTCTTCAAACACGCCATCTGGTGTTTGAGGGGCCGCTGCGCCGTTGATGTAAAGCACGCCGTCTTTGACCTGAATGGTGTCGCCGGGCAGACCGATCAGGCGCTTGACCATGTCGGAGCCGTTGACCGGGTGGCGAAACACCACCACATCGCCCCGGACAGGTTCAGAGGCCAGAATCCGGCCCGAAATGGGGCAAAGCGCGAAGGGGCAGGAGTATTTCGAATAGCCATAGGCCATCTTGTTGACGAAGATGAAATCCCCGATCAGCAGGGTGCTTTTCATCGACTCGGACGGAATCCAGAATGGCTGAAAGAACAAAGACCGGAACAGACCCGCGATCAGCAGCGCGTAGACCACGGTTTTCACCGTTTCCAGAATGCCGCCTTCACTGTTTGCCTTGCTGGCCATGGGTCGTTTCCTTGTAAGGTTTGGCGCTACATGCGCGCGGGCGGGACTTTAGTCAAGTTCACGCAGGCGCGTTGGCAGGGATCGGGCGGGCCTCTATCACCACAAAGGCCTGCGCCCATGGATGATCATCGGTCAGGGTGACATGGATCAACGCGGAATGCCCCGGCGGAGTCATCTGCGCCAGCCGCTCTGCCGCCCATCCGGTCAGGTGCATCACGGGTTGGCCCGAGTGCAGGTTCGACACCGCCATATCCTTCCACGCGATCCCCATCCGCAAGCCAGTGCCCAGCGCCTTGGAACAAGCCTCTTTCGCGGCCCAGCGTTTGGCATAGGTGGCGGCGATGGCGCGCGGGCGGCTTTCGGCTTTGCGCTGTTCATGATCGGTAAAGACGCGGGTTTTGAAACGGTCCCCAAAGCGGGCCAGCGTGGATTCTATCCGGTCGATGTTCGCAAGGTCGGACCCGATGCCAAGAATCATCGGCGCAAGGCCTTGCGGTTTGGCACGGGCGCCACGGCTACAGACCCCGCGCCTGATCCATCAGACGGCGCATTTCTTCGATCGCGGGGCCGAGGCCGACATAGACCGCCTCGCCGATCAGGAAATGGCCGATGTTCAGCTCTCGCACTTGCGGAATGGCCGCGATGGCGGCGACGTTGTCGTAGGTCAGGCCGTGGCCCGCGTGAACCTCAAGCCCCAAACTGTCGGCAAGGGCTGCGCCTTTGACCAAAGCGGCGCGTTCGGCGTCAGCCTCGGCCATCCGGCCTTCGGCGTGCAGTTCGGAGTAAAGCCCGGTGTGCAGTTCGACCACAGCGGCACCGATGCGGGCGGATGCCTCTATCTGGCGGGGGTCATGGCTGATGAACATGGAAATCCGGCAGCCGGCATCGCGCAGAGGGGCGATGTAATGGGCGAGACGGTTTTCGTCGCCTGCGACATCAAGCCCACCCTCGGTGGTGCGTTCTTCGCGCTTTTCGGGCACGAGACAGACCGCATGCGGACGCAAGCGCAGCACGATTTCGGCCATTTCATCGGTCGCGGCGCATTCAAAGTTCAAGGGAATGCCGATGCCTGCCCGCAGCGCCTCCATGTCCGCATCGCGAATATGGCGGCGGTCTTCACGCAGATGGGCGGTGATGCCGTCGGCACCTGCCGCCTCGGCCAGCAAGGCCGCCCGCAACGGATCAGGCCAGACCGAGCCACGCGCATTGCGCACAGTGGCAACGTGGTCGATGTTGATGCCCAGTCTTTGCTTTTCCATTGTCTTTTCCTTAGGTTGTCGGGCCGTCGCCCTCACCCTTTTCATGCTCACGGTGCGGGCGCAGGCGGGCGGCTGCATCAACCAAAGCCACCTTCAGCTTGTGCCGCCGCTCGCGGCGTTCATCAGCTTTGGCATGACGGGCCTTTTGATAGGCCTGCACCACCGGAATGGTGACATAATACGCCACCAGAGAAATCACGATGCCAGGGATCAGCGCGCCGATGAAATAGGGCAAATAGATGTCGTGCCAGAACTGAAGCAGGCCACCCCATTGCATGCGGTCCTCGGTGAAGATGGCTTCGATGTTGCGCCACAGATCCTGGCCCGCACGGCCAAAGGCGCGGCCGATTTCGCCCGCCGAAAGCGGGGCCTCTACCCCCAACAGCCAGTGGCCAAGCGACATCGCAAACACCGCGAAGAACGGTGTGGTGATGGGGTTGGTGTTGAACGTACCCAGCAAGGCCGCCAACACATTACCGCGCATCAGACGCGCCGCAGCCCAAGCGCCCGCGAACTGCAATCCCGGCAGCGGCAAGAACCCGATCAGCGACCCGGCAAAGATGCCACGGGCGATTCGGTGCGGCTCGTCGGGGAGACGACTCATGCGGTGCATGACATAGCGCGTGGCCCTGCGAAATCCACCCCGAGGGTAGATCATCTCACGCAGCCACGCGAGCCAGCCCAACGGTTTGCGACGCTTGAAGACCACTTTGGCCTTGTCCTTCCTAATCCCCGATAAGGTCAGGGTTTTCTTGTCATATCCCGATGGCGTGACACCTGCGCGACATCGGTTTCAGCCTCGAGTGCCGTCATGACCATGTGCAGATGTTCCACGTCGCGCAAGTCCACATCGATGATAAGCCGGTAAAAATCCGGTTTACGTTCCGTGAAGCGCAAATCAGATATGTTGGCCTTCTGCTCTCCGATCAAGGTGCAGATGCGGCCCAGAACGCCGGCATCGTTGGAAATCGCCACATCAAGGCTGACGGTGTTGACCGACGCGTGCCGGCCAGAGTGCCAATGCAGATCGACCCAGCGGTTGAGCTGTTCTTCAAACTCCTCCAGTGCCGGGCAATCGATGGCGTGGATGATGACGCCCTGACCGCGATAGGTGATGCCGACGATGCGTTCGCCCGGCACCGGTTGGCAGCAAGGCGCGCGGCGAAAGGTTTGATCGGCGGTCAGGCCCGCGACGGCACGGCTGCTGTCCACCTCGTCCCCCGCGACCATTGCCAGTTCGGGATACAGGGTTTCGACCACCTTGCGTGCGGTCAGTTCGGCAGAGCCCAGACGCGCCAGCAGGTCGGCTTCGTCCGCCAGACCCAGCATTTTGGCGGCGGTGCGCAGGGCTTTGTCGCTGGCCTTCTTGCCGACATGTTCAAAGGCGGCGCGGGCGAGTTCGTGACCAAGGCGCACGAAACGGCCGCGATCCTCTTCCCGCAAGGATCGGCGGATCGCGGCCTTGGCGCGGCCTGTGGTGACAATGTCGATCCAGGACGCCTGAGGTTTCTGGCCCTCGGCGGTGATGATTTCCACCGATTGGCCGTTCTTGAGCCGGGTCCACAACGGCACGCGGATGCCGTCAATCTTGGCCGACACGCAGGAATTGCCGATGCGGGTGTGGATGGAATAGGCGTAATCGAGCGGCGTCGCACCGCGCGGCAGTTGCACCACATCGCCCTTGGGGGTGAAGCAGAACACCTGATCGGAATACATTTCCAGTTTGACGTTTTCCAGAAATTCGTCGTGATCGCCTTCGTCCAGACGTTCGGTCATCGACGCGATCCATTTGGCCGGATCAACCGCAAAGGGGTTCTTGGCGCGCACGCCTTCGCGGTAAGACCAATGCGCGGCGACGCCGGCCTCGGCCACTTCGTGCATCTCGCGGGTGCGGATCTGCACCTCGACCCGCTTGCCGCCGCGGCCCGATACGGTGGTGTGGATGGACCGGTAGCCGTTGGTTTTTGGCTGGCTCAGATAGTCTTTGAACCGTCCGGGCACCGCGCGCCAGCGTTGGTGGATAACGCCCAGAATGCGGTAACAATCGCCCACGGAATCACAGATCACACGGAAACCATAGATGTCGGACAGGCTGGAAAACGCCAGATCCTTTTCCTGCATTTTGCGCCAGATCGAATAGGGCTTTTTGGCGCGGCCATAGACGTCGGCCTCTATCTGCACTTTGTCGAGTTCGGTGCGGATATCGGCGGTGATCTGATGCACCACATCCCCCGATTCGCGCTGCAGGGTCAGAAACCGACGGATGATGGAATTGCGCGCTTCGGGGTTCAGCACGCGGAAAGACAGGTCTTCCAGTTCTTCGCGCATCCACTGCATGCCCATGCGGCCGGCCAGTGGTGCAAAGATTTCCATGGTTTCGCGGGCCTTTTGCGCCTGCTTTTCCGGCTTCATGGATTTGATCGTGCGCATGTTGTGCAGACGGTCGGCCAATTTGACCAGAATCACCCGCAGGTCCTTGGACATCGCCATGAACAGCTTGCGAAAGTTTTCCGCTTGCTGCGATTCGGTGGAGGACAATTGCAGGTTGGTCAGCTTGGTGACGCCATCGACCAGTTCCGCCACCTCTTCGCCAAACAGGCGGGCCACTTCGGCGTAAGTGGATTTGGTGTCCTCGATGGTGTCGTGCAAAAGGGCGGTGATGATGGTGGCATCATCGAGATGCTGCTCGGTCAGAATGGCAGCGACGGCGACGGGATGGGTGAAATACGCCTCACCCGACTTGCGCCATTGGCCCTCGTGCATGTCCAGACCGTAGCTGTACGCCTTGCGGATCAGATGGGCGTTGCAGCGGGGGTTGTAGTTGCGAACAAGGGCGATGAGGTCTTCAACGTCGATCATCACCGCCCCACAAGGCCCCTTTGGGGATTAAAGTTCGCGCCGTTACAGTTCGCCTTGGGCTTCCATCAACGCACGCAGCAGCTTTTCTTCGGACATGTCGTCCTGCATCGGACGGTCAACTTCACCCGACATCAACAAAGCCATCTGATCTTCTTCCGGCTCATCGACTTCGATCTGAGTCTGATAACCCTCGATCATCCGCTCGCGCAGGCTGTCGGCCAGTTGGGTTTCCTCAGCGATTTCGCGCAGAGCAACAACCGGGTTCTTATCATTGTCACGATCCACGGTGGTGGCAGAGCCAGCCTGGATTTCGCGGGCGCGATGAGCGGCAAGCAACACCAGTTCGAACCGGTTCGGAACCTTGTCAACGCAATCTTCAACCGTCACGCGGGCCATAATGGACTCCAGTAGGGCTTGGGGGCTTTGGAAACGCCTATTTAGGCGCGATGGCGGGGCTTGACAAGCGCATAATCAATCAGATGCAACGGGGTGCAGCGCGACCACCTGCGCCACCTCTGCCAGCGGCAGCGCCGCCAGCATCTGCGCGACGGTTTTTTGCAGGATGGGATGGCGCCAATCGGGGGCAACATCGGCCAGCGGCACCAGAACGAAGGCGCGGTCCTGCATGCGCGGATGTGGCAGGATCAGACGGTCCGGGGTGGCGTGGCGCTGTTGGTCTGCGGGCATATCCAGCCAATGTTGCACGATGTCCTTTTCGGGCGAAATCGAATCGCCCAATGCCAGCAAATCAAGGTCCAAGGTCCGCATGCCCCAACGCGTCGCCCGCTCTCGACCGAATTGTGCTTCAACCTGATGCAAAATCCTCAAGACATCCGCGGCCGTTTTGTCATGTGGCAGGGAAATGCTTGCGGCAGCATTTACATAGTCGGGACCGGCGCCGGGCGGAAAACACGGCGTTTGATAAAGGTTGCTCAGTCGGGTGACAGGCAGCCCTTCGGCGGCAAGCGCCGCAACGGCACCAATAACCGATTGTTCCGGCGAAAATCCACCAAAATGCAGATTTGCGCCGAACGCAACCAGAGCGTTCTTTTCTGTGATCACTGTAAGTGCTACTTTGTTCTTTGGGGTGTCTTGCCGATCTTTTGGGTATCTTGCCCGACAGTGTTTTTCGCTGCTACTCAATACTCCAGTCATTCGAGCTGCCTATATTAAGTGGGTCGCTTACGGAAGTTCGATTGAGGGACAGTTTTTTCGAGGGGAAGACGAATGTTTTACAAAGATGATCGGCTCGCGCTGTTCATCGATGGATCGAACCTTTACGCGGCCGCCAAGGCTTTGGGTTTCGACATCGACTACAAGCTTCTGCGTCAAGAGTTCATGCGTCGCGGCAAGTTGCTGCGGGCCTTCTACTATACAGCGCTGCTTGAGAATGACGATTATTCGCCCATCCGCCCGCTGGTCGACTGGCTGCACTACAATGGCTTCACCATGGTCACCAAACCGGCCAAGGAATACACAGACAGCCAGGGCCGCCGCAAGGTCAAGGGCAACATGGACATCGAGTTGGCAGTCGATGCGATGGAACTTGCGCCGCACGTTGATCATGTTGTGATCTTCTCGGGCGACGGCGATTTCAGACCCTTGGTCGAAAGCCTGCAACGGCAGGGCGTGCGGGTTTCGGTGGTGTCCACCATCCGCAGTCAACCGCCGATGATCGCCGACGAATTGCGCCGCCAGTGCGACAACTTTATCGAGTTGGACGAATTGCGTGACGTGCTTGGACGTCCACCGCGCGAACCGCGTCTGGAACGTGAGGAATTGTCGGTCGAGGTCAAGTGACTTCGGCTGAAACCGCGCAAAAGCCGGGGCTGGAAACCGCCCCGGCTTTCGCATTTGCGCCTGCCCGCGATTTCGACGGTGGCTTGCTGGAACGGCATGAGTTCACTCTGACCCGTGCCGATGCTCTTGCCTATCTGCGATTGCGCCGCAAATGGTCAGGGCGCGCACAATGGGCGCTTGGTGGGTGGTTCGTCGCAGGGGGGGCAGTCTTTGGCCTGTTGCCGGACGGCGTTGGTGGAACGCAGGGCTCTTGGCAGAACTGGGGCGTGTTTCTGGCCGTGCTGGCGGTGCAATTTGCGCTGTTGCTGATCGCAATCCAGATCTGGCGGCAGTGGCGGGCAGCGCGGATGGTGCCGGTGCCGCGACTGGCGGCATATGAGGAATGGATCGACTGCATCGCGGGGTCCGAGATTGACAGCGAAGAGACGGCCTATCTGTCGCCGGAACTCGTCGGGCAGGTGCTGGACACGCCGACGCATATCTTCGTGCTTAGCCACAACGCCCCCATCGTGATCCCCAAACGCGCCTTTGCCAGCAAGGACAAGGCGCAACGGGTGGTGGAGCGGCTGCACGAATTGGCGGCCGGGCCATTTTACTTTGAGCCGCAAGACTAGACGGCTGCGCATCGGCGGCTTAGGTCTGTGTCAAACGCGAGAACCCAGATGCCCCAACTGACCCTGTACCTTGCCGCCCCGCGCGGATTTTGCGCCGGAGTGGACCGCGCCATCAAGATCGTCGAGCTGGCGATCGAGAAATGGGGTGCGCCCGTTTATGTGCGCCACGAGATCGTACATAACAAATTCGTCGTCGATGCCCTGCGCGCCAAAGGGGCGGTGTTTGTCGAGGAGTTGGACGACTGCCCGCAAGACCGCCCAGTGATTTTCTCGGCGCATGGGGTGCCGAAATCGGTGCCAGCGGCGGCCGCTGCCCGGCAGATGATTGCGGTGGATGCCACCTGCCCACTGGTGACAAAGGTGCACAATGAGGCGCAGCGCCATTTCGAGGCGGGCTTGCAGATGGTGATGATCGGTCACGCGGGCCACCCCGAAACCATTGGCACCATGGGGCAATTGCCGCAAGGTGAGGTGCTGCTGGTGGAAACCGCCGCCGATGTTGCAGGGCTGGTGGTGCGGGATGCGGGGCGGTTGGCCTATATCACCCAGACCACTTTGTCGGTCGATGACACCGCAGGCATTGTCGCGGCCTTGCAGGCGCGGTTCCCGGCCATTGTCGGGCCGCATAAGGAAGACATTTGCTACGCCACCACCAACCGACAGGCGGCGGTCAAGGCGATGGCGGGCAAAATAGACGCCCTTTTGGTGATCGGCGCGCCGAATTCGTCGAACTCGATGCGGCTGGTCGAGGTCGGCAAGACGGCGGGCTGCGACTATGCCCAACTGGTGCAGCGGGCGACGGATATCGACTGGCGCGCGCTGGAGGGCATCCGGTCAGTGGGCGTCACGGCAGGGGCTTCGGCGCCAGAGGTGTTGGTCAACGAAGTGATCGACGCCTTCCGCGCAAGGTATGAGACGACGGTTGAACTGGTCGAAACCGCGCAGGAAAACATCGAGTTCAAAGTGCCGCGCATTTTGCGAGACGCGGTATGATCCCCAGATCGGCGCTGTGGCTGGGTCTGGCGGGATTGATCCCGTTCGCGGGTCTTGCCTTGATCGGGTTGGCGGCTGTGCCGACCCCGGTGCGGGGCTGGGAAGACCGGATCATGCTGCATTACGGCGTGGTGATCCTGTCTTTCATGTCCGGCGTGCTCTGGGGCTTTGCCACCAAGGCCACCGGGCGGGCAGCGGCGATGGGTTATGGGCTGTCGGTGATCCCCGCACTTTGGGCGTTTTTCACCACGATGGGACCGACACCGCAGGCGATTTCTGCGCTGATGCTGGGCTTTGTCGGGCTTTTGGGGCTGGATTGTTATTTCTGGCGACAGGGGCTTGCGCCCGCGTGGTGGATGCGGTTGCGGTTGATCCTGACCTTTGGGGTGCTGGCATCTTTGGCGATTGGGCTTTATCTGTGAGCCAGATTTTTGAGGACGGAAGATGAAACGGATCATTCTGGCCCTTGGCCTGATCGCGACGCCGCTTCTGGCGCAACCCCCCGTGGTCGTCGCCTCTTGGGGTGAAAACAGTGGCAGCTTGCCGCCGGAATACGCTTGGGATTACCGGGTTGCGTTTCTGAGCGACGGGACGGTTCAGGCCACCTATTGCAAGGGCTATGCCGAAGAGGCTCCGGGCTGCGCCACGGTGACGCGGAAATTCCCGCCCTCCGCGCAAAAGGCCATGGGTGATGCGATTGAATTTTATGCCGAGGCGTTGCTGAACAACCCGCCAAAATCGGTTTCCGGGGATGAGATTCCAATTGGTGGCGGCTCTGTTGCCGGTCGCGTGCTGCTGGATGACACCTATGTCGAGCTGGAGCGTTTCCCCATTCCCGCCGATGCCGAACGGGTGCAGGCGGTGCTGAAAATTCTGCAAGACAGCACCCCGACGGGTCTGGTCAAGAAGGCCAAAAACCGGGCCAAGCAACCATGATGGCTGATCTTTTTGCCTATACTGACGGGGCCTGTTCCGGCAATCCCGGCCCCGGCGGCTGGGGAGTTCTGATGATCGCGCGCGAAGACGGGCAGGTGGTGAAAGAACGCATGCTGAACGGCGGCGAGGCGCATACCACCAACAACCGCATGGAACTTCTGGCCGCGATTTCGGCGCTGGAGGCTTTGACACGGGTGTCAGAGCTGACCATCGTGACCGACAGCGCCTATGTGAAAAACGGCGTGACCGAGTGGATCCACAGCTGGAAGCGCAACGGCTGGAAGACCGCCGGCAAGGCCCCGGTGAAGAATGTCGATCTGTGGCAGCGGCTGGATCTGGCGCAGGCACGGCACAAGGTGGTCTGGCGCTGGATCAAGGGGCATGCGGGGCATGCCGAGAATGAGCGGGCGGATGAATTGGCGCGGGCGGGGATGGCACCGTTCAAAGGGTGATGTGCGGCACAAGAGGCGGGGGCCAGCCCCCGCACCCCCGGGATATTTTCACCAAGATGAAACGCAAATTTTAGATAAGTTTGAAGGGTTCAGATTTCGGTCAGGAAGGCGAAGCGATGGCGCAGGTCTTTGTGGCCGCGCCAGTTCAACACCGGCACCCATCTGTCCGACACCTCGACGCGGCTGTCGTTCACCGGGTTCACGCTGCGGATGAACATGGTTTTGCGGCGGTAAAGGCGGCAATTGTATTCGGCGGGGGTTTTGCGGTGACGGATCGAGAACAGGTTCTTGCCGCCTGTGGCCGCCACCATCGACAGGCCAAGGTTGATGTAGGGATAGCGGTGCAGATAGAGCCGATGATCGGGCATCTCGCCGTCTTCGATCAGCAGGCCATAACCGTTGGGGAAAGACACAAAACGCATGTCGTCTTCGACTTCGATCGGCGGCAGCGAGGCCAGAACCTCGCGCAATGTTGACACAAAATCCATCGCCAGCGCGTCGTCGTCGTCCAGAACAGCATGAATGCCGAGGCCGGGACCATAGCGGTCGGCCATGAACAACGTCAGGTGGCGGTGGGCAAAGCCGTAGGGGCGCGGGGCGATGGTGACGCGTTCGGCGGGCAGGAGTTCGCTGCAGATTTCAGCCAGAGTGTCCAACGCCCAATCGGGCATGGTGTCAGAACACAGCACCATGAGGTGAAAGTTCTGATCGGTTTGCGCCGCCAATGACGGCAGCGGCAGGGTTTCCAGCAGGGCCAGCCGCATTTTCAACCGGTCTTCATCGAAGAGCAGGCCGGGGTCTTTGGAGAACTCGCTTTTCCAGCCCGAATTGCCGAAATATGAAAACCGCATCGCGATCAGCACTTCTTGGGTCGCCACAAAGCTGGGCCAGTCAGGGAACACCGGAAATCCTTACGAAGTTTGGGTCAGGCAGTAGCAACAGGCGGCAACGCGGTCAAATCCAATCCAGATTGACCTTGCCCGGTGGGTAGGCCTCGGCGACGACCTCGCGCAGGGCCTTGTAGCGTTCGCGCAGGTCCTTGAATTTACGTTCATGCGTTTCGGCAACAAGGCAGCGGATGTTTGCAAACAGGGCGTCGCGGTGCATGACCTCCAGAATGTCCAGTTCCGCGCCTTCGATGTCCATTTTGACAAAGGCAATTTCGCCGCGCATGGCCACAGTTTCGCGCACCAGCCCCGGGAAATCCAGCAGCGGCACTTCGACCGCGTTTGCGGCATCAATCCGGCGGCCACCGTCCAGAATGGTGCTTTTGACCGAGGCGCCCTCGGGGTTGTCACCGAAGTTATCCGCCCGCCTCAGCCGCACGGTACCCGTGCCCACGCCCACAGCGGCATTGACCAAAGTGACATTGGGCATGTCGCCAAACTTTTGCTGCAGGGTGCCAAAGGCAAACGGATCGGGTTCATAGGCGATCACATCAGCCCCGGTCGCGGCCAACACCGCCGTCACCACGCCCATGTTCGCGCCGAGGTCCATCACCAGATCACCGGGTTTCAACATGGCACAGATGGCGGTCATATAGCCTTCGGCCCATGATTTGCGCAGGTTGCGCTTCATGCGGCGGATCATCACTTCGGCGCGCTGTTCGGCCTCGGTCTGAGGTAGAACGTCCGCATCGGGCGTGGGCTTGTTCTTCTTGGCCATGATCTTTCCTATCCCATCAAAACGGCGCGCAGGGCTTTGATCACCGCCCGGTCCGCCAAATCTCGCCAGTCTTGCCGTGCCAGAGAGTGGCACATCTGCCCCGCCGCCTGCACCATTTCGGCGCAGTCGGTGGGGTTGGCTTCGCACCAGCCAAAGCGTTCGTCGAAATCCGACATATCCACATTGAACGGTACATAATGCACCCAAGGCTTGAAATGCACCGAGGCAAAGCTTTCCCACGGCGTTTCCATCACCAGCCCCAAAGAGCCGCTGTTCATCGTCCAGAAGAAGGACGACGCCAGATCGGCCCCGCGCAACACGGCGATGTACTTGTGCCGGGCCTGAGCGCGCTGCGGCAGGGTGGGCCTCGTCATCGGCGCGAGTATGGGCTGTGACAGCGGGTGCAGCCAGTCCTGCGCAATCAAGGCCACATCGGCGCGGGGATGGGTGGCCAAATGGCGCACAAAGGCAAAACGGGGAAAGTCGTGCAGCTTTTTATGCGCCCATGACAGGGTGCGGCGGCCCTGCACCACCTCGGCGAACAGCTTTTGAAAGCGGTGGCCCTCTTGCCGCACATCGCCGCGCCCGCCCCGCCCCGTCATGCCACCGCGCCAGACCACCATCGGGCTGCGATCGGCAAAGGGCAGCGCATCGGGGTCGGGGAACGGGCCAAGGAAGGCGTTCGCGCCGATTTCATGCAGATCGGTGGGCATCGGCCAGAGGATGCGGCCCGCCGCGCCCTCCAGCCGATTGAAGACAAAGGTCGGGAATACCTCGCCCTCGGGCGTTTGCAGCGACCGCACGCGGCGGTCCTGCATGTCGATCATCAGATCAAAATCGGCACCGGCGCGCAGCAAAGACCGCAGCGCGCCTTGCGACTTTTCAGGCTGGACCCCGCGCGCCGAATTGTTGGGCAGATCGGGCCGATCGGGGTTCGCCCACCAGCCGTTGGCCGGATAGGGCGCATGGGCGGCGGCATGCCACGCCAGAGCACCGCCAGAACTGACGCTGACAGCATAATCGCGCGCGGTATCGCCAAGACTGAGGCGCGCGGCCCCAATCGCCCCCAACCGGTGCGCGACTTGAGTGGCCACGAACCCTTGTTCATCCATCGGCTATTCTTCCAGCGCCCCTGCCGGATCAACACCGATTTCGGCACACATCCGGGCGGCATAGGAATTGGGCATCGGGGGGTTCTTGCGCCACCAAGGCTTGGTGCCATTGGTGTAGAGATGCACCGACAGCGTGTTGTCGGTGAAATGCCCCTCAACCCGGCCATAGGGATCGTAGAACACGTCATTCAACTGAAACGGCACCGGATAGAGGTAATCCGAGGTTAGCGCCTTTTCAAAGTCGCCGGTCTGCTGGGCAAAATAGGTAAAGGCCTGCGGACCAAAGGCCGTGCGCTCGGCATTGTAGATGCGGACGGCTTGCGGCAGGCTGCTGTCTTGCTTTTCAATGCGTTTGCGTTGCTGCTTGTTGAACCAGGCGGGGGCGTCGGGCAGGTTGTCGTAATAGTCCAGCAATTGACGGATCAACTCACCCTTTTGCGGAATATAGACCACACCGCAATTCAACGCGCCCCTAAACCCATGCCCTGCGTAGATATTCTGCATCTCATCCGGGAAGGGTTTGTGACAGAACGCATCGCAATCAATCCAGACCGCGTCGGTTTTCTCGATCATCTTGTAGCGAAAAACGTTGGACAGAAAGCTTTCCGAAGTCTGCCGGACGATGTCCATGTCAATCGCCATGATGTCCGTGGCGGGCTTGACGATGATGCCCTCGGGCACATTCGTCACCGTATCCGTGCAGTAAAGCGTGGTCGGATGGCCGTGTTTGACATGGCTGAGAAGGCACAACTGGTTGAGATAATGCAGCCTTTCGCCAATCCAAAGCGAGGCGACGGGTCTGCGAATTGGAGTGGACATGGGGTACTGCCTCTGTTTCGGTGTTTCAAATGATGCCGTATTGAAATGGGGTTACCCAGCAAAGCGCTAGCTGGGGTCGTCGGACGGATCCGGGTCGCCAAGCCGGAAGCCACGGGCGATGTTCGGGTCAAAACCATAGTCTGACACATACCCCAAAGCGGCCAAAAGTGCCGCGATATCGTCAATCTGCGGGTGCCATTGCTCTAACAGCCGGCCATAGAGAAAAATCTGGCTGGGGGCCGGGGCGGGCAGAGATTGCAGCATCTTGCTCAGAACACCGGGGGACAATCGCGGATCAGTCAAAAGCAGGGCATCGGGCTTTTCTGCCGCAATCAATGCCAGAATCCCCTGCGCCGGATCATCGCCAAGCGGTTGATCCAGCAAGCGAAACCTGTCAGTGAACGCCCGCTCACTTATGGCGCAGACGGTCAACAGCATGTGTCGCAGGCCCGCATTGTCCTCTTGCATGACAACGGTCAGATCGGCGCGGGTATTGGCGCAATGGGCGGCCAGAAAGCCCACCGCAGCACCGATTTCCAGCACCTTCGCGCCCTGCGCCAACACCTGCGGCATCCGTCGCGCCAGCCCACGCTCAAACTTGCCAGATTGGATCAAGGGCAGCACATGCGCGGCAAAAACGCGGGAGTCTGCAGGGATCTTGACGGTGTGATTTGCAAACCAATCCGAAGCAATATCTTGCGACAGGTCAATCTCGCCAAGGGTATAAGACCCCATCGGCACCGATTCCACCGGGTGTTTCGGGAGGGAAGCCCGCTCTTCCCTGGCCTTGGCACCGCGCTTCTTTTCCACGTCAGACATCAGTGCGGCGATCTTTTCCTTGTCGCGCGCCTGCGGCGGTTTCGCGACGATCTGCGTGATCGGAACCGCCGAAGCCAGTGCCAGATCGGCCACCAACTGCTGATACGCCTCGGTCTGCCGCAATTCTGCCAGCCGCCCTTCGGCCCGCGCCAAAGCGGCTGTATGCAGGCGGCTCAGGACAGGGTCCTTCAGCAGCTGCGCGATGATCCGACCCCGGCTTTCGGTGTAGCGTAACATCGTGTCATCGCGCACTTCGTTGCGGTCCTGCAGGCTCCAATAGTCGGAATTGTACTTATCCGCCTTGTTGTTCACATTGCCCCGCATCTTGCGGATGGCATAGCTGTCGACCGATTTCACAGCATAATGATTCAGCTGCACCCAGTCATATCCAACCGTCCGCGTGATCGACCGCCAGCCGCGGAACTTGAAATAATCCTCCATCTCGCTGCCCGACCCGTTCAGCCATTTGATCTTGTCGGGAAACTCCGTTTCGATGTGCCGATTCTTCATCTTCGGCCGGTGAATGCCCAGTTTCCAATAATCAACATCAAAGGTGAAAAGCGTTTTGACGCCCCAGCCCTTGTTCCAAGTCTGGGGTGCGGCCCATAGATATTGTTCCGTGACCGGCGCGCGTGACCAATCCACCACACCGCCTGACCCGAAGATCCGCCAAGTCACCACGATGCCATTGGCCCCCTTGTCGACAGCCGCGCCGATCAGATCATCCAGCGTGCCGTCTCCGTATTTGATCGACAGGAACTCGTCCGCGTCAAACACCAAAACCCAGTCCGACTGCTGCACCACCGGTTCCGCCTGTGCATGGTTCAGGGCCGATGGTTGGGGCCGGATGCCTTCGGGAATCACGTTGCGGCGGTGGTGGCAAAGGCCCAGTTCCTCCAGCCGGATCAACATGTCATCGGTGCCATCCGAACAATCGTTCGTATAGACAACCAGGTCGGTAAACCCAATTGCCAGATGATGCGCGACCCATTCAATCACATAGGGCCCTTCGTCCTTCATCATCGAGACAGCGGTGACTTGGCCATGCGGACTGACGTGGCGCTTCAAAGGGAAATCAACAGCCCCCCAAGGCTCGGCCGCACCCTTGGGACGACCATCTGCTTGGGTTTCGCTGGTTTTCATCTGCTTCGCACTCACACCGCTGCCCACTTGCCTGCCTCATTCCATCGTGAACCGGTTTGCGTCCGGTTTCTGGTCTGGTGGTCTTGTGGTGCATCATAGGACAAGCGCCTGCGTTGCAGCAAGAGTCCGGCCAACCCTCGGGAAACGGGCGAAAAATATGTGGCAGGAAGGCCAATAGTTTCCAATTTGACACCAGTTGCGGCCTGAAAACCTTTCGACTTGCGGGTCAAAGGGTGACAGCGGTCGTATTGGCGGGCATAGTTCGGAAAAAGGTGTCCGCATGGGCGCAGCAGCAGTACAGGAAGGCTATGGCTCAGAAACTGACCGTTTTTTTCATCGTCGAGCCGCCGGAATACGAGGTGATGGCTTGCTTTCTGGCCGCCTCGCTGCGCGAACAGTTTGGCGATACCGTTGCTCTGGTGGGCTACTGCCCAGACATCAAACTGGACCAGATTTCCCCTGATGTAAAAGAAATCCTGCGTCGCCTGAATTGCGATCTGCGCAGCTTTCAGGTGGCAGGACGCTTTGATCCCCCCTACCCGCACGGCAACAAGATTTTGGCCACCTTGGAGCCGCGAGATACTGAATTCTCTGCATTTTTTGACAGCGACATCCTGTGCCTGCGTCCCAACTCCGTTGAAAATCTGGTGATGGACGGCCATGTTTCCCTCACGCCGGCAGCATCGATGGTCTGGGGGAAAACGTCGGATTGGGACCAGATCTACAAGGCCTGCGGCATGGACGTCCCGGCAGATCGCATTCGGCTGATGCGCCAGAAGGGCGCACGCGGCCGAATTCCGTATTTCAGCTCTGGATTGTTCACATTCCCAGAACAATTCCGCACCCCTGAAGGAAAGAGCTTTCCACAGATCTGGATGGATGTCGCGCAAACGCTGGATGCGCATCCCGATGTTCCGGGCAAACGGCCATATCTGGATCAGATCAGTCTGCCTCTGGCCATTCAGAGGGCCGGGTTGGGCTGGAATATTCTGCCAGAGGAGCAACACTACATCCTTGGCGGCAAACTGCGGGGAGATGCGCTGCCTGCCGATCGGGAGATTTTCACGATCCACTACCGCATCATGCGCGTATTGAAGGAAATCGGGCTGACCCAAACTGCGCGTAAGATGTTGAAAAAGCATGCTGGTGTGAAACGGATTGATCAGGCGACGCGACCTTTGACGCCAGAGGATGAGGTCGACGACTGATTTCAGAACCTTCGCTCATAAATTTCTTTCATTTCAAGAATAACCGTTCATATTAAGGTCATGGCACGCACAAAAACCATTCCCGACTCTGAAATTCTGGCTCTGGTCCTGCGAAAGCTGCTGACCGAAGGGGACAAGGCCATTTCCTTTGGTTTGATCTCCTCTGCCTGCGGTCTTGCCGCGCCGACTTTGGTTCAACGTTATGGGTCACGGGATGCCATGATTGCCTCGGCAATTGCAGCCAGTTGGACGGACTTGGAAACCTTGACTGCGGCGGTGGAGTTGGAGGCCTTGGTGTCAGCCAAAGGCGCGCAGGGCTTCTTGAAAGACATCGGCGCGCAGGTGGATATTCCTGCGCTTTTGACCGCAAGTCAGCGCGACAAAGCGCTGATGGAACGCGCGGCTTTGTGGCGGAAATCGGTTGAAGCGGCGCTGGCAGTGCGATTGGTCGGCGGGGTCAAAGGCCGGGACGCAGGCGCCATGATGTTCGCGGCGTGGCAGGGCCGGCTGATGTGGGACAGTGCTGGCGGCAAGACGTTCCGCCTGGGTGAAGCGTTGCGCCGCGCCGCAGATCAACGCGCGATATAGACTTTATACAGCCAAATCAGTGTGATAGCGCCAAACACTGCGCCCACAAATCCAGCCATCCAACCGACCATCATCAACAATGTCCGCAACAAAAATCCCCCGATCAATGCGCCACCAATGCCGATTGCCATGGTGGTGAGCACGTCGGTGTTCAGTTTCATCACGCGTGTCGCAATGAAACCGGCCGCGATTCCAATGATGATCAAGGCAACGACGGACATGGCAAATCTCCGATTTCTGCAAAGAATATGGGGGCCACCCGCACAGATTAAAGTGGGTCGCTCAACCTAATATTTCCGGCAAAGTCAGTCCGTTCAGCAAATCCGAAACAGCAACTGGGCGTTTGCCTTCGCGTTGTGCCTGAAGGATTTCCACCGCGCCGCTGCCGCAGGCAATCGTCAAACCTTGCAACACTTGACCCGGCTCGCCCTGCCCAGCCGCCAAACGCGAGCGCAGAAACTTCACGCGCTCTCCGCCAATAACGCACCACGCGCCGGGAAAGGGCGACAGGCCGCGGATCAGGCGATCCACCGTTTCGGCGGGCTGCGTCCAGTCGATCCGCGACTCGGCCTTGTCGATTTTCGTGGCGTAAGTGACGCCCTCGGCAATTTGCGGTTGGGCGGCGTAAGTACCTGACAAAGCATTGCAAATCAGGCGCGAGCCCATGGCTGACAAACGGTCGTGAAGGTCGGCGGTGGTGTCTTCTGCACCAATCGGCGTGGCCTCGCGCAGCAAAACCGGGCCGGTGTCCAGCCCCGCTTCCATCTGCATGATGCACACGCCGGATTGCGCATCACCCGCCATGATTGCGCGGTGAATGGGTGCTGCGCCGCGCCAACGGGGCAACAGGCTGGCGTGGATGTTCAGGCAACCCAGACGCGGCGCGTCCAGCACGGCTTGGGGCAATATCAACCCATAGGCGACCACCACCGCCACATCCGCAGCCAGCGCAGCAAAGTCATGCTGCACCTCTTCGCTGCGCAGCGAAACCGGGTGCCGCACCTGCAAACCAAGCGCCAAGGCGCGGGCGTGCACGCGGCTTGGACGGTCGGCTTTTCCCCGACCTGCGGGGCGGGGCGGTTGGGTGTAAACGGCAAGGATTTCATGCTGTTGCGCCAAGGCATTCAGCACTGGAACCGAGAAATCCGGCGTGCCCATGAAAATGATTTTCATACGCGATTCGCCCGTTTTTCAGCCCGCGTGAGCAGCATTTTTCGCTTGAGCGCCGACAGCCTGTCAAAGTACATTCTGCCGGCCAGATGGTCGATCTGATGCTGCACCGAGGTCGCCCAGAGGTTGACGAAATCGCGGTCCTCCATGGCCCCTTCGGCGTTCATGTAGCGCACCGTCACTGCGCGCGGACGGCGGATCACGGCCGATACGCCCGGCAGGTTGGGCGAGGCCTCTTCATGCTCGCGCAGCTGGCCTGATGCATGCAAGACCATCGGATTGGCCAGCAAAATCGCCTGCCCACGCCCCTCGGAACAATCCACGACGGCCAGCCGCAACGGGATGCCGATCTGCACGGCAGCCAAACCGTAGCCCGGCATCGCGTCCATCGTGTCCACCATATCGGCCCAAATTGCCCGAATGTCATCGGTGATGGCCACAACATCTTGTGCCGGGGCTTTCAGACAGGGGTGCGGGTAAGGCAAACAGAGCCGTTCAGTCATTGCATGCCCCGTTCACCATCAACCACGCGCCAATTCGCGCTTCAGCTTTTCCATCTTGCGCGTGATCATTTGCCGCTTGAGCGGGCCAAGATAATCAATGAACAGCTTGCCGTTCAGATGATCAATTTCGTGCTGTACACAGGTCGACCAAAGGCCCTCAAACTGCCGTTGTTGCGCGGCCCCTTGCAGATTTATCCAGCGCACCGTCACCGATGCCGGGCGCTTGACCTCGGCATATTGGTCGGGGATCGACAGACATCCCTCGTCATATGTCGACAGATCCTCCGACGCCCAGATCACCGCCGGGTTCAGCAGCACCATCGGTTCTGGCGGGCCGTCTTTGATGCAATCCATGACGATCATCCGCACCATCGCCCCGATCTGTGGCGCGGCAAGACCGATGCCCGGCGCGTCATACATGGTGTCCAGCATGTCGGCGGCCAGTTGCAAAATCTCGGGCGTCACCTGTGCAACGGGGTCGCAAGGCTTCTTCAGTCTTGGGTCGGGATGGATCAGGATATCGCGGATCATCTTTTCGATTTACGGCGCGGGGGGGATTGGTGCAAGAGGGTGTGGGGAAAACGGGCCAAATTGGCAGCAATTAGACCCTTGGGAATAATTATCCGTCTTTTCGGCTAAACTTGTTATTTTTTTCTGTTTTGGCAGTATTATGAGGTAAGATTTCCCGATTACAAGGCGCTATCTGGAACTGTGGACCTTATCAAACTGGCGGGCAGAGCATGGACTTCGACACTCAAGTGAACCGTTTTGGCACCCATTCCGTCAAATGGGATTCGATGGAGGCGTTTTATGGCGTCCCGGCCAAGGATGGCATCGCCATGTGGGTCGCGGATATGGAGTTCCGCCCCCCCCATTGTGTGCAGGTCGCGCTGGAGAAGGTTCTGGCCCACGGCGTCTACGGCTATTACGGCGACGACGCCGAATATCAGGATGCAATCCGTTGGTGGATGCAAACCCGCCATGGCTGGGCCGTTGATCGCGCCGCGATTTTCACCACGCATGGCTTGGTGAATGGCACTGCGATGTGCGTCGATGCTTTCACCAAGCCGGGTGATGATGTGGTGCTGACGACCCCGGTTTACCATGCCTTTGCGCGGGTGATCAAAGGCGCGGGGCGCGGCGTGACGGAATGTCCGCTGGCCTTGGTCGACGGACGGTATGAGATGGATTTTGCGGCATGGGAAGCGTGTTTGACCGGCCACGAAACCATGATGATCCTGTGTTCGCCGCACAATCCCGGCGGGCGGGTGTGGACGCAGGCCGAATTGCGCGCTGTCGCAGACTTTTGCGTGCGGCACGATCTGATTCTGGTGTCGGACGAAATTCACCATGATCTGGTGATGCCGGGGCAGAAACACACCGTCATGGCCAATGCGGCACCTGATATTGCCGACCGTTTGGTGATGATGACGGCGACGACCAAGACCTTCAACATCGCGGGCGCGCATTCGGGCAATGTGATTATCGCCGACCTGGCTTTGCGGGCCAAGTTTGCGGCGCGGATGAATGCGATGGGGATTTCGCCGAATTCGTTCGGGATGTTCATGGCGACCGCTGCTTACTCGCCGGAAGGGGCGGTTTGGGTGGATGCTCTGGTGGAGTATCTGGACGGGAACGCGCAGATATTCAACGACGGCATCAATGCGATACCGGGCCTGCGGTCGATGAACCTTGAAGCGACCTATCTGGCTTGGGTGGATTTCGCGGGCACCGGGATGGCGCAGGCCGAGTTTATCGCACGGGTGGAAAAGCAGGCGAGGATCGCGGCGAACCACGGCACGCCATTCGGGGCGGGGGGTGAAAGCTATCTGCGGTTCAACCTTGCCTGCCCGCGCGCGCAGGTGATTGAGGCGGTCACGCGTTTGCAAGCCGCCTTTGCCGATCTGCAATAAGGCAACGGACGCGGATCTTTTCCGCGCTGAGTTTTCTGGCCTTTCTCGACATGGGCGCGGCGCTGATCACGCTGCGCCCGCCCATAACGCCGATTTTACCGGCCTTGGTCGGGCAGATCGACTGAATCGTGGTTGAGAAATCCGCCCGCCGCATGACGCTGCTGCAAGCTGGGGAACAGGTGCGTATCCATGAGATTGGCTTGGGCCTTTCGCCCGCAGGCGACACTTTGCGGCAAGGCGATGGCCACACGGTCGAAGGGGCGTACCGGATCAATCGGTTGAGCTTCGGTAGCGCCTATCACCTGTCGCTTGGCTTGGATTCCCCGCCGCCAGTCCACATCGCGGCGGCCAAAACGAGGGGTTTTGACCCCGGAGGCGATATCATGATCCACGGCCAACCCAATACCCTGCCCGATGCGGCGATCATCAAAGGGAACAGGGCCGCAGCCTGCATCGCCGTGTCAGACACCCAGATTCGTGAGATTTTTGCCGCCACGCCGCTGGGAACAGCGGCAAAGGTCAGGCCCTGGGCAGCAAGGCCACAGGGGCATTTTCGTCGCGCCAATAGTCCAGCGGGGCCTTGTCCATCACATGGGTCGAGCGTTTGAATTCACAAATCAGATCGCCGTTTTCCGACGAAGAGGCCACGATCAGGCATTGGAAAATGTGCCGCGCGCCGTCGTAAACATCAACCAGACCGCGCAGATTTGGCGTCAGCGTACCGTCCAAAGCAAAGCCATCGTGCCAGAATCGCAACACCGGAAACACCGCCTCACCCACCTGCACGCGCAGCCGGGACTTGCGGGTTTGCGCCTGTTTGCGCGCTGCGTCCAAACCTTCACGCACTTCTTTCGGCAGGAATTCCAGCATCTTGGCCTCCATCTCTGAGGCCAGACTGTCGCAAGCGGAGGTAAAGATTATGACTGTATTTGGATTGTCACATAAAAGTTGGTTGCCAGTGGCGGATTTGTCACAAATTGCGCGCGACGGTTGCACGGCAGACCAAGCGCGTCAGTGACATACCCGCGTCGCGTGGCCCTGTTGCGCGCCGATACGCGGTGCAGCTTGCCATCATCGCGTCCATCAGATCGCGCCACAGCGGCAGGGTTTCCGCGCTGGCCAGAAGCGTGATTCGGGTTTTACCTAGGTGAATGTCCATCAGCGCAATGGAATGCGCGGCCGTGAATTCCGCGCGTTGGCTCAGGCTGGCGCGCAGTGGTCAGAAAAAGTCAGGTGCCAAGCGCCGCCCACCCGCGTTGCGGTGAACTCGGGCAAAACCGCCGTCGAGCGGGCTTAGATCACGCCATCGACAGCCTTCACGCCCTCAAATCCGGCAGCGCGCAAAGCCTGCTCGATCACGCCACCATCGCCTCGGCGCGTTTCAGATCGACAGACACCAATTGACTAACGCCTTGTTCTGCCATCGTAACCCCAAACAACCGATCCATCCGCGCCATGGTAACGGCGTGGTGGGTGATGATCAGGAACCGGGTTTCGGTGCGGCGGGTCATCTCGTCCAACAGGTCACAAAACCGGGTCACATTGGCGTCGTCTAAGGGCGCGTCCACCTCGTCCAACACACAGATCGGCGCGGGGTTGGCAAGGAAAACACCAAAGATCAGCGCCAGCGCCGTCAGCGTCTGCTCGCCCCCCGACAGCAGCGACAGCGTCGCCAGTTTCTTGCCCGGCGGTTGGCACATGATTTCCAAGCCCGCCTCCAGCGGATCATCCGATTCGACCAGCACCAGCCGCGCCTCACCACCGTTGAACAGATGGGTGAACAGAGTGCCGAAATTGGCGTTGACCTGCTCAAAGGCGGTCAGCAACCGCTCGCGTCCTTCGCGGTTCAGGCCAGAAATTCCGGCGCGCAGTTTTTTGATCGCCTCTTCCAGATCGCCCTTTTCCTTGGCCAGCGCATCGTATTCGTCATTCACCGTCTTGGCGTCTTCTTCTGCGCGCAGGTTCACCGCGCCCATCGCCTCGCGTTGGCGCTTCAGGCGCTGCACGTCGGTGTCCAGGCTTTCGGCGTCAGGCATCTTGTCGGGGTCGACCTTCAGTGTGTCCAACAATTGCGCCGGCGTCGCTTCGGCCTCTTCCATGATGCGTTCGGCAGCATAGGTCATCGTGGCGCGGGCGGCTTCGGCGCGGGCCTCGGCGCGGGCGCGGGCCTCACGCGCCTCACCGGCCAGCCGTTCGCCGTCACGTTCGGTGTCACGGGCGCTGCGCAGCGCGGCTTCGGCGACCGACAGCGCATCAGCGGCGACGGCGCGGCGGGCCTCTGCGGTGGCGATGGCGTCGGACAGTTCCTCACGTTTGATGGCAATTTCTTCGGGGGCGGCAGAGGCTTCGGCCAATTCCTCTTCGGTTTCCGCCTTGCGGGCGGCCAGTTCAGCGATGCGCTTTTCGGCTGTCTCAAGCCGATGCCGCCAGCCCGACAATTCCTTGACCGCCTCTTGCCTGCGGCGCACCCGGGCCTCGCCCTCGCGGCGCAATTCGTCATGGCCAGAGCGCCGGGACATCATGGTGATGCGCGCGGCCTCAACCACTCGTTTCGCGGCCTCGACTGCCGCGCGGGCATCGTTCAGATCAGGCAAATCGTCCACCGCCGCCGCAGCCTCGTCCAGCCGGTCGCGCGCCTCGGTTGCTTCTTCATCATAGCGGGCGACCGACAGACGGGCGGCCTCCAGCTTGCCGCCAGCGATGGATTTATCCGCCTCGGCACGGGCGGCCATGCGGCCCGCCTCGGCCACGCGGGTATCTGCGGCGCGGCGGGCGTCGCGGGCCATCTGGTCGGCGCGGGCCAGTTCGGCGAGCCGTGATTGCAGTTGTGCGTGGGCCTGCGCTGCACCCGCCGCCCGCGCGGAGACTTCCTCCAGATCGCGTTTCAGAGCCGTCAGACGGTTCAATTGCTGCAAGCGCAGGGCGGCGGCTGATGGCGCATCCTCGGCCCCGGCGCGGAAGCCATCCCAACGCCACAGATCGCCCTCACGGCTGACCAGCCGTTGACCGGGCTGCAACGCCATTTGCAGATGTGGCCCGGCTTCGCGGTCCACCAGACCGATTTGTTGCATCCGCCGCGCCAAAACTCCGGGCGCCTGCACATGGTTCGACAAGGGCAAAATGCCGGTGGGCAGCGGTTGCGGGTCAGCGTAGCCGGGCAAGACCACCCATCCCGAAGGCCGATCGCCGCCGATTTCGGGCGCGCGCAGATCGTCGGCAAGCGCCGCTCCCAGCGCCTTTTCCAGACCGGGCTCCACCTGCAAACGGTCCAGCACCTGATGCCCGGCTTGCGCCTCGCGCTCTACCAGTTTGGCCAGTGCCGCGACTTCGGCGCGCAGGGCAGATGCCTCGCCCTCGGCTTCGGACCGCGCGGCACGGGCTTCGGCTTCACGCCCCTGCACTTCGGCGCGGGCCTCTTCGGCGGCCAGAAGCGCCTCTTCGCAGGCCTCGGCCAGTGCGGCAGCGGCCTCTTGCGACGCCTCGGCCCCGGCGAACGCGTCACTTGCCAAAGCCAGCGCTGCTTCTGAAGCCGCAACCGTCGCGCGCGCGCGCGCTGCCTCGGCTTCGGCTTTGGCCAATAGGGCCCGGCTGTCCGACAGCATCCGCTGCACCGATTGATGACGGGCGCCCAGACGGGCGGCGTCTTCAGTGGCCTGCGACAGCACCTGTTCGCGGTCGGTCAGGGCCGCCGATGCCGCGCGCGCCACATCTGCTGCCTCGGCCAATCTGTCCTCGTGGCCTTCATGGGCGCGCAGCAATTGGTCCACTTCCCAATCCAGCCGCGCAATCACCTCGCCTGCATCCCGGTTCAGTCCCGCCTCACGGTCCCCGTCGCGCGCCAATTCGGCAATCCGCCCCCGCAGGGTGTCAATCATCGCCCGCGCCCGGGCTTCCTGTTCGCCCAACTGATCGCGCTGCACCACCAAGCGCTGCAGGATCGCCGCTGCAATCGCCTCTTCCTCGCGCAAGGGCGGCAGAGCATCTTCGGCGGCCTCTACCTGCTTGGCGGCCAGACGGGCGGCGGCTTCGGCCTGCGCTGCCATGGTCAGGCGCTGGCGCAGCAACCCATCGGCCTCGGCCCGCGCCAGATCAGCCTCGCGCCAGCGGCGGTACAAAAGCTGCCCCTCGACCCGGCGCAATTCCTCACCGATTTCGCGATAGCGCGCCGCCTGCTTGGACTGCCGGGTCAACATCGACAACTGTTGGGCCATTGCTTCCAGCACGTCATCGACCCGCAGCAGGTTCGCCTCGGCCCCGGTCAGTTTCAGCTCTGCCTCGTGCCGCCGTGCATAAAGGCCAGAAATCCCGGCGGCCTCTTCCAGGATCCGCCGCCGCGCTTTGGGCTTGGCATTGATCAGTTCAGAAATCTGCCCTTGCCGCACCAAGGCCGGACTGTGGGATCCGGTTGAGGCATCGGCAAACAGCATCTGCACATCACGCGCGCGGACATCCTTGGTGTTCAGCTTATAAGCTGATCCCGCATCCCGGGTGATCCGCCGCACGATTTCAATGCTGTCGGCATCGTTGAAACCCGACGGCGCCAGCCGGTCCGAATTGTCCAACACCAGCGCGACTTCGGCAAAGTGCCGAGCGCCCCTTGTTGCCGCACCGTTGAAGATCACATCCTCCATCCCGCCGCCGCGCATCGCTGAGGGGCGGTTTTCACCCATAACCCAGCGCATCGCCTCCAGCAGATTGGATTTGCCACAGCCGTTCGGGCCGACGACACCGGTCAGCCCGTCGTGGATCACCAGATCGGTGGGGTCCACAAAGCTTTTGAAGCCATTCAGCCGCAGCTTGGTAAAGCGCAAAGGGGTGGACCTTGATTCCTTCCGGTCGCTCAGTGTCGCGGGACGGCAGGGGGCCGTCAACCGGCGCGGCCCTTTATCTGGAGGCATCAGCAACTTTATCCACACGATCTTGACGTGGGCTTGGGGTCAATCGTCCAAAGTGGGCGGATGGCCGCAGATTTGCCAGAAGTTGCCGCCCAAACCGGGCGCTTTTTTCTGGGCAAACTGGCGGTCGCGGACGCCCATCGCGGCAGGGGGCTGGCGCTGCAGTTGGCGGCAGCAACCGGACGCAGGGCGCGGGATCTGGGGTTGGCAGCACTGGAACTGCAAACGCGGCCCGTGGCGTTGTAAAACCACGCACCCTTTGCCAGCTTGGGCTTTATGGAAACCGCACGAACGGCGCTTAGGCGTAGGCGCGCGCGGCTTTGCGCTTGGCGTCGCCGCGCATGGCATTGGCAGCGCGCGGGTGTTTCAGGTTCAGCCCATGGCGGGGGCCTTCGCGGGGCCGGGCTTGGAAATGAACGCTCTGCTGACCGCGCCCGCCATCCTGCGACTGTTTCTTTAGGCCAGATGGGCCCGGAACGACCGCACCACCTCTTCGTAAACCGCGCGTTTGAAGGGCGCGATGGACGCAACCATCTCATCCGCGCCGATCCAGCGCCAAGCGCCAAATTCTGGGTGCGCGGTGGCGATGCTGACCTGATCGTCAGTGCCCAAATAGCGGTACAGGAACCACTTTTGCCGTTGCCCCCGATACTTGCCACCCCAGACCTTGCCCAGCAATTCGGCGGGCAGATCATAGGTCACCCAACCATGGGTCTTGCCGATGAAATCGACCAGATCGGCGGTGACCCCGGTTTCCTCCCACAACTCGCGCAGCGCCGCCTCACGCGGCTTTTCGCCGTCGTCAATGCCTCCCTGCGGCATTTGCCAGGCATCGCCCCGGTTGTCCAATCGCTGCCCGGCAAAGATCTGTCCCGCAGCGTTGATCAGCACAACACCGACGCAAGGACGGTAGGGCAAGGTATCAGGGTCAACAGTCATTTGCGCCTCAAGGATAAGCCGCGCCAGAGATCTCCCCGGCGCGGCGATGAGTTACGGTTTCGGCGCGACAGCGTTCAACCCGCGCAGGATGTCCACGGCATAGGCCAGTTGGTAGTCCTCGTCGCGCAGCTTGGCGGCCTCTTCGGTGCGGGCGCGCTCGTCTTCCAACAGTTTGCGCTCATCATCCGTCATTGAGTCGTTGGTGATGGCGCCGCGCAGATCGGCTTCGGACCGCTGTTTCGCCTCATCTTCTGCCGCCTTGGTTTCGGTGCCTTCCGCCGCCGGGTCGACCACGGGCTGGTTGACCACGATATCGGGCATCACACCCAGTGACTGAATCGAGCGGCCCGACGGCGTGTAGTACCGCGCCGTGGTCAGACGCATCGCGCCTTCGCCCTTCAATGGCATCAGCGTCTGTACCGAGCCTTTGCCAAAGCTTTTGGTGCCAACCACAATCGCCCGGCGCTGGTCCTGCAACGCCCCGGCCACGATTTCCGAAGCCGAAGCCGACCCGCCATTGATCAGCACGACCAAAGGTTTGCCTTGGGCAAGATCGCCCGGTGTCGCATTTTCGCGCGCAGAATCTTCGGGTTTGCGGCCACGGGTGGACACAATCTCACCTGTTTCCAGGAAGGCGTCCGACACTTTGATTGCCTGATTGAGCAAGCCACCCGGGTTGTTGCGCATGTCGATGACAAAGCCGTTGACCTTGTCGATGCCACCAGCCTCTTCGATGGATTTCTTGATGCCTTCTTCCAGCCCCGGATAGGTCTGCTCGTTGAACGTGGTCACGCGCAGCACAACCGTGCTGCCCACCACCCGGCTTTTCACCGCCACCAGTTTGATGGTGTCGCGGATGATCGACACATCGAACGGTTCGGTCACGCCTTCACGGGCAATGGTGATGACAATCTCTGACCCGATTTCGCCGCGCATCAAGGTCACGGCGTCGTCCAGAGTCAGGCCCAAAAGTGCCTCACCATTGACATGGGTGATGAAATCGCCGGCCTGAATGCCCGCCGCATCAGCAGGGCTGCCGTCCATCGGCGAGATCACCTTCACAAAGCCATCTTCCTGCGTCACCTCGATACCCAGGCCGCCAAACTCGCCCTTGGTCTGGGTGCTCATGTCCGCAAAGTCTTTGCCATTGAGATAGCTGGAGTGGGGGTCCAGCGAGGTCAACATGCCGTTGATCGCGGCCTCGACCAGTTCTTTGCTGTCCACCTCTTCGACATATTGCGCGCGGATGCGTTCAAATATGTCGCCAAACAGGTCCAGCTGTTCGTAGACATTGGCGTTTTTGGTCGCGTCCTGCGCAATCATCGGGCCTGCGACCTGCGTCGTCAGAATGGCCCCCGCAAGCGTGCCACCCAAGGCGGCCATCAAAAGCTTTTTCATCGTTGCGTCCTATTCCCTTGCTTTGGCCGTCGCCGCGAACCACGCCATCGGGTCCACTGGTTCGGCACCTTGCCTTAACTCCAAGTAAAGCGTTTCCGTCTCGCGTCCGCCACCGCCTTCTTTGGCCGGAGCCAACAAGTCTGCGGCACCGGGCGCGCCCCCGCCCATAAGGCCAAGCGCCGCCCCTTTGGCAATCACCTCACCCACTTCGCCATACACCTGATCTAAGCCGCAAAGCGCCAGCAAATAGCCGCCGCCGGGTTCAATGATGATCACATTTCCGTAGTCCAGCAGCGGGCCACGATATCGGATCGTTGCAGGCCACGGGCTGGTGACAAGGGCGGCAGGCCGGGTGGCCAGCGTCAAGCCAGGCCGCGTCACCCCGCGCGCATCGGTTTCACCGGGCAGCAACAGCAAGGTGCCCAGCACCGGCAGATCAAGCGTGCCTTGCGCCTCGGCAAAACTGGAACTGCCGCTGTCGTCCAAGACCAGCCCCGCCGCGAACGATTCCAGCGTGTCCGCACTTTCTAGCAGGCCGCGCAGCACGTCTGGGTCTTCGGTAAAACGGCGCGGCAATTCGGTGCGGTCAGAAATCGCCTGCGACAGCGCTTGTCGCGCCACCTGTGCCGCCTGCAACCCCGCGCCCAGCGTTTGCCCCGCCTGCGCCTGCAAGGTCCGCAATTCGGCCAGTTCCTGCAATTCGCCGCGCAGATTCTCGGCCTCGGCCTGCAAGGTGGGCGTCACATCGGCCAGCAGCATCCCCGACCGCACCGTGCCCAAGGGCCCGGTGGGATGCAGCAGCAAAAGTGGCCCCGGCTCAGCTTCAATCCGGCTCAGGACCGCCAGCAGTTGGGCAATGCCGTCCCGCTTGGCCTGAAACCGCAGCGACAACTGGGTGTCGCGCAGTTCCGCCTGCCGCAAAGCTTCGCGCAGCGCCGCCAAACCGTTTTCATAGGCCTTGATGGTGCGGGTCAGCGCCGCGACGCGGTCTTTGGCCTCGGTCGCCTGTTCCAATTCTGCGACGGCCTTTTGCAAATCGGCACTTGCCAATGCGGCGTCATCGGCCACACCCGCCGCCGCCTGTGTGGCGCACATCAAGGCAAGGACGCAGGCGCGGATCATCATGCGATCAGGCTTTGCCCGGTCATCTCGGGCGGCAAAGGCAGGCCCATCAGCGCCAGCACCGTCGGTGCCAGATCGGACAAACGCCCGCCTTGGCGCAGGGTTGCACCCACAGGCCCGCCGACCAGAACCACTGGCACCGGATTGGTCGTATGCGCCGTGTGCGGCCCGCCGGTTACGGGATCCACCATCATCTCGCAGTTGCCATGATCTGCCGTTACCACCATCGCCCCCCCCTTTGCGGCCAGTGCCACCAGCGCGCGACCCAGCCCCGCATCCACCGCCTCACAGGCCTTGATCGCGGCGGGCAAGCTGCCGGTGTGACCCACCATATCGGGATTGGCAAAGTTGACGACGATCAGGTCATAGCCCTGTTCAATCGCCATCACGAGGTTATCGGCCACTGCGACCGACGACATTTCCGGCTGCAAATCATAGGTGGCGACCGCTGGCGATTTCGGCATCGCGCGGGACTCGCCTTCAAACGGCACCTCGCGGCCACCGTTCAGGAAAAACGTCACATGCGGGTATTTTTCAGTCTCCGCCAGCCGGAACTGCGTCAGCCCTTGCTTGGCCACCCATTCGCCCAAGGTGTTGGAAATGCTGCGCTTTGGGTAAGCCGTCGCCATGAATTCGCTGTGCGCGGTGGAGTATTCCACCATCCCCAACAGTGCCGCCCACTGGGGCCGCGTGCCAGTTGCAAAGCCGTCAAATCCGGGCCCCGCCAGCGCCGCCAAAATCTCACGCGCACGGTCGGACCGGAAGTTCAGGCAGAAGAACCCGTCACCATCGCGCGCACCGCCGTAGCCGTCGATGATCGTCGGGGCCAGAAATTCATCCGTCACCGATACTGCATAAGACGCCGCCACCGCCGCATTGGCATCTGTCGCGATCAAACCTACACCGCGCACAATCGCGGCGTAGGCGCGTTCCACCCGGTCCCAGCGGTTGTCGCGGTCCATCGCCCAATAGCGCCCAATCACAGTGGCAATCCGCGCGCCCACAGGCATCTGCGCCGACAACTGCGCCATGTATTCGCCCGCCGATGATGGCGACACATCGCGCCCGTCGGTGATCGCGTGCAGCGCCACGGGCACGCCCAGCGCCGAAATCGCGCGGCAGGCGGCGATCACATGGCTGATATGCCCATGCACGCCACCATCAGAAATCACACCCATCAGATGCGCGGTGCCCCCCGTGGCCCGCAGTTTCGCCGCAAAGTTCAAGACGGCGGGATTGGCAGCAAAAGTCCCGTCCTCAATCGCCAGATCAATCGCACCAAGGTCCATCGCCACCACCCGCCCCGCCCCGATATTGGTGTGGCCGACCTCGGAATTGCCCATCTGCCCGGTGGGCAGGCCGACATCGGGGCCAAAGGTGGTCAGGGTGCTGTGCGGGCAGTCGGCCCAAATCCGGTTGAAGTTTGGCACATTGGCCTGCGCGGGCGCGCTGTAGGTCGGATCGGCATTGATCCCCCAGCCATCCAGAATGCACAGAACAACGGGCTTGCGGGACATGAGACAACCTTTCCAATGCGTAACCGCTTCTACCGCCCGATCCGCCACAGAGCAACGCCTCTGCATCCGGCACCCGCGATTTCAAAGAATCGGTCAGACCCGGTGATAAGGACCGCCACCCAGAATCGTCGCCGCCCGGTAAAGCTGTTCCGCCAGCATCACCCGCACCAGCATATGCGGCCAAACCATGCGCCCGAAGCTGAGCGAAAACTCGGCGCGGGCGCGCAGTGCAGGATCAATCCCATCGGCGCCACCAATCACAAAGGCCACATCCTGCCGCCCGCCATCGCGCCAACGTGCCAGTTGTTCCGCAAATTCCGGTGACGACATGACCCGCCCGCGTTCATCCAGCGTCGCAATCAGCGCACCCGTTGGAATGGCCCGTTCCAACAGAACAGCTTCAGCGGCCATGCCCAAGTTCTTTTTATCCTCGACCTCAAACTCTGCCACCGGGCCAAGCCCCAAGGGCCGCCCGGTGCGGTCCGCCCGCGTGTAGTAGTCATCCGTCAGATCACGCTCTGGCCCGGCCCGCAGCCGCCCCACGGCGCAAACATGCAGCCGCAACCCTTAGTCCCCGCGATGGGCAGAGCCGGGAAGCCACATCTTTTCAAGCTGATAGAACTCGCGCACTTCGGGGCGGAAGACGTGGACGATGACATCGGCCGTATCAATCAGCACCCAGTCGCCAGTTTCCTTGCCTTCCATCTTCGGCGTGAAGTGGAAGTCTTGCTTGATGCGATCGGCCAGCTTTTCGGAAATCGCCGCAACCTGCCGCGTGGACCGACCCGAGCAGATCACCATGTAATCGGCCACATCGGAACGCCCGCGCAAATCGATCTGCACGATGTCTTCGGCCTTGTCGTCGTCTACGGATGCCAGCACGGCGGCCAGCATGTCTTCGGACGAATAGTCATCGGCGTCACGGCTGACACGCGGGCCAACCGGCAGACCCGTGGTGGGATCAGCCGGCAAGGTGCGGTCATCCGGCAGGCCGGCGTCAGGATCAGAATGCGACAGGACTACGTCCTCCAAAAAGCGCGCCGATGCGGCCCCGGCGCAGGGGTACGCCCAAGGTATCATTGCAAGGCAACAATCTCAACGGCGGCGCAAAGCGGGCGCATATCCTTCACCGGGCGCCATCGCAAGGGGCAAGCGCGGCAAATACGTCGTGTCATCGAAATACCTGCGGTCAGGGCATCCCGCAGCAAGGGGATAAAAGGGGCAGTTCCTCAATTCTGGCGGGGTGCCTTCGTAGAACTGACACGGGTATTTTCAGTTTCCGGGCGGGTGTTACCCCGCCGGTGCCCCGTTGCCCGGCAATGGTTTGCCTGCAAACCATAAGAGGGCTGTCCGGGTGGTCGTTGTTGTTGGTCCATCGGTGTTCCATCCCGCAGGATCACATTTCTCTGCGGCGGTCTGCGCGTTTCTTGGCAAGACCAGTTCTGAGGGAACTTCGGAACGGGGGACGACTGTGCTGATCCATCTTCACAAGCCAGTGACGACGATCCCGAAGGTCCGAGCGATCATGCAGAGCGGCGACGAGGCCGGGACGGTTCTTGCGGAAGCTTTCGGGATCACGCCGCAGACCGTCTACAAGCGGTGCAAGCGCGACGGCGTAACGGGCGGGCCTTTCGGGTCAGGGCTTGTGGCGGTCAGGGTGGGCTGCGGCCACGGCGGGGATTGCGCGCAGGTTGGCCATGATCCGCGCGATTTGGGGGAATGACGCCGCGTCGATACCCACCCGCTCGGCGTTGTAAATCTGCGGCACAAGGCAGATATCGGCCATGGTCACCGCGTTGCCATGGCAAAAATCGCCGGTTGCTGGGGTGTCCAGCATGACATTGAACGCTGCCAAACCCGCGCTGATATAGTGGCGCTGCCAGTCGTCGGCGGTGATGCCTCCCAGACTGGCCACATGGTTGCGCACCGACAGATTGCAGATCGGTGCGATTTCCATCGCGATGGCGTAGGACAACATGCGCACCCGCGCCCGGCCCGCCGCATCGGCAGGCATCAAACCACCCCGTGTTTCCGCCAGATATTCAATGATCGCAAGGGATTGCGTCAGTGTCAGGTCATCAATCATCAGCGTCGGCACAAGTCCTTGCGGGTTGCGCGCGGTGTTGGCGGCCCCTCGGTGTTCGCCTTTGACCAGATCGACGGGCAAGTTGTCATGGGGCACCCCCAACAGGTTAAGCGCAATGCGGACCCGGTAGGCGGCAGAGGACCGCCAGTAGTCGTAAAGCCGGGTCATTTGTCATCCATCAGTCTGAGCAACGCCGCGCGAAACACCGGAGCATCCTCGGCCATTTTCGCCATCACTTCGGCCTGATAGGCGTCGGCAATCGGGACGATGCGGGTGATCAGCGCGCGGCCCAGTTCTGTCAGGCGCATGTCCAGCAAGCGGCGGTCATCGGGGTTTTCGCGTTTCTCGATCAGGCCAGCGGTTTCCAGACGGGCCGCCGCGCGCGACACCTTGGATTTGTCCATATCCACCCGCGCATGGATTTCGCGCACCGACACCGAGCCTGACTGCGCCAGATGCGCCAGAACCCGCCATTCCGGGATCGAAAGACCAAATTCGGCACGATAGCGGTCGGCAAAACCTTTTGAAATCCGGCTGGAGACGACAGCCAACTGGTAAGGCAGGAAAGCGGCAAGATCGAAACTCATCTTTCACTCCGGGTGCGATCGCCACAGCCTGCATGGAAGGCCCTCGTTTCGCAAGATGGTGCAGTTGACAGTGCCGCCATGGCAAGGGAAACCGTTGGCGCGGAAACAGGAGACAGTTGTGCAGAATGTGTTGAAGGCCAATGCGGGGCTGCTGTTTGCCGGGGTTGCGACCTTTATTCTGATGGGGGCCGGGCAGGCGCTGTATGGGCCGGCGCTCCCTGCGTTTTCACGCAGCTTTGGCGTGGGGTTGGGGACAGCCGGGCTGGTGATTTCGGCGCATTGGGTCGGCTGTGCTGTGGGCGTTGCGGGCATGTTCTGGCGCGGCCCACAGGTGTCGCCGCGCCATGTGATCGTGATGATGGGGCTGGGGTCAGCGCTGGTTGCGTCGGGGCTGGGCTGGCCGGTGGTTTTGCTGGGGGCCATGGTGTTTGGGGCAGGCTATGGCTGCGCGACCGTGGTGTTCAATCCACGGGTGCTGCGGGCATTTGGGCCGCGCGGGACGGCCATGCTCAGCCTGCTGAACGCCACCTTTGGCATCGGGGCGATCGGGGCGCCGCTGCTGTTTGTGGCCTTGGGCAACGACCCCTTCTTGGCTTTCGCCGCCTTTGCCGGGTTCGCGGCCCTGATCTGGCTGGGCGCAGGACCTGCCAGCCGACCCGAGGCGGCGGCGGCAGAGGTTATCGTGAAACCCTTTCGCCCGCATCTGCCAATTCTGACGTTTTGCATGGGGGCCATCGGGCTTGAGGCCACGCTGATCGGCCTTGGCCCCGCCGCCCTGATTGCAGCGGGGGAAACCGAAGTTCATGCGGCGCAACTGTTGTCGCTGTTCTTTCTGGCATTTCTGGCAGCGCGGGTGGCGCTGACCTTCACCGCGCATCTGATGCCATCGTTCACACTCTACACGGTTGCGTTGACCGTTGCTTTTGTGGCGGCGCTGGGGGCAGCTTTGGTGGCTCCGGGAATTTGCTTTGTGATCTTGGGGGCCTGTACGGGAATGCTCTTTCCGGGCGGCTACGTCACCGCCACGCACAAGATGGGTCATGACCCGCGCGTGCCGCCCACGATCATCGCGGCGGGGCTGGTTGGCGGGATTGCGGCGCCGCTGCTTCTGTCACCGTTTCTTGAGGCGATGGGCGCGCGCGGCTTCTTCTGGATCATTGCGGCCGTGGCAGGCGGCCTCAGCCTTGCCGCCTGGATCAACCTGCGCAAAATGAACCACTAGCCGGCCGCCTTGCTTACCGGACGGCCCCTTGGCATGATAACACACGGTGACAAAAGGCGCTGGCGTCACGCATGGCATGGCCGCCCGACAGCCACTGCCATATCCGCAACATCGCCATCGCATCATCCCCCTGCGCCCTGCAATCGTGCAGTTTCATCACCTTGGGCCGTCCACACACTTCACCGTCATGACTTTGCCCTTTTCCCGACGAAAAGCCCCCACATCGCCCGTCTGCGCCGAACCGGTTGACGGTTGATGACAGCGTGCGATCTGAATCCGTCGCAGACGCTTCAAATCTTTCGCAAACTGGCGGGCTGTGCAATGAAGGGGCACCATTGAAGGGACCGACCATGCGCCTGATGCAAAGCTGGGTGGACAGCGCCAATTCCGCCACCACCGATTTCCCGCTGAACAACCTGCCCTGCGGCGTGTTTTCCTTGGACGACGGCGATCCGCGCTGTGGCGTAGCGATTGGCGACTTCATTCTGGACGTCGCGGCATTGGAGTCCGAAGGGCTGTTGCGCCTGTCCGATCAGCCGGTGTTCGATGTGCCGTTCTGGAATGAATTCATGGAGTTGGGGGCCGATGTCTGGGCCGATTTCCGCGCACAGGTGACGGCGATGTTGGCGGTGGGCGCCTCCAAACGCTGGATCGTCGAGGATCATCTGGTGCCGATGGCCAAGGTCAGGCTGCACCTTCCGTTCATGATTTCAGAATACACCGATTTTTATGCAGGCCGGAATCATGCCTTTAACGTGGGGTCGATGTTCCGCGACCCGGAAAACGCCCTGCCACCGAACTGGCTGCATATGCCCATCGGCTACAACGGGCGCGCGTCGTCGGTTGTGGTGTCGGGCACCGATGTGCGTCGCCCCTTGGGGCAGTTGAAGCCACCGGGGGCAGAGATGCCCTATTTCGGCGCATCCAAGCGGTTTGATTTTGAGCTGGAGTTGGGCGCGGTGGTGGGACAGGCCAGCGACGGACCGGTTTCGGTGGCGCAAGCCGATGCCATGATCTTTGGCTATGTGCTGCTGAACGACTGGTCGGCACGCGACATTCAGGCTTGGGAGTATCAACCGCTGGGACCGTTTCAGGCCAAGGCGACCGCGACGACGATCAGCCCGTGGATCGTGATGGCGCAGGCGTTGCAGCCATTCCGCGTGGCCACCCCTGCGCGCGAAGTGCCGCTGTTGCCCTATTTGGTCGAGCCCGGGCCGATGCTTTATGACATCACGCTGGAGGTTGGGTTGACGCCCGAAGGTGGCACGGAAACCGTGATCAGCCGCACCAACCACGCCGAGATGTATTACTCCGCGCCACAGCAACTGTGCCATCACGCCAGCTCTGGCTGCCCGATGAATGTGGGCGATCTGTTGGGGTCCGGCACGATTTCCGGGCCCGAGCGTGGCAACCGCGGGTCACTGCTGGAACTGTCATGGGGCGGCAAAGACCCATTGGCGATTGCAGGCGGCGCGCGCAGTTTCATCGAGGACGGCGACAGGGTGGTTCTGCGTGGCCATGCGGCGGGCGAGGGCTTTCGTGTCGGCTTTGGCGATTGCGCAGGTCGGCTGGTGCCAGCGCTGCCGGTGCCGGATTGGGCAAAGTAAACGGGCGTTCGCAAACCTGACGGTTCAGGACGGAAACAGCGCTTCGCGCCCGGTTTCCGTCAGCAGATGCACATCGCGCCCTTCAATCACGATGGCCGAAAGTGGGCCACCATAAGCGGCAGAACTGTCAATATTGACGCGGTTGCCATAGTGGGTGGGGGTGTCAATGGCGGTGTGGCCATGGATGATGAGGGCGCCGTGATCGCGGCTATCCTCCAGAAAATCCTTGCGTATCCACAGCAGATCATCCTCGGCTTGCTGCGACAAGGCGATGCCGGGACGAATGCCTGCATGCACAAAAATCACCTCGCCACGTTGGTGGCTGATGGGCAGCGTCTCCAGAAATGCCCGGTGGCTGGCGGGAACGGCGGCAATGGCCTCGGCATGCACCGGGGCCAGCGGGCGGTCTGAGGCGTTTTTGACGCCGTAGGACGTCAGCGTTTCACCGCCGCCGATGCGCGGGTGCAGGTAAGACAAATCATGACGCAAGCCGGGATCATGATAGGCAATATCGGTCAGGTAGTTTGCGAACATCCGGTCATGATTGCCTTTGAGAACGATCCAATCCTGACCAGAAGCAATTCCGGCACGCAGATGCTCAACCACGCCTTGGCAATTCGGACCCCGGTCCACCAGATCGCCGATATGCACGATCGGGGCCGCGCCATGCTCTGCCATGTCGCGGGCAATCCACGCATGGACACGGTGCAACTGTTCAAGATGGCCGTGAATGTCGCCGATAGCGTAGGTTCTCATGCGGGCCTCTTGATGGATAGGCCGGGGGGCTGCACGCCCCCCGGACCCCCGTGGGATATTTCTACCAATGTGAAAGG
>CAMAQR010000006.1 GCA_945860375.1 Pseudorhodobacter antarcticus
ACAACAAAAGCCGCAAAACAGTGAAGCTTTACCAGGTCATCGGTCGCTCGGTTCCCCAAGTCCCCTGCTGGTCAGATATGCTACGTGTTAGACGCCGATGCGCCCAAACCGCCCACATATCCCTTCAACAATTCAATTTTCAAAGAGCGATCTTCCGACAAAAATTCCAACGGGCGCTAAACTCTTAGCGCTTCGTCGAAGGCCTTATCTTCAGATTTTCCGAACCTTAACAACCGCTTACGCTTCGTTTCGTTTCGTCACCGTCACTGTTTCGCTTCGGTAAGGCGGTGTTTAGGGAAAGCCGCCGGAACCCGCAATAGCAAAAAACGCATCCCGCCCCACTTTTTTACAGTTTTGTGAATTTAACTATGAAATCGGGGGCTTGGTGGAAGTATCCGCCGCGAACACTCCCTTTGGCGCAACAATCTTGCTGCGCTGCATCGCAGATCAGGCGGTTTGCAGGACCTTTTTCCGGGCTTTGAGTCGGCGGGCGAGCAAAAGCCCCACCACCGCCGCCAGATACAGCCCTGATTCCAGCGTGTAGACCTTGCCGATCATCACAAAATGCACCGCTCCGGCCAAAATCGCTGGATAAGCCAGCCAATGCAGCCGATTCCATGCAGCCGAACCCAGTTTTTTGATCGCGCGGGTGTTCGATGTGGCCACCAAGGGAATCAAAAGCAGGAATCCAAGGAACCCGATGACGATATAGGGGCGCTTGAACAGATCGTTCAAAATCTCGGACCCGCGCAGACCCATGTCCAGCGTGACCCATGTTGCAAAGTGCAGGGCCACGAACGCAGCCCCCAGCAGCCCCAGTGCCCGCCTGAACTTCAGCAGGTTGATTCCCGCCCAGCGCAGGGGTGTCACGCACAGGCTGGCGATCAGCAGTTGCAGCCCCTTTTCGCCGAAAGCGTGTTCCAGCGCCTTGACCGGATCAGGCCCCAGCGCACCACTGCCCGCTTGCCAGATCAACCAGCAGGCCAGCAGCGCCCCTGCAGTGTAAAGTGACCACGTCGGAATCCGGCGGGCGGTTTGGTTGATGGCGTCGCGCATCAGTAATCCACCGCCAGATCTTGCCCACTATAGAGTGACGCGACCTGATTTTCGTAGCCGTTGAACATCAAGGTATCCTTGCGACCGGCAAACAGCCCACCGCCGATCGGACGCTCTGATGCCTGCGACCAACGCGGATGGTCCACTGTTGGGTTCACGTTGGCGTAAAAACCGTACTCATTCGCCTGCAGCATGTTCCAGGTGGTGCGCGGTTGTTCCGCCGACAGCGTGATCCGCACAATCGACTTGATCGACTTGAACCCATATTTCCACGGCACCACCAACCGGATCGGCGCGCCGTTCTGATTTGGCATCGGTTCACCGTAAAGTCCGGTCGCCATGATTGTCAGTGGCTGCATGGCTTCATCCAGCCGCAAGCCTTCACGGTACGGCCACTCTATAGATGCCGAGTTTTGCCCGCGCATTTCCTCGGGACGGACAAGCGTTTCAAAGCCGACATATTTTGCGCCTGCATGCACACCCAGCTTGGTCAACAGGCCCGACAACTGAAACCCCTGCCATGGGATGACCATCGACCACGCCTCGACACAGCGGAAACGGTAAATGCGTTCCTCAATCGGTTGGCCCAAGATCAGCTCGGCTAGGGAATAGGTGCCGGGATTGTCCACCAACCCGTCAACCGTGACAGACCATGGATCGGTGGTCAGAGCGCTGGCATAGGTGGCGGGATCTGTCTTGTCGAAACCGAACTCGTAGAAGTTGTTGTAGCTGGTGATGTCCTCCAGTGTATTGGGCGTCTCGTCCGTTGAGAACCCGGCAGCAAAGGCAGGTGAGGCCAAAGCCAGACCTGCCGCCCCTGCCATGATTTGCCGACGATTGAGGAACCGAGATTTGGGGGTGACGTCCGACCACCGCAGGCTTGTCTTGAAGGTCATCATGCATTCCTATCTGTTGTGATGACAAAGATGCCGTGAAACGCCCGAAAGGCAAAATCATCTTGCCTCACATCTGCGGCAGCGGGCTGTAACATCCGCCGAAACGTTCACTGGCGTTCACGGCTGCTAAATCAATTGTGACTGGAAATTCTGGCAGCCCGTGGCTTGGGGCGGCTGCGCCTTTTGGCAAGCCCTGCTCACGGTAATGTCACAGTGAACCAGTTGGGGCTGAACCGCGTTTAGTCTTTGCCAATCAGGCACAGATCAACAGGAGTGACCCCAATGATCCGCAGAACCTTTCTTGCCATGACCACTGTACTTGCATTCGCCGCACCGGCCTTTGCAGCAGACATGGACATCGTTGACACCGCCGTCGGCGCGGGCAATTTCACCACCCTCGTCGCCGCCGTCACCGCCGCCGGGCTGGTTGACACTTTAAAGGGCGAGGGCCCGTTCACGGTGTTCGCGCCGACTGACGCAGCTTTTGCCGCGCTGCCGGCTGGCACCGTTGAAGACCTGCTGAAGCCCGAGAACAAGGACAAGCTGGTTGCACTGCTGACCTACCACGTCGTGGCTGGCAAAGTGATGTCGACCGACCTGACCGAGGGCATGAAGGCCGCAACCGTCAATGGTGCTGAAGTGACCATCACTCTGGATGGCGGGGCCAAAGTGAACGGCGCCGTGATCTCTGCCGCCGACATTGTGGCCACCAACGGCGTGATCCATGTGATCGACGCCGTCATCATGCCGCCAATGTAATTTGGCGGACCAAGGGGGGGGGCGGCTCGCCCCCCTTTTCTGACAGCTTGACGTCTTGTATGTTGGTTGGTGCTGGTCCCAACTCGGGACCTCTTTTAAATTGTTTATAATCAATATGTTGAGGTGTCTGTTTTAAAGGTTTGTTAAGGTTTGGGTGCAGCGCCGGATTTCAACCGAACACTGCTTCGGGTGCAAGGCCGACTGCTTCACATCATTAAAGACCGAAAAGGGGCCGCAAATGCGGCCCCTTTTTGGTTCAGTGCACCACAGCCTCCACCGGCCGCTCGCGCCGTGACGCCGACACCCGGTCCCCGATGGTAAGACCATCAGCACCCGCCGACACCACCACCGTCGCTCCGTCCATCACATCGCCCGCCAGGATCATCCCGGCCAGCGGGTCTTGCAGATGGCGTTGGATCACCCGTTTCAACGGGCGCGCGCCGAAGACCGGGTCATAACCTTCGTCGGCCAGCCACTGCCGCGCCGCATCGTCCAGCTCCAGCGTGATCTTGCGACCCAGCAAGCGCTTCTCCAGCCGCCGCAGTTGGATTTCCACGATCCCCGACATGTCGGCGCGGTTCAAACGATCAAAGATGATCTGTTCGTCCAGACGGTTGAGAAATTCCGGGCGGAAGTGTTGGCGCACGGCTTCCTCAACTTCACGACGCGCTTGGGCGATGTCACCGCCTTCGGGCAGTTCCGACAAGGACCGCGCGCCAAGGTTGGACGTCAGGATGATCAGCGTTTGCTTGAAATCGACGGTACGGCCCTGACCGTCGGTCAGCACACCATCGTCCAGCACCTGCAACAGCACGTTGAACACGTCGGGGTGCGCCTTTTCAACCTCGTCGAACAGCACCACCTGATAGGGACGGCGGCGAACGGCTTCGGTCAACACGCCGCCTTCGTCATAGCCGACATAGCCGGGCGGTGCGCCGATCAGCCGGGACACCGAGTGTTTCTCCATGAATTCCGACATATCTATGCGCACCATGGCATTGTCATCGTCGAACAGATATTCGGCCACCGCTTTGGTCAGTTCGGTCTTGCCCACCCCGGTTGGGCCAAGGAACAGGAACGACCCCAAAGGCCGTCCTTCGTCGTTCAGGCCCGCCCGTGCGCGGCGCACGGCATTGGACACGGCGGTGACTGCGGCACGTTGGCCGATCACGCGTTTGCCCAGTTCATCCTCCATCCGCAGCAGCTTTTCGCGTTCGCCTTCCAGCATCTTGGCCACCGGAATCCCGGTCCAGCGTTCCACCACTTCGGCGATTTGTTCAGGGCGCACGGCCTCGGACACCAAAGCATCGCCTTCGCGCGCCTCTGCTTCGGCCAGCTTTTTCTCAAGCCCCGGAATGATGCCGTAAGACAACTCCCCGGCCCGACCCAGATTGCCGTCGCGTTTGACTTGGTCCAACTCGGCCCGCGCGCGGTCCAGTTGTTCCTTCACATCACGGGCGGCTTCCAGCTGATCACGTTCGGCCTGCCATTTGGCGGTCATTTCCGAAGACTGCTCCAGCAGGTTGGAGAGTTCTTTTTCCAACCGCTCCAAACGATCCTTGCTGGCCGCGTCATCTTCTTTCTTCAACGCCTCGGCTTCGATCTGCAATTGCAGGATTTGGCGGTCGAGCTGGTCGAGTTCCTCGGGCTTGGAGTCCACCTCCATCCGCAAGCGGCTGGCGGCTTCGTCCATCAGGTCGATGGCCTTGTCGGGCAGAAAGCGGTCGGTGATATAACGGTGCGACAGGGTGGCGGCTGCAACCAAGGCCGCATCCGCAATGCGGACGCCGTGGTGCAGTTCGTATTTCTCCTTGATGCCGCGCAGGATCGAAATCGTATCCTCCACCGTGGGTTCGGACACCATCACAGGCTGGAACCGCCGCGCCAAAGCCGCGTCCTTTTCCACATATTTGCGGTATTCGTCCAAGGTGGTCGCACCCACGCAGTGCAATTCACCCCGCGCCAGGGCCGGTTTGATCAGATTGGCCGCGTCCATCGCGCCATCGGATTTGCCCGCACCAACCAGCGTGTGCATCTCATCGATGAACAGAATGATGTCGCCCTCGGCGGCCAGCACTTCATTCAGCACGGCCTTCAGGCGTTCTTCAAATTCGCCACGATATTTCGCGCCCGCAATCAAGGCGCCCATGTCCAGCGCCATCAGCTTTTTATTGCGCAGGGATTCGGGCACATCGCCGTTGATGATGCGCAGGGCGAGGCCTTCGGCAATCGCGGTTTTGCCAACGCCGGGTTCACCGATCAGCACCGGGTTGTTCTTGGTGCGGCGCGACAACACCTGCATGGTGCGGCGAATTTCTTCATCGCGGCCAATGATCGGGTCAATCTTGCCCTGTTCCGCCGCCTCGGTCAGGTCGCGCGCGTATTTCTTCAGCGCGTCATAGCTTTCCTCGGCCGAAGCCGAATCCGCCGTGCGGCCTTTGCGAATGTCATTGATCGCAGAGTTCAGCTTTTGCGGCGTCACCGCGCCAGCAGACAGCGCCTGTTTGGACGGCCCCGCCACCATGCACAGGGCCATCAGGATGCGTTCAACGGGGACAAAGGAATCGCCGGCCTTCTTGGCCAGCTTTTCAGCCTCGTCCAGCACCTTGACCATGGCCTGATCCATATAGGGCGGCGCGTCGCCGCTGACCTTTGGCTGTTTGCCCAGCTCCAAGGCCAAGGCCGTGACCACCGCCGCCGGATCACCGCCAGCGCGGCGGATCAGGTTGCTGGCCAGCCCCTGATCGTCATCCATGATCGCCTTGAGCAGATGTTCCGGCACCAGCCGCTGATGGCCTTCCCGCATCGCAATCGTTTGCGCTGCCTGAACAAAACCGCGCGACCGCTCCGTGAATTTTTCCAAATTCATCGGCATTCTCCTTTTGCAAAGCGCCGCTGCGATGCCCGAAGTTTCGGCTCACCGACGTCGGCCTTACCGCATAGTTGGGGATCATATTGCGGTTTTGCAATGGGTCAGATTGCGCAGACCGGGCCCCAAAATCCGCCGATTTGTCGCAGGTGGATCGGCGCGATCACGCCCGTGCGCGGGGCTTCGGGGATCGGCGCTTGCACGCGCGGGCCGGATCGGCCCAATCAGCCAGAACAAGAAAAACAGGCGGGCGCGATGCAGGACATTTTACAACCGATCATTCACAAGGCCCCGGTGATGGGGCTGCGGGTGAACGTCACCCGCACCGGGCTGTGCATCAATGATCCGGCAGAGTTGCGGCTGTTGACCGATGGGCAGATCGGCATTTTCGCGCCGGTGCGCAAGCGGTTTCTGGGAATTATCCCGTGGCAGAGCGAGGCGCATCTGGGCCACCTTGGCCCCGCCGCCGTCGCGATCATCGGTGAGGCGATCCAGCAGGGTCAGCATCTGCGGGTGCGAATCGTCGGGCTGACGCCAGAACATCTGTCGGCGAGCACCGGACCAGAGGTGCACATCTCGATCTGGGGTGATGCGGCGCGGTTGCAGGCGCACCGTTTTGCCGCGACGCTATAACGGGGCGTAGCGCACAAAGGCAAAGGCGCTGCTGTCGGGTGCCCAGTTCGGCACATTGATCGTGCCTTGGCCGCCGTTGAACTCCAGCACCCGCCGCCGGTTGCTGCCATCCGGGTCGCACAGCACCAAGGCCACGGGGCGGTCGCCGGGGTGACCCGTGGTGCCGGGCGGATAGGCGAGGTACAGCAGGTGCTGACCATCGGGCGAAGGATGCGGAAACCAGTTCACATTCTCATCGTCAAACAGTTTGCGCTGATCTGACCCATCGGCCGCCATCACCCAGATCTGTGCGTGGCCGTCGCGGTCACAGTTATAGTAGATCCGGCTGCCGTCGGCGGAATAGTCCGGGCCATCGCACTGGCCCTCACCCATGGTCAGCCGCACCTCATCCTTGCCGCGCTGTTTGGTGTAAACGTCGATCACCCGACTGCCGCGCGCCGCGACATAGGCCAGTGTGGTGCCATCGGGACTCATGCCATGCCACCAGCTTGGGGCAAGGGGAGTGACGCGCACGGGTTCACCGCCCATCGCCGGAAGCCAGTAAATCCGCGACCCTTCGCCTTCGTGATGCGACGAAATCACGAGGGTCGCGCCGTCCGGGCTGATGCCATGATCGTTGTTCAGCTTGTCGGCGACGCCGGTGTGGACCGGGATCAGCTCCGGCACGGTCAGCAGCACGCGGAACAGGCGACCCTCACCGTTGACCAGCAGAGCGGTGCCGTCGGGATACCAATTCGGCGCCTCTATATGGCGGTCGGTTTGCAGGACAACGCGCGCGGTGTTGGTGGAGAGGTCGTAGGTTTCAAGACTGCTGCGCATGGCGGCCTTTCATAAGGCAGATGATTCCACCCACCCTACTTTGGGGTCAGCAGTTTGCTTGGCCTTATTGCCTCGGCGGCTTTGAACAGCCCGAAGGTCTGGTTCACATAGTTCACCACACCGCCGATTTGTTCCATGTATTTTGCCAGTTCCGGCGTTTTCTGCGCCTCGATCACCTGTACCGGACGATCCGGGCCCTCTGCCTCAAACTGGCAGTAAAACAGCGGCTCGCCGCGTTTGAGGATGATGTCCTTTTCCGGCTCATGCCATTCAAACGCCCACATCAGCGGGCGCGGCCAAACATTCAGCGGGAAGCGCCCGCCAAAGATCGTGCCCGGCAACTGTTCTTTGCGATAATGCGCAAAGGCCGACAGTTGCGTGACATAAACCAGTTCATCGGCAATAAAGCAGTAGGGCAGCACCATCTGCACCGTCGGACGGTCGGGATAGCGCCACTCGGCCTCTGCCACCAGCGTCATCACCTCGCCCAGCTTGTTGCCGCGAATCGATGACCCGGCCCCGGCGCGGTTGATCAGATGCGCCTTGCCTTTGTCATCGCGGCCAAAGCCGATGTGAATATCAAACGGCGATTTAATGATGAAATAGCGGCTTTCCATCTGGATAACCGCCGGGCAGCGGCTGGCGCTTTTGGAATGCGCCTTGTTGGTTTGGCGAAAGATCAGCCGTTCCGGCGCATCATACAGCACCGCGCCCTTGTCCGAGGTCAGAAACCAGCCCACCGTCACTGGCCCCGACTTTGGGCCTTCTTCGGGGCGTTCGAAGGTTAGATTGATGTCCATGGCCTGCCCTTATGCTTTGTCGCAGATTCCGCCCAAAGCGCCTATGCTGTCAATGCGGTCTTCAGTGCCGCCACCACCACCCGGTCGGTGCGCTTTTCGCTGCCGGACTGAAACCCAAACCGCAGCGGCGCGCCACCCCTTGGCAAGGCCACGGCACAAGAGGCGTGGATTTCGCGCAATGGCAAATGGCGCAGGCGCGGCAGAGTGGCCACGGAAACCCCCGACCCCGGCATGATCACACAATCCTGTCCGGCGCGGTCCATCATTGCGGCCAGCGTTTGCACACCCTCAGGCGCGGTCAATGCGCCGCCCGAGCTTAGAATCCGCCGAAAGCCCAAAGCCAGCGCGATATCCACTGCGGCCAGTATATCGGATGCGAGATCAATCGCGCGGTGCAGGGTGACGTCCAGCCCCTTGGCCTCGGCCAACAGCGCCCGCAAAATCTCGGTGTCCAGACTGCCATCGCCCCGCGACGCGCCCAGCACCACCCCCGGCAGGCCCAACGCCCGCGCGGCGCGAATGTCGGCGCGCATCACCTCCACTTCGGCGGGCGTGAACACGAAATCGCCCGCGCGGGGCCGGATCATCGGATAACACGGCACCCCGCAGCCCGCCGCCACGGCCATCAGCCCGTAACTTGGCGTCAGCCCGCCAAGCGACAGCGCGGCGCAGAGTTCGATCCGGTCGGCACCGCCCGCCACGGCCTCGGCCAACCCCAGCGCATTGTCAACACAGACCTCAAGCGCAATCATTGCCCGCCCCCGATCCGGCCTCTGCCGCACCGATCAGCCCGGCATCGGGGCCAAGAATGGCTGGCACCACCAGCGGCGCCTCGGTTCGCCGCAAAATGCCCGCCCGCACCGCCACATCCAATGCCGCAATCAGGTCCGTCGCATGGGCCAAACCGCCACCCACAGGAACCGAAGTGACGCCCAACATATTGACCAACATCGCAAGTTGCCCGGAAACCAGCGCCAGCCATGCCGCCACAACCCGCGCCGCCACCGGATCGCCCCCGCGCCACCCCTGCACGATCGCTTCGGAGGTCATTGAGGCACCCTCCAGCGCCAAAGCCAACCGTTCCAACCCGCGCGCGCCGCCGACGGTGTCCAAGCACCCCAGCTGACCACAGCCACAAGCCAGCGCCGGGTGCTGCACCACCGGTCCATGCCCCCATTCCCCGGCATAACCGCCCGCGCCCAAAACCAACCGGCCAGCCAACACCAAGCCACCGCCCACCCCCGTGCCCAGAATGATCCCGAACACCGATGCATGGCCGCGACCCGCCCCCCGCCGCGCCTCGGCCAGCGCAAAGCAGTCGGCGTCGTTCAGCACCCGCACGGGCACGGCCAAGGCCGCCGCAAGATCAGCCGCCACCGCCCGCCCGTCCAGACAGGGAATATTCGCCACCTTGGCGCGCCCGGTGGCAGGGTCCACCACCCCCGCGACCGAGATCGACACCGCCCGCACCTCGGGGCGCAAGAACGCCGCCAGCGCAGCCACAAACGCATCAAAATCCCCGGCAGGGGTCGCAGATTCGCCCAGCGGCTGCAGCGCACCGTCCACCGCCAGCGCCGCCTTGATCCGCGACCCGCCAATATCGAAACACAAGATCATCGCCCGCCCCCGTTTGTCACAACCTAGCAGTCCCTTGCGCCTGCGCCAGACTTGACTCACCGGCCCCCGCCCCGCATGACGCCGCAACCCAAACCGCACGAGGCCAAAATGTCCGATGACCGCCTGATCGTCGCCTTAGACGTCCCCAACATCGTCCAAGGGCTGGACCTTGCGGGCCGGCTTGGCAATTCCGTCAGCTTTTACAAGATCGGGCTGGGGATGCTGACCGGGGGCGGGTTGGCGCTGGCGAACGAGTTGAAGCAGGAACATGGCAAGCGCATCTTTCTGGACATGAAGCTGTTCGACATCGGCGCGACCATTGAGGCCGCAGTGCGCGGTCTGGCCCAGTACGAACTCGATTTCCTGACTGTCCATGGCGACCCGCAGGTGGTGCGCGCGGCGGCCGAGGGCAAAGCGGGCAGCGGCCTGAAAATCCTCGCTGTCACCGTTCTGACCTCACTCGACCGCGCCGATCTGGACGCCAATCTGATCAAACCGGGTGATATTCACGAGATCACGCTGGAACGCGCCGCCCGCGCGCTAGAGGCCGGGGCCGATGGCGTCATCGCAAGCCCTCAAGAGGCCGCGATGATCCGCGCCCTGCCGCAGGCACGCGGCAAACTGATCGTCACCCCCGGCGTCCGCCCGGACGGCGCTGCCAAAGGCGACCAGAAACGCACCGCCACGCCGTTTCAGGCGATCACCGACGGCGCCAACCACATCGTCATCGGCCGTCCGATCTGGCAAGCGCAAAACCCCGCCGCAGCCGCAAGGGCGATCATCGCCACACTGCCTTAACCCTTTCACATTGGTAAAAATATCCTCGGGGGTAGGATTTGCCTGCAAATCCGCAGGGGGCGGAAAGCCCCCTGCCTTGGCTGATCAAGACAGCTCCGCCCAGACAATCCCCGCCCGCCGCTGCATCTCCGGCACCGCCGCTGCTTGGGCCAGAAACGCGGACAAAGCCATCATCTGCCAAGCTTGCCCCTCATCGCCAAACTGGATCGCCGCAATTTCGGCCGCCGTGATCCATCCGCCAAAGAACACTGACGCTCGTGACGCGTCCAGCATGGACGGGAACACCCGCCGCCAGATCAACCTTTCCTGCGCAAACCGCAGCCCAAATTCCTCATGAACCTCGCGCAGCAGGCAATCCTCTGGCGACTCATCGCCTTCACGCCCGCCGCCCGGCAGATCCCACATCGCGGCCCAAGGCAGGCCGGGCTTGTCGTCGCGCAGATAGACCAGCACCGCATCGCCGCAAAACAGCGCCACCTTGGCACCCACGAAATCCATCACGGCCGGTCAGTTGTCATTGATGTCCTTGTCCCACATCTTCACCTGCCCGGCGCGCACCCCCATTGTGGCGCGCAAAGCCAACCACGACAGCACCGACAGCAGCGCAAACACCAGCAACAACGCGGGCAACGATCCGCCCATCACACCCAACCCCACCAAAATCCCGGTCAGCCCTGCGCCGATGGCAAAGCCAAGGAAGATAAAACCGGGGGCCAGCACCTCCAGCACACCCAGCGAGAATCCGGCGACGATCCAAACCCACCACACCGTCCACATTTCAAACACGCCCTTTGAGCATCTTGAACGCATCACCAAAAGCATCCAAAGCCTGTGCCGGCACGATGATCATTTGCTTGCCCGCGCCTTGGCCCACCGCCGTCAGCGCCTCTACCTGCTTCAAAGCGACCTGATACTGCGCCGCTTCGATGCCGTTTTCCTTGATGGCAGCCGCAATCGTGCTGGTCGCATAGGCCTCGGCATCCGACAGAATCCGCCGCGCCTTGGCCTCTTGTTCCGCTGCATAAAGCTGCGCATCGGCGTTCAATTCGACCGCCCGCTTCTTGCCCTCGGCTTCTGTCACATTCGCACGCCGCGCCCGTTCGGCATTCAACTGTTGCAACATCGCGGTGCGGGTCGCCTCGTCGAGATTAACATCCAGAATCTCGGCCCGCGTCACCTCGATGCCCCAGTCATCCACCAACAGGCGCACCTGTTCGCGGATATTGGTCGCCACCTCGGCCCGGTTCGATTGCAGATGATCCAGTTCCATCTTGCCGATTTCACTGCGCACAATTCCGGCCACGGTGGTGGCAATCGCGGCATCGACGTCCTTGATCCGGTAAACGGTCTTTTCCGGTTCGGTGATGCGGTAGAAAACGCTGGTTTCCACCTTGACCAACACGTTGTCCGTGGTGATCGCATCTTGATGGGCTGTCGGCAACTGCCGCTCCAGAATCGAGATCTTATGTGCCACCCGGTCCAGAAACGGCACCACAAAGTTGATCCCCGGCCCCAGCACCGACAGCAACCGGCCAAAGCGTTCGACAACATGCTTTTCCGACTGCGGCACGATCCGCACGCCCAGAAAAATACACAGGATGATAAAGACGGCAATCGCCAGGAAAACCGCGTTGCCGCCAAGGAATTGGTCGATCGGCATGAGAACCTCCATCAAATTCAGACTTTACCCTGCCGCAAACCGCCGCTTCCCGCAAGTCCAACCGCCCAAGTGGACAGGCCCGGCGCAACCCGGCATAATGCCCCATGCCCGCCCTTTGCCGTGATTGTCTGACCGGATTCGACGCCGGACCGCGCTGCCCCAACTGCCGCTCGCCCCGCGTGCTGGCACATGACGAACTGCACGGCCTGTCCATCGCCCACATGGATTGCGACGCCTTTTATGCCTCTGTGGAAAAACGCGACAATCCTGATCTGCGCGATCAGGCGGTGATCGTGGGCGGCGGCACCCGCGGTGTGGTGTCCACCTGCTGCTATCTGGCGCGCATTCACGGGGTGCGTTCCGCGATGCCGATGTTTCAGGCGCTGAAGCTGTGCCCGCAGGCTGTGGTCGTCAAACCCAGAATGGCGGTTTACGTCGAAGCCTCCCGCGCCATCCGCGCGCTGATGGAGGCGCTGACGCCCGCCATCGAACCGCTGTCTTTGGACGAGGCGTTTCTGGACTTGACCGGCACCGAACGCTTGCACGGTGCGGCCCCCGCCGTCACCTTGGCCCGACTGGTGCGGGATATGGAGACGCAATTGGGCCTTTCGGGGTCGGTCGGCCTGTCGCACAACAAATTTCTCGCCAAGATCGCCTCTGATCTGGACAAGCCGCGCGGTTTTTCAGTCATCGGGCGGGCGGAAACCGAGGCTTTCCTGCGCCCGAAACCGGTGCGAATCATCTGGGGCGTCGGCACTGCCACCCAGACTGCGCTGGAAAAAGCCGGTATTAGCACAATCAACGATCTTTTGCGCTGGGACCGCCCCGACCTGACCGCCCGCTTTGGCCAGATGGGCGACCGGCTGTGGCATCTGGCGCGTGGGCTCGACACGCGGCGGGTGAACCGGGAGGAACGGCTGAAGTCGATCTCAAAGGAAACCACGTTTTTTGAGGACACCTCGGACCCCGACCTGCTGGATGGCCACCTTTGGCGGCTTTCGGAACAGGTGGCTGACCGGGCAAAGGCGAAATCTCTGGCGGGCAAGACCGTGACCCTGAAGCTCAAACGCTCGGATTTCCAACTGATCAGCCGCCGCCATGCCCTGACCGACCCGACCCAACTGACCGACCGCATTTACCGCGCCGCCCGCGATCTGCTGGATCACGCGGGGGCCCGCGGCCCGTACCGTTTGATCGGCGTGGGTATCAGCGATCTGGCCCCGGAATCACAGGCCGATCTGTCTGCCGATCTGTTGGACCCCACCGCCCCAAAACGCGCCGCAGCCGAACGCGCCACCGATGCCATCCGCGCCAAATTCGGCAAAGACGCCATCATCAAAGGTCGCAGCCTGCGCTGATCCCGACAGTTTGACTAAAATTTGCCTTCATCTTAGCGAAAATATCCCACGGGTGAGGCATTGGTTTCGCCATCGGTTCCAGAGACCAATGGCTTGGGGGGTGTGAAACCCCCGGCTGCGCCTGCAGCAAACCTACTCTGCCGCCAAAGGCACCCGCCGCCCGATGCCCACCACTTCGGCAATCACCCCCGACATCAGCCTTTGCACCTGAGCAAAACACGCCAACGGCTCTACCCGCGCCTCGTCCAGATACAGGCTTCGGTCAATCTCCACCTGCACCACATGCCGCCGTCCCGTAGGCCTCCCATAGCTTTGCGCGATGAAGGCCCCGGCGAAGGGTGCATTCCGCGCCACCTGCAGGCCTGCCGAGGCAAAGGCCGCTTCGACCCGGTCCATCACCTCGCGCCCCGCCGCAGCGCCAAAACGATCGCCCAAGACGACGTCGGGCCGGGTCATTCCGGGGCGGACATGGCCGTCGATGGCCTCGTGCGGCATCGAATGGCAGTCGATCAGCACCGCTTCACCAAACTGCGCATGAGTGGTTTCGATCAGATCGCGCAGACAGCGGTGATAGGGGTGCCAGTATTGCATGATCCGTGCCTCTGCCTCGGCCAGCGGCAGCTTTCCCCTGTAGATCGCCAGGCCCCCGGCGACAACGCGGGGAATCACCCCAAGGCCGGAGGCCACCCGGGGATTGTGCGGCGCGCGCACGATGCCTTCGATCACCGCCGGGTCCAGTTCATCGGGGGCGCGGTTCAGGTCCAGATAGGCGCGGGGGACGCTGGCCACCAGCAGGGGCGCCCCATGCAATGGCGCATCCTCAAACAACTGATCGACAAAGGCATCTTCGGAGGACCGCACCGCCAACCCGTCCAGCACCGTTTGCGCCAGAAACCCCGCAGGGTAATCGCGCCCGGAATGCGGCGATGCAAAGATCACCGGTGTATCCCGCCGTTCGGGGTGGTAAAGGCGAAAGACGCCGGATGTCATGCGCGCTCCTCTTGCTTTTTGATATAACGCCAAAAAGTTGCGCACCGAAACCCCTTGAACAGCTTGGCGACTCTGTTTATAGCCCCCCTACCCGACGCGGTTCCGCCCGCGTCCTTTTGTTTGGGGCCAGGGCGGTATTGCAAGGCAGAGTGGGCGGTTAGCTCAGCGGTAGAGCACTACGTTGACATCGTAGTGGCCACAGGTTCGATCCCTGTACCGCCCACCATTTTCAACGTTTCCTTCGGGGGACACATGTTTTCAACCGGCGCGAAGACGCGCCCAGATAAGGGAGAAGCGATATGAAAGTTTCAAACTCGCTCCGCTCGCTGAAGACGCGTCATCGTGATTGCCAGGTCGTGCGCCGCAAAGGCCGCGTCTATGTGATCAACAAGACGCAAAAGCGCTACAAGGCCCGTCAGGGTTGATCGCGCGCAGCAGCACCGAATAGGCCGCCGAGAGCAATCTCTGGCGGCTTTTTCATGAGACTATTGCAAGGGCGTCAGCGCCGCCACCGGAACCCAGCCCAGCGCCTTTCCGTCCTTGGCAATCCGCGCAAAGCCGTTTTGCTCTTCGATCCTGAACACACCGTAAAACACACCGGCTGCAATCACCTGAACCGCGGCACCGCCCGGCGCATCCAGCACCTGCGTGCCGCCTGCCACCACATGCGACAGTGTGGCGGGGAAGCTTTCGGGTGCATCGCCCAGCACGGAAACCTTTGACCCCAAGGCGAAATCGCTGCCCTTGATCGACATCTGCGGCACCTGCCTGATGCCAAAGGTCGCTGCCGAAATCTCGGGCACCTTCATATCCAGATAACTGGCCAGTTCGGTGACTTCGATGGTGGCGTTGCCATTGGTGTCACCTTGGCCCAGCGCATCCAGCATGGCCCAAGTCATCACCCCATGGCCTTGATACCCCTCCAGCGCCGGGGCGTCGTCGGTGGATGCCGACAGGATGGTGCGCCCGATGGCCCGCGTCAGCCGCGCCACCGCCGCCGACTGCGCCATGGCGGCATCGACAGATCGGGTTTCAGTGATGCTGCCGCTTTCGCAGGTGTCATAGATCATCACGGATTTCTTGGCCTTCACCCGCGCCGCCCATTCCTGCCAGCGGTCCTGATCAATGCCACCGGTGCGAATCGGATCATCGCCGGCAAAGCGGAAATCTTGCGGGATAAAGTAGTATTCGCCTTCAATCGTCTTGCCGTGGCCAGCGAGGAAGAACAGGAACACGTCCTGCGATTTCGCTTTTGTCCCCATATCGGCAAAGGCGCGGTCCAGATTGGCCGCCGTCACTTCGCCGTCCAGCAGCGTGACAATATTGGTGCTGGCAAAAAGTCCCTGCCCGGCCTTTTCCATCGCGCTGGCGAAGGCCAAGGCATCAGCGGCGGCGTAGTTCAGTTTCAAGCGCCCGTCGGCATAGTCATTGACTCCCACCGAGAGCACATAAAGCGCCGGGGGTTCGGTGCTGGCGACGCCGTCCCAGTTGATCACCAACTGACGCGGGGCTGATGCCAACAGATCGGCGGCGTTGTAGGCCACCACCTCGATCAGGTTCTCGCCGGGCTCCAGTGCAATGCGGGTTTTGGCCAACGGGTTGTCCGTATCCAGAGCAGCCGCGGCGCGGGTGGGCTGCACCTGCACCGTCACGCCGTTCAGCCGCCATTCGATGCGGCCAATGCCGCCGCCTTCGTCTTGCAGTTCAATTTCGATCTCGACCTCCGGCTCGGTGGCCGTGCTGCCCTGTTTCGGCATCGAAAACCGGGTGTAAGGCGCGGGGCCAGAGCCCATGATGCGACCCAAGTCCAGTTCGGCCGCCGCGCGAGTCACCTCGGCATTCGGATCGCCCGCCAGTTTTGCTTGCACCAGATCGGGACGGTAAAGCGCCTGATAGACCTGATCGACCGAAAAGGCGTGCAGGCCGTTCGACACCGACACCAGTTTTGCGCCATTGGCGGAAGCTGCGAAAAAGCCCTCGGGCGTCACGATCAGCCATTCGCCATCCGGCGTGGCCAGAAACTGCGCCAGAACCTCGCCAGTTTTAAGGTCGTAAACCTTGCTCAACCCCACCGGGGACGCGATGACGGCCAATCGGCCACCCGCCAGCACCGTCGCCTGTCCATAGGGCGAAATAGCGTCGATTTGGGTCTGGATTTCAGGGCTGTAGGTCGGGGCATCGGGATAGGGCCTGTCCAGCAGGAAGGTGGACTGTTCCTCCTCGCGGATCGGAATTGGGGCCAGAGTTTCCATGTCCAGACCGCCGTAAGTCAGACCCTCCAGCCCGGAATAGACGTAGAATCGCTGTCCATCCAGCGCCAGAGTTTCCTCAACCCCGCCCCCGGCCTCGGCAATCGGCAACACGGTTTCCAGCCGCCCCTGCGCCAGATCCCAGACCCAGATCTTCCCCGAACTGTCGGACGCAAAGAACCGGGTGCCGGCCAGCAAAGCCGCCTGTGTTTGCACGGGGGTCAGCCGATCGCCATAGCTGGCGGTCACTTTGCCCGCAGCCGGGTCCAGCAATGTGATGCCTTGCCCTTCCATCCCAACCAGAATCAAGCCGCCCGAAGGCGAGAAACCCAAGCGGTCCACTGAAAACAACATCGCGTCAAAGCCGTCTTGCACGGCGTCGGGGTTTTGGTCGTGAGTCTGGGAATAGATCGCTTCCCCGGTCGCCACGTTCAGAACCTCGGTCCGCGCCACCCAATTGCCTTCAGACTGAGCCCCTGAATAGGCCAACAATGCCCCATCCGCCGAAGCGTCAAGGGTCAGAATATCGTTGATTTCAGGCGACAATGGCAGATCGCGGCGACCGTCCAGCGTGGTGATCTCAACGGTGGACAGGGTTTTGTAACTGCCGTCCGGCTGTTCTTCGGACCGGGTTTTGAGGCTGAACAGCGTGCCATCGGCAGACAACGCCATTTCTGACACGGGGTCAGATTGCGGGCCATCCCCATAGTCAATCGCCGCACCCTGATCGACTTGCGCCAGCACAGCCCCATCCAGCGCCAGATGATAAAGGCCGCCACGACGGGTGCCCGCGAACAGGGTCTGACTGTCAGCGGCGAAGCGAACCTTATGGGCGGCGACGGGCAGGGTCGGGCCACTGAAACCGGTTTCAAGATTCCACAGCTGCACGGTTTTGAAATCCGCCGTGGCCAGCCATTTGCCATCGGGCGACAGCGCCATGTCGATGACGGCGTTGCTGTGCGGTCGCACCCGGAACAGTTCCGCGCCACTGACGGCATCCAGCAACAGCAGATGGCCGGTGGACAGCCCAACCGCGACGATCTCCACTCCGGGCAGCAGCGCGGCCTGAACCGCCTGTGCTTGGGGGAATTTGCGGATCAGGCGTTGGGTTTTCATATCCCAGAGAGCGATTTCTGCATTGTCCAGCAGCGCCAGCGTGGTCAACATCACCGATTCGTCGGCGGCAAAGCTGATGGAATGCAGCGATGTGATGTCTTGGAAGAAGTAGTAATGCGGGTTGGAAGGCTGCAGGCTGTAATCCGCGCTTCGGGTCTTTTGAGCGGCGACCAGATCGGCCAAGGGCAAATTCAGGCGCGTGGCGGGGTCGGTTGCATCCGGGGCGATCACCCCCCAAAGATCCCCCAGTTGCACGGGCACGATGCCGCCTCCATGCCGCCAGAAATCGTCAAACTGCGGCTCGGCGGCCATCCGGCCATCGGGCAGCACAAAACCGCGTTTGTCGCCGATCTGCACGCCCGCCAGCCCGTCGGAAAACGAATAGGCCTGATCAAACTGCGCCGGAATCACCCAAGCGCCGCTGCGGTCGATGTAGCCCCATTTGTCACCGGCTTTCACCGGGGCCAGCCCTTCGGAAAACTCGCGCGCGCCCTGAAACGCGCCGCCGATTTCCATGTAGCTGTCGTAGAGGCCGACATAGCCCCAGTCTTCACCCACGCGCGCCGCGGCCAGACCTTCGGCATAGCGGCGCGCCTCGTCCAGCGCCAGTTCACCGCTGACAATATTGCCGTAGTCGCAGGTCATGTGCCCGGCTTTGTCGCCGATCCTGACCGCGACATAACCTTCGGAGGGCGCCGACATCGAGTCCACTTCGGGCAAGACCTGATCCAACGGTGTGTCGCCGCGCCATGACGTGACCGGGGAGCCATCGGCAAGGCCTGCAAAACAAGCGCCCTCATTGCCGATCAGGGTGTCAAAGGGCAAAGGCTCGGGCTGTGCCACATTGTCCAGCGACACTGCGTACCATGTGCCGTCCAACTGCATCGGGGTCAGGCTGTCGATGGTGCCGATACCGCCCAGATCGAACGAGACCACGATCTGCCCCTTCAGATCGACCACGCCCCATTTGCCCGCCTTCTTCACCGGAAACCGCCCCAGCCCCGGCGCGCCGACCGCGTCAAACTGCGGTGGCCAGACCCATTGGCCATCGGCCCCCATCAGCCCCCACAGATCGCCCTGCAACAAAGGCACCACGCCCTGATGTGCCGACCCTGCGTCTTGAAATGCGGGTTCTGCCACCCATCGAAAGGCGTCTTCCGCCGCAGCGGGGGTGGCGAACAACAAAGCGAACAACAGGCTGTGGCGCATGGGGCGACCTTTGATGATGCCGCCCCATGATGCGCAAGCACTGGCCGTTCGGCAACTGACAAACGCTGTCAGGATGACGCCGATTTACAGGGGCGAGAGTTGGTCTTACGGTTGGCAGATGATAGAGGAGGGTGCCATGCCGCTGCCGCTTGTTCCGATTGCTGACCGATTTGGGGTGATGTCCGTGGCGGGCTTTGCCGCGCGCACCACTATGGGCCGGGTTGCTCAGCCCTGCGATCTGGCGGATGGCCAGCAAACCAACCGCAGTCTGGGGGCAAAGCAGGTGATCCGCTGGGGTAAGTCCGGCGTGGAAATTGCCGCAGCGCCTCTGAGCCGCTTTCGGATGCGGAGGTTGTGATGCAGCTTTATCATTCCCCCAGCACGCCGTTTGGCCGCAAGGTCATGGTGCTGATCCTGGAGGCTGGGCTGGCCGATCAGATCACCGTCATTGAGGCGTCTGGCACACCGCTGGCCCCTGGCACGATGCCCTTGGATCGCAACCCTTTGGGCAAGATTCCGGCGCTGGTGCGGGCGGAAGGGTCGGCACTTTACGACAGTCGGGTGATCTGCCGTTATCTGGATGATCTGGCGGGCGCCGGGATGTATCCGCCCGCGCGGCTGTGGGAAACCCTGACGCTGGAGGCGACAGCCGACGGTATTCTAGAGGCGGCGCTGCTGATGGTCTACGAGGTGCGGGTGCGGCCCGAAGAGCGGCGCTTCCCCGACTGGATTGAGGCGCAATGGGCCAAGATCGACCGGGCGCTTGATGCGATTGAAACGGACTGGATGGCCCATCTGGCCGGACCCTTGGATATGGCGCAGGTCGCGGTAGGTTGCGCGCTGGGCTATCTGGATTTCCGGTTGAATGCGCGGAATTGGCGTGACGGTCGGCCAAAGCTGACAGCATGGGAGGCGGCGTTTGTGCAGCGCCCGGCGATGCAGGCCACCAAGCCGCCTGCCGCGTGACAGGATGGCCGATCCGGCGGACAAAACAGCGCAAAGAGGGCTTCAAGGGGAATGAATTGGCCAACTTCAAGGCCCCAGTTCAGGAAAAGCTGATTTCCGCCACCCCTGCGCGCCTTTGACCGCTTTACGGCCCCGCTTTCCTTGTCTAGAAACCGCCCGACAAGGCTGCGGGAAACTGCGGCCCAACAGGTATATGGGCCGCAATCCTGGTGGCCCCGGAAGGGAGAAGTTCTCGTGTCCCACGCAGACGATCACGCAGGCACCCGCAGGGATTTCCTGTACTACGCGACCGCCGGAACCGGTGCCGTTGTGGCTGGCGCGGCGGTTTGGCCGCTGGTCAATCAGATGGCCCCCTCGGCCGACACCCGCGCCATGTCGTCGATCTTCGTCGATGTCTCGGGCGTTGAGGTTGGCACCCAGCTTACGGTGAAATTTCTGGGCAAGCCGGTGTTCATTCGCCGCCGCAGCCCCGAAGAGATTGAGTCCGCCCGCGCCACTGCGCTGACCGACCTGCCCGACACCAATTCGGAAAACCGCAACAAACCCGACACCGATGCCAGCGACGTCAACCGTTCGATGGACGAAGCGGGCGAATGGCTGGTGATGATCGGCGTCTGCACCCATCTGGGTTGCGTGCCGATCGGCAACGCCTCGGGCGACTTTGGCGGCTGGTTCTGCCCCTGCCACGGCTCGCATTACGACACTTCGGGCCGCATCCGCAAAGGCCCTGCGCCGCGCAACCTCGACATCCCGGTGGCGTCGTTCACCGATGCAACCACCATCAAGCTCGGGTAAGGATACAAAACATGGCCGGAATTCCGCACGACCATTATGAACCAAAGCCGGGCTTTCAGACCTGGCTTTACAAGCGTCTGCCTATTGTGGGCCTTGCCTATGACACGCTGATGCTGCCGACGCCGAAGAACCTGAACTGGATGTGGATCTGGGGCATCGTCCTGACCTTCTGTCTGGTGTTGCAGATCATCACCGGCGTCGTTCTGGCGATGCATTACACCCCGCATGTCGACATGGCCTTCGCGTCGGTTGAACACATCATGCGCGATGTGAACGGCGGCCATATGCTGCGCTACATGCACGCCAACGGTGCGTCGCTGTTCTTCTTTGCCGTCTATCTGCACATCTTCCGTGGCCTGTACTACGGCAGCTACAAATCCCCGCGCGAAGTGACATGGATCATCGGCATGCTGATCTATCTGTCGATGATGGCGACAGGCTTCATGGGCTACGTTCTGCCTTGGGGTCAAATGTCGTTCTGGGGTGCCACCGTGATCACCGGCCTGTTCGGCGCGATCCCCGGCGTTGGCCCGGCGATTCAGGAATGGCTGCTGGGCGGCCCTGCCGTCGATAACGCCACGTTGAACCGCTTTTTCAGTCTGCATTACCTGCTGCCTTTCGTGATTGCGGCGCTGGTTGCACTGCACATCTGGGCCTTCCACACCACCGGCAACAACAACCCGACGGGTGTTGAAGTGCGCCGCACCTCCAAGGAAGAGGCCGAGAAAGACACCCTGCCGTTCTGGCCCTATTTCGTGATCAAGGACCTGTTCGCGCTGGTCGTTGTTCTGGGGATTTTCTTTGCGGTGATTGGCTTCATGCCAAACTACTTGGGCCACCCCGACAACTACATCGAAGCCAACCCGCTGGCGACGCCTGTGCACATCGTGCCGGAATGGTACTTCTTGCCGTTCTACGCGATTCTGCGCGCCTTCACCGCCGACGTCTGGGTGGTGCAGCTGACGCAGTTCGTGACCTTCGGCATCGTGGACGCCAAGTTCTTCGGCGTGCTGGCGATGTTTGGCGCGATCGCCGTCATGGCTTTGGTGCCATGGCTGGACACCTCGTCGGTGCGCTCGGGCCGCTATCGTCCCAAGTTCAAGGGCTGGTTCGCCTTGCTGTGCATCGACTTTGTGGTGCTGATGTGGGTGGGCGCCATGCCGACCGAAGGCATCTATCCCTACATTTCGCTGATCGCGTCTGCCTACTGGTTTGCGTATTTCCTGGTCATCCTGCCGCTGCTGGGTGTGCTTGAAAAACCGCTGCCGCAACCGGCGACGATCGAAGAAGACTTCAAGTCCCACTACGCCGATCCGGCAGAGTGACAGAAAGGAACTGACCACGATGTTTCGCAAAATCGCAATCAGCGCTGTCTCTGCACTGGCCCTGACCACTGCTGCTTTCGCCGCAGTGACCGAAGTGCATATCGAAGACACCGCCTTCAGCTTTGAAGGCCCCTTCGGCACCTATGATGAACACCAGCTGCAGCGCGGCCTTCAGGTGTTCACCGAGGTTTGCGCGGGCTGTCACGGGTTGAAATTTGTCCCCATCCGGTCTTTGTCGGATGAAGGCGGGCCGCATCTGCCGGAAGATCAGGTGCGTGCCTACGCCAAGCAATTCACCGTTGTCGACAAAGACACCGGCGAAGACCGTGAGGCGGTTCCGGCTGACAAATTCCCGGCCAATGTTGGCGCGGGTGCCCCGGACCTGTCCCTGATGGCCAAGGGACGCGCCGCGTTCCATGGTCCCTACGGTTTGGGCATCAACCAGTTGCTGCGTGGCACTGGCGGGCCGGAGTATATCACCGCGATCCTGACCGGCTACACCGGTGAGACCAAGGAAGAGGCTGGGGAAACTTTCTACGAAAACCACGCCTTCCCAGGTGGCTGGATCAAGATGCCGCCACCGATCGAAGACGATCAGGTGACTTATCAGGACGGCCACCCAAGCACCAAGCACCACATTTCCGAAGACGTTTCCGCCTTCCTGATGTGGACTGCAGAGCCGCATATGATGGCGCGCAAACAGTCTGGCTTTGTCGGCGTGCTGATGCTGATCGTTCTTGGGTCGCTGTTGTATCTGACCAACAAGCGGCTTTGGGCTGGCGTCAAAGGTCCGAAAAAGCACTAAGCTTTGCTGAATCGCTTGGAAAACCCCGCCATCGTGCGGGGTTTTTCATTTTCGGGGACCAAGATAGTTGCGCAGGGAGTCGGGCGGATTGGCGAATAATTCGCGCGTGCGTTGCGGTGGATAAGCGACGCCGTCGGCCACCAGAATCGTCAGATCGGCAAACTGCAGCGCGTCGTCGGGGTCATGCGTGACCATCAACACCGTCGCTTGCGTGTCGCTGGCCACCTGATCCAGCAGGGCCAGCATATCGGTCTTCAATGCCGGACCAAGCGCGGCAAACGGCTCATCCAGCAACAGCATGGGCCGTGCCCGCAACAAGGCCCGCGCCAAGGCCGCCCGGCCTTGCTGCCCCCCCGAAAGCTGCGCCGGTTTGCGCGCGCCCATGCCGGGCAGGCCCACGCGGGTCAGCGCCTGTTCGACCTGAAGGTGTTGCGCCGGGGTCAGGCGCAGCCGGGGCGACAGGCCAAGGCCAAGGTTCTGTGCCACAGTCAGATGCGGGAACAAGTTCTGATCTTGGAACAGTATCGACATCGGCCGGTCCCCCGGCGCAATTTCAGCCAAGTCCTGCCCTTGCCACAGAATGCGCCCCTGTGTCGGCACCAAAAACCCCGCCAGCGCCATCAGCAGGGTTGATTTGCCCGCACCCGAGGGTCCGATCACAGCCACCCGCGCGCCCGGATGCACTGACCAATCAGCGGTCAGGGTGAAATCGTCAACCGTCAGGCGCAGCGTTTCAAGCGTCAGCATGGTGATTTCCGATCCGGTCAAAGACCCAGAACAAGGCAAAGCTTAGGGTCACGAGGATAAGCGCCGCCGCCGCCGCCGCCTCCATCCGGTAGGCCCCCATCAGCCTTTGCACGACCAAGGGCAGCGTCGCCCCGCGATCGCCGGCAAACAGCGCGATCACCCCCAAATCGCCCATCGACAAGGCAGCCGCCAAACCGGTGCCAAAGCCCAAGGGCCGAGCCAACCGGGGCAGGGTGATATGGCGCAAAATGCTGCGCGGCGGCAGGCCCAACGACTCGGTCAGACGGGCGTAGTCCGCATGCAACTGCCGTGCTTCTGGCAGCAGAAGGCGGAACAGAAAGGGCAAGGTTAGGGTCGCATTCACCAGAATCGTCACCGGCAGCGACAATGATTCAGGGTTCACAAAAGGCCGCAGCGCCAGAAACAGCCCCGTCCCCAACACCAGACCCGAGGCCGACAACGGCAACATTGCCGACAGTTCCAACCAGCGGCAAGCTCCACGCGCCACCGCCTGCGCCATGGTCAGTGCGACAGTGATCGCCAGCAGCGCCGACAAGGTGGCGATGACCAGTGACCGCAGAGCGGCGGGCCACAGTGCAGCGGGCAGATTGTTCAGGCCCGGCAGTCCCTTGGCAATCACCGCCAGCAAAGGCAGCAGCAAGAACAGCGCGGCCAGCAGAATCACCATGGCGTCCACCCATTGCCGCCAGCCTTTCGGCGCATCCGCATCGGCCTGTCGTCCCAAACCAGCGCCAAAAGCCTGCGGCAGGGAGAGGCGCGCAGCGGCCAATGTCACCGCGGCGCAGAGCCCGAACTGCACCAAGGCCAGCAGCGCCGCACGGCCCAGATCGAATTCAAACCGCAGGGCCTGATAGATCGCCAGTTCGATGGTGCTGGACTTCGGACCTCCGCCCAGCGTCAAGGCCACGGCAAAGCTGGTCAGGCAAATCAGGAAAATCACCGTGGCAATTCCGGGCAGTTGCGCGCGCAGCATAGGGGCTTCCAGATGCCGGAACTGCGCTGCCGGGGGCAGGCCAAGGGCTTGCGCAAGTCGAAAGCGTTCGGCGGGGATCGACTGCCAACCCAGCAGGAGCATCCGCACGGCCAAGGGCAGGTTCAGGAAGACATGCGCCAGAACGACGCCGTGCAGGCCAAAGATCGACAGCGGCGGCAAGCCCAACACGGCCAAAAGGCTGTTGATCGGCCCGCTGCGCCCAAACACCGCCAGCAGGCCCAGCACCGCCACCACCACCGGCAATACAAAGGGAGCGGACATCAGGCGGATCAGCTCGGTGCGCCCCGCAAAACGGCGGCGAAACAGGGCGCGGGCGACGGGAATCGCCAGCGCGGTTGAAACTCCAGCCGACAGCGCCGCTTGCAGCAGGGTAAAGCGCAGCGCGGCCCAATCGGCGGGGGCAAGGGCGAAGCGGTCAGCGCGTAAGGCCACCATCGCCGCGCTGCCCAAGATCAGCGCGGCGACAGTCAGGCCCAGCACAGAGGCTGGCCCTATTTGGACAGCGCGGTTTGCCATTCCTCGATCGCCTGTGCGCGGCCTGCTCCGGCATCGGTGGCCGACAGCAGCAGCGATTTGCCCGGCTGTATCAGGGTTTCAAAACCTGCAGGCAGACCCGCCGCTGGCGTCATAGCCGGGTACATCCAGTTGGTGGTGATCAGCGCCGTCTGTGCCGGATCGCTGGTCAGATAGGCCAGAAACGCATCGGCCAATTCCGGCTGATCGGTGGTTGCGGTTTTGCCCGCGACTTCGATCTGCATGTAGTGGCCCTCGTCAAACAGCGCGGCGGCCTTGGTATCATCAGTTTCCGCGATCAGGTGATAGGCGGGCGAGGTGGTGTAAGACAGCACCATATCCGCCTCACCCTCCAGAAACAGGCCATAGGCTTCGGACCAGCCGGGCGTGACCGTGACGATGTTGTCGGCAAGATCGGCCCAGATTTGCGGGGCGCGGTCGCCGTAAGCAGCCTTGACCCACATCACCAGACCCAAACCCGGAGTCGATGATCGCGGATCCTGAATCAGGATTTTCAGATCGGACGCAGCGAGTTCTTCGAAGGATTTCGGCGGGGTGGCCAGCTTGGTCTTGTCATAAACAAAAGCGAACCAGCCCCAATCGAAGGGGATGAAATTGGCATCGACGTAGGGCACGGGCAGCGTGTTCGGGCCAGTCGTGACGGGCGCGAAGAAGGGCGTCGCGGCTGCGGTCAGGTTGGTATCCAGACCCACAACCACATCGGCCGTGCTGTTGGCGCCCTCCAATTGCAGGCGGGCGAGAACAGCGGCACCATCGCCTGCGGTGACGAATTGGACGTCACAAGCGCAAGTCGCCTCAAACCCCTTTTCAATCAAGGGGCCGGGGCCCCATTCTGAGGTAAAGCTGTCGTAGGTCAGCACAGTCAGCACAGGCGTTTGGGCCATCGCTTGGGACGCGATGGTAACAAGGCCCGCAGCAAGGAGTTTGGCGTTCATCAGTCTCTCCATGATGCGACGAAGTGGTCGGGGATGGAGAGATCCATGCACCTTCCCTCCGCCGGTATGATCCGGTTCAGGTTCAACGGGTCCGCTTTCGCATCTCAGCCGGTTAAGGCACCCCGAGGTGAGCGTTAAGATAGGGCAAACTGCGGCAGGTGCAAGCCATAGAAATGCCCGCCGCCTGACGGGCAGGGGCGGGCTTTGCGATGTGTCGGGGTTCAGTCCAGCTTGCCGTGGCAGTGTTTGAACTTCTCACCTGATCCGCAGGGGCAAGCGTCGTTGCGCGACGGGGTGCCCCAAGTGGTGGGATCAGATTCGACAAAGCCGGCCCGAGCCGCAACGGGGGCCAGAGCCGCAGCGGGGGCCACTGCCGCAACAGGCGCTGCGGCTTCAGGTGCCGGGCGCGGCTGTTGCGCGGCCAACATCTGCGCCATCATCGCCTGCTGTTCTTCGGCCGAGATGGGCCGGATCATCGACAACTTTTGGGTCACGTCCTGCCGCAGCGAGTTCAGCATGGATTCGAACAGTGCAAACGACTCGGTCTTGTATTCGTTCAGCGGATCACGCTGCGCGTAGCCGCGGAACCCGATGACCGACCGCAGGTGTTCCAGCGTCAGCAGATGTTCGCGCCATTTGCCGTCTATGGATTGCAGCAGCAGTTGCTTTTCAATGGTGCGCATGGTGTCAGGGCCAAAGGCCACCTGCTTTGCGGCCATCAGTGCATCGCTGGCTTCGACCACGCGGGTGCGGATGACCTCTTGATCGGTGCCTTCTTCGGCGGCCCAAGCGGTGACGGGCAGATCAAGTCCCATCTTTTCGATCAGCGCGCCATGCATGCCATCAGCATCCCAACGATCAGCGTAAGATTTTGGCGGCAGGTAGTTATCGACCAGATCGTCGACCACCTGATGGCGCATGTCCTGCACGATCTCTTCCAGATCAGTGGATTCCATGACCTCCATGCGCTGGCCGAAGATCGCCTTGCGTTGATCGTTCATCACATCATCAAACTTCAGCAATTGCTTGCGGATGTCAAAGTTGCGGCCTTCCACCTTGGCCTGCGCGCGCTCCAGCGATTTGTTGACCCAAGGGTGAACGATCGACTCGCCTTCCTTCATGCCCAGCGTGGACAGCACTTTGTCCAGCCGTTCCGACCCGAAGATCCGCATCAGATCGTCTTCCAGCGACAAAAAGAATGCGGACCGTCCCGGATCACCCTGACGGCCCGAGCGACCGCGCAACTGGTTGTCGATCCGGCGCGATTCATGGCGTTCGGTGGCCAGAACGAACAAACCGCCCGCTTCGATGACTTTGGCCTTCTCGTCCGCGTGTTGAGCCTCGATCCGCGCGCGGACCTCATCTGGATGCAGGTGAGGATCGGCGGCGATGGCCTGCATCACCGTCATTTCCACATTGCCGCCCAACTGAATATCAGTGCCCCGGCCTGCCATGTTGGTGGCGATGGTCACGGCGTTCAGGCGGCCCGCATCGGCCACGATCTGCGCCTCTTGTTCGTGCTGACGCGCGTTCAAGACGTTGTGCGGGATGTTCGCTGCCGTCAGCATCACTGACAACGCCTCGGACTTTTCAATCGAGGTGGTGCCGACAAGGATCGGCTGCCCGGTGGCATGCGATTCCTGAATGGATTTGACCACGCCTTCGTATTTCTCACGCGCGGTGCGGAACACTTGGTCATGTTCGTCTTTGCGCTGCACCGGGCGGTTGGTCGGCACTTCGACGACGCCCAGCTTGTAGATTTCCATGAATTCATCGGCCTCGGTGGCCGCCGTGCCGGTCATGCCGCCCAGCTTTTCATAAAGGCGGAAGTAGTTCTGGAAGGTCACCGACGCCAGCGTCACGTTTTCCGGCTGAATCGCCACACCTTCCTTGGCCTCAATCGCCTGATGCAGGCCATCGGACAAGCGGCGGCCCTTCATCATGCGACCGGTGAATTCGTCGATCAGCATCACCTCACCGTCGCGGACGATGTATTGCTGATCGCGCTGGAACAGCTTGTGCGCGCGCAGGGCTTGGGTGACGTGATGCACGATGGTGGTGGATTCAGGCTCATAAAGCGATTGATCCGATGGCAGAATGCCCGCCTCTTGCAGCATTGCCTCCAGCGCGTCGTTGCCGTCTTCGGTGTAGGTGACGCTGCGGGTCTTTTCGTCCAGCTTGTAATGCTCGGCGGTCAGCGATGGGATCAGCGCGTCAACCTTGGTGTAAAGGTCGCTGCGGTCCTGACTGGGGCCAGAGATGATCAGAGGCGTGCGCGCCTCGTCCACAAGGATCGAGTCGACCTCATCCACGATGGCGAAGAAATGCCCGCGCTGCGCCATATCGGCCAAAGCGCCCTTCATGTTGTCGCGCAGATAGTCAAAACCCAGCTCGTTGTTTGTCGCATAGGTGATGTCAGCCTGATAGGCCTCTTTCTTCTCGGCGTCGCCTTGGTAGGGGATCACGACGCCCGTGGTCAGACCCAGCGCGCTGTAAACTTTGCTCATCCATTCGGCGTCACGCTTGGCGAGATAGTCGTTGACCGTCACCACATGCACGCTTTTGCCAGTCAGCGCGTTCAGATAGGCCGGGAAAGTCGCCACCAGCGTCTTGCCTTCGCCGGTGCGCATTTCGGCAATATTGCCTTCGTGCAGGAAAATCCCGCCCATCAGCTGCACATCAAAGGCGCGCAGGCCAAGGGCGCGTTTCGCGGCCTCGCGGCAGTTGGCGAAAGCTTCGGGCAGAATGGCGTCCAACGCCTCACCGCCCTGCACCCGCTTTTGGAACTCGGCGGTTTTTGCCTTGATCCCGTCGTCGGACAGGGCCGCAAACTCGGGCTCCAGCGCGTTGATTTTTGCGACAACGGGGCGCACCGCCTTGACCATGCGGTCATTGGGCGTTCCGAACATCTTTCGCGCAAGTGATCCTAGACCCAGCATGTTTTCTCCGCCTGGCCGTTTCTGACAATTTCGTGTGAGGCTGTGGCCTTGCCCGCCCCTCTTGCCTTCCCTAAAAGGTTGGCGAGGCTGGGCTGCCGCCATCACACGCGACCTGTGCGATGTAAGAGGATGGCCCGGTATAGTCAACGTCGCGCAAGGTTGCGGACCGATCAGGAGAGTGTGAGATGGCAAAAGCAATGCAGTTTTTGGCAGGAATGGCCCTTGTTGCAGCATTTGCGGTGCCCGCAATGGCCGAGGACACCAGCGCCGACACCATCATCGCCACCGTCAATGGCACAAACATCACGCTGGGCCACATGATCGTGGCGCGTGAAAGCTTGCCAGAGCAGTACAAGGCGCTGCCGAATGAGACGCTGTTCAAGGGCATTCTGGATCAGTTGATCCAGCAAACCGCATTGGAACAGTCGGTCAGCGCCGTCACCAAGCGCGATGCCATCCAGATTGAAAATGACAAGCGCGGCTATCTTTCGAACGTGGCCTTGCAGGCTGTGGTGACGGGCGCTGTGACCGATACGGCCTTGCAGGCCGCCTATGACGCCCGGTTCAAGGATGCGGCACCGTCCACAGAATACTCGGCCGCGCATATTCTGGTGGAAACCGAAGAGAAGGCGAAAGAGTTGAAGGCGCAACTGGACGGCGGCGCGGACTTTGCAGAACTGGCCAAGGTGAATTCCACCGACACCGGGTCGGGCGCGAATGGCGGCGATCTGGGCTGGTTTGGCGTGGGCATGATGGTGAAACCGTTTGAGGATGCCGTGATTGCCGCCACTGCGGGCAAGGTCACGGATCCGGTCAAGTCGGACTTCGGCTTTCACCTGATTTTGGTCAAGGAAACCCGCGTTGCCGCACAGCCAACGCTGGACGATCTGCGCGACGAGTTGGCCACTGAAATAGAGCAGGCCGCAGTTGAGGCACATGTCAAAACCCTGACCGACGCCGCAAAGATCGAGAAGCCCGGTGAGGGGATTGACCCGGCGCTGTTGAGCGACCTAACTCTGCTGGACAAGTGATCAGACGCGCGGGAGCGGACCATGGGCAAGAAAGACTGGAAGGCCATCGCTAAGGGCCTGATGAAAGATGCAAAGCTGGTTCAGGCGGCACCTGCTGCCAAGGTAAAGGCGGCCAAGATGATGTCGCCCCTTGCACCCGTGTCCTTTCCCGCATTGCCCCCGATTGCGGGGGTAGAGTTCTCGGCCGTTGAGGCCGGGATCAAGTACAAGAACCGCAAGGATGTGATGCTGGTGCGGCTTGCCCCCGGCACGGCGATGGCCGGGGCGTTCACGCGGTCCTCAACCCGATCTGGCTGCGTGCGCGATTGTCAGGCCAAGCTGGCGCTGAAGGTCGTGGGCGATGTTGGTGCTGCGATTGTGGTGAACTCTGGCAACTCCAATGCCTTCACTGGCAAGGTTGGCGATGATGCGGTGGCTGCCGTGACGGGTTCTGTGGCGCAGGCCTTGGGTCTTCCGGCAGAGCGGGTGTTTTCGTCATCAACCGGTGTGATCGGCGAGCCTTTGCCGTTCGAAAAGATCACCGCGATTGTGGGCGATCTGGCTGCCGGGCTGCGCGAAGATGCAATCGACATGGCGGCGCAGGCCATGATGACCACCGACACCTTCCCCAAGGGCGCCATGGCGACCGTGCAGGGCGAGGGCGGTATGATCAACATCGCAGGCATCGCCAAAGGATCGGGCATGATCGCGCCGGATATGGCGACCATGCTGGTCTACATCTTCACCGATGCCAAGATTCCCGCCGCCAACCTGCAAGAAATGCTGTCGCGCAACGTGGATGAGACATTCAACTCGATCACTGTTGATTCGGATACCTCCACCTCTGACACATTGCTTTTGGCGGCAACCGGGCGTTCGGAGGCTGCCGTGGTGAAAGGCGCTGTGGCCAAGGCGTTCGAAGCGGCACTGCGCGAGGTGATGATGAACCTTGCGCATCAGGTGATCCGTGACGGCGAGGGTGCCACCAAGTTTGTCGAGGTCCGGGTGACGGGGGCGGCTTCGGGCGCGGATGCGGCGAAGGTCGCGATGTCGATTGCCAACTCGCCTTTGGTGAAGACCGCAATTGCCGGGCAAGATCCGAACTGGGGCCGCATCGTGGCTGCGGTGGGCAAATCGGGGGCGCAGGCAGACCGAGACAAGCTGTCGATCCGGTTTGGTGACATTCTGGTGGCCGAGCATGGGTGGCGCAACCCGGCCTATCAGGAAGACGACGGCGCAGCCTATATGCAGCAGGCGGAATTGGTGATCGCCGTCGATCTGGGCCTTGGCACCGCGAAACGCTCGGTCTGGACCTGTGATCTGACCAACCGTTACATTGAAATCAACGCCGACTACCGGTCATGAAAACGCTGCTGGTCTCTGCCGTAGCGTTGATCGACGCGGATGGCCGGGTCTTGTTGGCGCAGCGGCCTCCGGGCAAGTCCTTGGCGGGGTTGTGGGAGTTTCCGGGCGGCAAGGTTGAACCCGGAGAAACCCCCGAGGTCGCGTTGATTCGCGAGTTGAAGGAAGAGTTGGGCATCGACACCTGGCGCAGCTGTCTGGCCCCGCTGACCTTTGCCAGCCACACCTATGACGACTTCCATCTGCTGATGCCGCTGTTCGCCTGCCGCCGCTGGGAGGGTATTCCGGCACCGCAAGAGGGGCAGGTTCTGGCTTGGGTCGCGCCTGCCCGCCTGCGTGACTACCCGATGCCCCCCGCTGACCTGCCGCTGATCCCGATTCTGCGGGACTGGCTGTAACATTTCACGGAGTTTCCCCCGTGAGGTTCGAAATTGTGGCGAAATTGAGATGCATTTTTAACGAATCATCCCTACAATTCGAGCTGCGCTAGTTGGGGGATTGGCAAAATGCTTCGCACTATATCTGTCGGAAGCTGTGTTTCCATTCAGGGTTTGCTTGTCGGTCAGATGGCCGATGGCAAGATTATGGTCAGGGTCGATGAAAAGACCTTTGTCGGCTATCCGGTCATGCCGGTGCGCAACTGCTAAACCGGGCTTGACCGGATTTCATCAAACAATACTGCCATGAAAAAGGGCCGGGGTTTCCCCCGGCCCTTTTTGTTGCCGTTGTAAGCTTCAAAGCCTGTTTCTAAGCCGCGCCTGCTTTTGATGTCCTTCAGTCCTGCTCAGACCGAAGGAAACCTGTTTAGGCCAGCTTGCGCTGAATCTCTTCACGCTCGAAGATTTCGATCACATCGCCAGCGCGCACATCGTCATAGCGTTCAAACGCCATACCGCATTCTTGGCCCGACTGAACTTCTTTGACTTCGTCCTTGAAGCGTTTCAGCGTCTTCAAAGTGCCCTCGTGGATCACGACGTTGTCGCGCAGCAGGCGAACGCCTGCCGACCGACGCGCAATGCCTTCGGTAACCAAGCAACCCGCCACTTGGCCGATGCCTGTAACCTTGAACACCTCTTTGATCGTCGCATAACCGATGAAGGTTTCGCGAATCTCTGCCTTGAGCAAGCCCGAAGCCGCCGCCTTGATGTCATCCACCAGATCATAAATGATCGAGTAATAGCGGATTTCCACGCCCTTCTGATGCGCCGAGTTCCGCGCCGAGGCATTGGCCCGGACGTTGAAGCCGATGATCGGGCACTTCGACGCTTCGGCCAGCATCACATCGGTATCTGTGATCGCGCCGACGCCGTAGGACAGCACGCGCACGCGCACCTCGTCGTTGCCAACCTTGTCCAGCGCTTGCACGATGGCTTCGGCAGAGCCTTGCACATCGGCTTTCACCAAAACGGGAAGTTCGGCAACCGACTGATCGGCTTTGGCCTTGGCCATCAGCTGTTCCAGCGTGGTCGCAGCCCCGGCAGCGGCGCGTTTGTCCTTGGCGGCTTTCTCACGATAGGTGGCGATTTCGCGGGCTTGCGCCTCTGTTTCGACCACGTTCAGCGTGTCACCCGCCGACGGCGTGCCAGACAGACCCAAAACTTCGACTGGAACGGCTGGACCAGCCTCGTCGATACGCTCGCCCTGATCGTTGATCAGCGCACGAACCTTGCCCCACTGTTCGCCGACAACAAAGATGTCGCCTTTGCGCAGGGTGCCGTTTTGTACCAGAACGGTGGCAATCGGGCCGCGGCCCACGTCCAGCTTGGCTTCGATCACGGCACCTGCCGCCGCCCGGTTCGGGTTGGCACGCAGTTCCAGAATTTCCGCCTGCAAAGCGATGGCCTCCAGCAATTCATCAATGCCTTGGCCAGTTTTGGCCGAGACTTCGACGTCTTGCACGTCACCCGACATCGCTTCGACCACGATTTCGTGTTGCAGCAGGTCGGTCCGCACTTTGGTCGGATCGGCACCGTATTTATCGACTTTGTTGATCGCCACGATCATCGGCACTTTGGCCGCTTTCGCATGGGCAATCGCTTCAATCGTTTGCGGCATCACGGCGTCATCGGCGGCAACCACCAGCACCACGATGTCCGTCACCTGAGCCCCGCGCGAACGCATCGAGGTAAAGGCGGCGTGGCCGGGGGTGTCGAGGAATGTCAGAACCTGACCTTTTTCGGTTGTCACCTGATAAGCACCGATGTGCTGGGTGATGCCACCGGCTTCGCCCGACACAACGTTGGCTTTGCGGATCGCGTCCAGAAGCGAGGTCTTGCCATGGTCAACGTGGCCCATGATCGTGACAATCGGCGGCCGCACGATCAGGTTTTCATCGGAATCCTTGACGGTTTCGATGGCCTGTTCGACGTCTGCATCCGACACGCGCACGGAGCGGTGGCCGAATTCTTCGATCACCAGTTCCGCCGTATCGGCGTCGATGGCTTGGTTCATCGTCACCATCATGCCCATTTTCATCAGGCTTTTGACAACATCGGCGGCACGCTCGGACATCCGGTTTGCCAATTCGGAAACCGCGATCATTTCCGGCAACTGCACGTCACGGAATTGCTTTTCTGGCTTGCCGATGCCCAAGGCCTTTTGACGGGCCTTTTCCTGTTTGCGCTTCATCGCGGCCATCGAACGGGTGCGACCACCCTCACCGGCCAATGCGTCGTTCAGTGTCAGCTTGCCTGCACGGCGAACGTCTTCGCCCGCTTTGGCTTTGGCGTTGCGTTCACGCTCTTCACGCTCACGGTCCGTTTTGCGCGGCGGCAAGCCGGGCTTGGCCGAAGCTGGACCGCGGTCATCGGCACCGGGGCCCACACCAGTGGGACGGGTGCGTGACTGCGAAATCGGTCCCGCAGCCGGAGCCGGGCCATCGCCAGCCGCAGCACCCGTAGCAGGGGCCGGGGCAGCCGGCGCAGCCGGTTGACGGCGCGAAGTGCCAAGCACATCGGCCTTGCGTGCGGCGGCTTTGGACACGGCTTCAGCGGCGGCTTCAACACGAGCGCGTTCTTCGTCTGCAATCTTGGCACGACGGGCTGCCTCACGCTCACGCTCTTCGCGGTCGCGGGTGTCGGCATCTTCGCGTTTGCGGGCGCGTTCAACGTCACGCTCGCGCTCTTCTTCGGCGCGGCGGGCGTTGTCTTCGACTTCGCGGGCTTTGGCGGCGCGCAAAGCGGTCAGGCGACGCTCCATCTCGGCATCGGAAATGCCTGCGGGGCGCTTCGAAGGATCGCCCAGATGCGCGTTGGAACTTGCAGGGGCCGCAGCCCCCGGCGTTCCGGGCTTGGCTGTTGTCGGCACCACTACGCGCTTGCGCTTCGTCTCAACCACGACGCTTTTCGTGCGGCCATGGGAGAAGCTTTGCTTCACCTGACCAGAACGAGGTGCGCCACCCAGGCCGAGGGGTTTTTTGCCGTCTGTATCGCTCATGCGTCCTACGTATCCTTCAAGGCGATCTCGTCGCCATCCTGCTGATCAATTTGCCCACGCAAACCAGCCAGCCTTGCCGCTTCCTCTACAACACGTGTCGTGAGTCCACCAGCCGCAAGCGCGGCGTGTATCGCACGTTCGCGCCCGAAAGCCAAACCCATTTCCCCAGCCGTCAAAAAGCCGATAAACCGCTTCTTGCCTTCGGGAGCGCGCAACTTGGTTTTGCCGCGCTCTGACCCGTCTGATGCCTGAATAAGGACTCGCGCCTTATCCTTCATCAACCATTCCTTGACCTTCTCATAACCCATCACGGCGTCCCCGGCCTTGCGGGCCAGCGAGATCAGGTCGATCACCCGCCGCAACAGCAGCGCTTCAACCATATCGGCCAGATCATCCGGGACTTTGACGGGCTGACGGGCGGCGCGGGCAAACAGGCCCTTCTTCGCCGCCTTTTCAATCGCAGCCCGGTCGGCAGAGACATAAAATCCGCGCCCGGGCAGTCGTGCCAGCAGGTCTGGCACGATCATATCGTCCGGCCCAAGACAAAAGCGAATCAGCCCCGCCTTTGGCTGTACTTCCCCTGTCGCAATACATTTGCGTTCGGGGTCGTCTTCCAGTTTGTCCCGGCCACCGCGCGTCACAGTAATACCCGAGGCCTGCGATCAGGCCTCGGCCTCCTCGTCTTCGGCATCTGCTTCATCAGCAGAAGCGCCCGGCATTTCGGTCGGATCAACCCAGCCCAGCATCACGCGGGCGGTCATCACCATCATCTGCGCCTCTTCCAGGCTGACGTCGAATTTCTCAAGAACGCCTTCGTCTTTCTTGCGCTGACCTTTCTCGGTCGTCCAGCCGCCAGCCAGTTCCCAATCGGCGCAAGTAGCGAAATCTTCCAGCGTCTTGATGCCATCTTTTGCAAGCGCTTCAAGCATTTGCGGGGTCAGACCCTCGAATGCGATCAGGCTGTCTTCAACCCCCATCGCGCGGGCGGCTTCCATCGCCTTGGTGTTGGCAGCCTCAAGGTAATCGCGGGCACGGGCCTGCAATTCGCCTGCGGTGCCTTCATCGAAGCCGTCAATCGACAACAGCTCGTCGGTGTCCACATAGGCCACTTCTTCCAGATTGGCGAAGCCTTCGGCGACCAGCAGCTGCGCCATCATCTCGTCAATATCGAGCGATTCCATGAACAGCTTGGTGCGTTCGGTGAACTCGGCCTGACGGCGGGCGGATTCGTCGGTTTCGGTGACGATGTCGATGTCCAGACCCGTCAGCTGTGAAGCCAGGCGGACGTTCTGGCCCCGCCGGCCGATGGCCAGCGACAGCTGTTCATCCGGCACCACGACTTCGATCTTGCCGGCGTCATCGTCGATCACGACTTTTGAGACTTCGGCAGGTTGCAACGCGTTCACAAGGAAGGTCGCCTGATCGGCATTCCACGGAATGATGTCGATCTTTTCGCCCTGCAATTCGTTCACAACCGCCTGAACCCGGCTGCCACGCATACCGACGCAGGCACCGACCGGATCAATCGAGTTGTCATAGCTGATCACGGCGATCTTGGCGCGCGAGCCCGGGTCACGGGCCACGGCCTTGATCTCGATGATGCCGTCATAGATTTCCGGCACTTCCATCTTGAACAGCTCGGCCATGAACTGCGGGTCGGTGCGCGACAGGAACACCTGCGGGCCGCGGGCCTCCCGGCGCACATCCTTGATGTAGCAGCGGATGCGGTCATTGGGGCGATACGATTCGCGGCCGATCTTCTCATTCCGGCGCAGGATCGCTTCGCCACGGCCAATATCGACGATGATATTGCCATACTCTTCGCGCTTGACCTGACCGTTGATGATCGTGCCTTTGCGGTCGCGGAATTCTTCGTACTGACGGTCACGCTCGGCTTCGCGGACCTTTTGCAAGATCACCTGCTTGGCCGACTGTGCTGCAATGCGGCCCAGATCAACCGGTGGCACTTCGTCAATGATCTCGTCACCGACGACCGGATCTTTCAGGTGATCGCGGGCCTGCTTGACGGTCAGCTGCGCATGGTGGTTCTCGACGCCGTCATCTTCAACCACGGTGCGGATGCGGGCAAAGGTGGCGCGACCGGTCTTGCGGTCGATCTTCACGCGGATGTCCATATCGGCGCCGTAACGTGACTTGGCGGCGCGGGCGAGGCTGTCTTCCATCGCCTGTATAACCAGTTCGGCGTCGATCATCTTTTCGCGTGCAACCGCCTCGGCGGTTTGCAAAAGTTCAAGCTGGTTGGCCGAAGTGATCGCCATGGTGTGACTCCCAGTCTTAGTGTTTGGTTGCTTCGGGGGTGTCTTCTTCGTCACCCTCGGATGTTTCAATCTCGTCGAACTGCGATTCGTCGATCACACCGCTGGCCTTTTTCTGGCGCAGCATTTCGGTGATCAACTCATCCGTCAGAATCAGTTTGGCATCGGCCAGCCATTCAAACTGCAACCCGATGGTCACAGCGCCGCCCGGCTCTTCGATCTCGATCAGCACTTCGTCACCCTCAACCCCGGCAAGCGTGCCCTTGAAGCGGCGGCGGCCGTCGATCAGTTCGGTGGTTTCCAAACGGCCTTCCCAGCCCTTCCACATCTCAAAATCCTTGAGACGGGTCAGCGGACGGTCGATGCCCGGAGAGGAAACCTCAAGCACGAAGTTTTCTTCAATCGGGTCTTCCACGTCCAGAATCGCGGAGACGGCGGTCGAAATCTCACCGCAATCATCCACCTCGATGCCGCCATCGGGGCGGTCAGCCATGATTTGCAGGGTACGGGTCGCACCGCCCATCAGACGAATGCGCACCAGTTCAAACCCCAGCCCCTCAATCACGGGGGTGACGATATCCGCAAGGCGGCGGTCCATGGCGGTTTTGGCGATCAGATCAGACATAGGGTTCCAAAAACAAAAAACGGGCCAACAGGCCCGGGTGTGACGTTCGGTAGCGTTCGGTTTGGACCCGAAAGCAGCTGTTGGGTTTCATATAGACCGGTGGGCCATGCGTTGCAAGCCTAGAAGCGCTCGGCCCGCATCACCTGAACATCCCCGATCGAAACCATGCCGATATGAGATTCAACCACAGCAAAGGCGGCTTCAAGCAGGCTATCCAGCCGCTCGGGCCGGATCACGCAGATAACAGCCACCATGCCCGAGCGGCCAATCTGACCCTCGCGCGACCAGCGGCCCGACCGGCCTGACCCGCCCAACACCGGCAACACCGTAAAGCCCTTGACCCCGGCCGCATCAAGCGCGTCGGTCAGCCGCAGTTCCAGCGGGGCTTCGATCAGGATTTCGACACGCTTGGCGTGATAGGTCTGCATCGTCATGCTCCAATCACCGCCTTTGCGACGGCCAGATAGGCGGGAATGCCAAAGATCAGATTGAACGGGAAGGTGATTCCCAGCGACAGGGTCAAAGACACCGCCGGGTTCGCGGCAGGCAATGCAACCCGCATGGCCGCTGGAACGGCGATGTAACTTGCCGATGCCGCAAGGGTCATCATCAGGGCCGTCCCTCCGGTGCCAAGCCCGATCAGCAGCGCCATAGCCAGACCGGCAGCCGCCCCCAGAAGAGGCATCGCGATCCCGAAGGCCAGCAAGCCCATGGTGATCACGTTGCGCGCAGAGCGCAGCCCGCGGCCCGCGACAATGCCCATGTCCAGAAGAAAGAGACACAGCACGCCCTGAAACGGCGCAACGATGAAGGCGTCAATACGGGACATCCCGGCCTCGCCAGTGACGGCACCTACCAGAAAAGCGCCCACTAACAAGACGATAGAGCCGTTCAGCATGATTTCCCGCCACAGCCGCGCATCCGCCTTGACCTGCGCCGCGTCTCCGCCGCCACTGCGCGCGGCCAGCCACATCGCCGAAACGATGGCGGGCGCTTCCATCGCTGCTGCGACGGCCACCATGAAGCCCTCGGCGGCAATGCCTTGGCTGGTCAGAACTGCGCTGGCCGTCACAAAAGTGACAATAGAGATAGAGCCGTAATGCGCCGCGACCGCTGCCGCGTCGAGAGACGACAGCCGGGTGATGGCGCGCAGCAGCGCAAAGGCCAGTATGGGCAGCAGAAACGACAGCGCGATCCCACCCAGCAATGCCATCGCAAGCAGGCCATCAAAGCCGTGACCGGCCACCGCAACGCCACCTTTGAAGCCGATGGCAAACAGCAGGTAGATCGACATCATCTTGGCCGCCGCTTCGGGCACCGAGAGATCAGAGCGGGCGAGGGCTGCAAACATCCCAAGACCGAAACACAAGATCGTGGGGGTGAGCAGGTTTTGCGCCGCCAAAGCAAAGAGTTCGCCCATGTCGCCCTTCCCGTTTTGCACTTACCTACAGTTTACCAGTGAGACTTCAAGCTGGTGCAGCCGAAGGCGCGGATACAGCGATGGCCGTGATACCCAAAAGCCAGCTACCGCAAGCCGTCCATCGCGGCCACCAGCGCCTCGGATATCCCCGGTTCCGACAAGGCATGTCCGGCCATAGGGACAATCTGCAGGGTGGCGTTGGCCCAACCCTCGGCCAGTTTCGCGGCAGAAATCGGCGGGCAGATCATGTCATAGCGGCCTTGCACAATCACCGCCGGAATATGCGCAATCTTATGTTTTTGCTGTAGAATCCAACCGTCACATTCCAGAAACGCGGCATTGACAAAGTAGTGGTTTTCCAGCCGCGCAAAGGCGCGGGCATAGTCGGAGGGGCCTTCGCCCGTCATCGAGGCGGTCTGCACCGAGGCCAAAGCGTTTTCCCAATTGGCCCAGATGCGGGCGGCTTTGGTTTCTTCGATCAGATTGCCGCCAAACAGACGGCGGTGGTAGGCGGTGATCAGATCGTCGCGTTCGTCCAGCGGAATCGCTGCGACAAAACGCGCCCAGAGATCGGGGAAAAACGCGCCTGCGCCGCCACCGTAGAACCAGTCGAGTTCGGATCGCGTCGCCAGAAACACCCCGCGCAAAACCAGTTGGCGCACACGGGTCGGGTGGGAGATGGCGTAGATCAACGCCAGCGTCGCCCCCCATGATCCGCCGAACAGGATAAAGCGCTCGATGCCCAGCGCGTCGCGTATCGCCTCTATGTCATTGATAAGATGCCATGTTGTATTATTCTCAACCGTCGCATGGGGTCGCGACCGCCCGCAGCCGCGCTGATCAAACAGCACCACTCGGTATACGGCCGGGTCAAAATACCGCCGCATTGCGGGGCTGCATCCACCCCCCGGACCGCCGTGCAGCACCAGCACCGGAATGCCGTCGGGACGACCGCATTGTTCGACAAACACCTTGTGACCGTCGCCCATATCCATCACGCGCTGATCGAAAGGTTCGACCGGCGGGTAAAGAAAATCGACTGCGCGCTTTTGGCCTGATCTATGGTCCATGTTCGTCCTATATACAGCGCCAAGACTGCGCCGCCAGAAGCTGGGGCGCAAGGAGGTACGATGAGCCAGACCAACACAATTGACCCTGCCGAAGTTGCCAAGTTTGAGGCGATGGCCGCCGAGTGGTGGGATGCGGGGGGCAAGTTCAAGCCGCTGCATCTGATGAACCCCTGCCGGTTGGACTATATCACCAGCCAGATCGCGGCCGAGTTCGATCGTGATCTGACGCAAGCCAAGCCCTTCAAAGGATTGCGGATTTTGGACATTGGCTGCGGCGGCGGCTTGCTGTCGGAGCCGATGGCACGGCTTGGGGCCGAAGTGGTGGGCGCCGATGCGGCACCGCGCAACATACCTGTGGCGCAGGTCCATGCCGAACAATCGGGGCTGACCATCGACTATCGCCACACCACCGCCGAGGCTATGGCGGCGGCGGGTGAGCAGTTTGATATCGTGCTGAACATGGAAGTGGTGGAGCATGTCGCTGATCCGCAAGGATATTTGACGGCGTGCCAGCAGTTGTTGAAACCCGGCGGGCTGATGATTTGCTCGACCCTGAACCGCAATCCGAAAAGCTTTGCGATGGCGATCATCGGGGCGGAGTGGGTGATGCGCTGGCTGCCCAAGGGCACGCATGACTGGGCGAAGTTCATCACTCCAACTGAGCTTTTTGAGCTGATCCGCAAGGCAGGGTTGGACCCGGTGGACCGCAAGGGGATGGTGTTCAATCCGATCAGTTGGAAGTGGTCGGTGTCGTCGCGGGACTTGTCGTGCAACTATGTGACGGCAAGCATCAAGCGATAGATGCGCTGCGAATCGAGGGTTAACGGCTGTTTTCTTTGGAAATTCCCTGTGTTTTTCGCGTCAGGTGGCCGTCCTGCATGCGTCCGTTAGCTGTCCCTACGCGCCGCGCGCTGCGGGTTTGATGAACGCAACGGTCGCGGGGGGTGTTGCGTTGCGCCGCAAAGCCCCCCGTGCCTGTCAATCAGACGAAGATTTGACCCAAAGGTTGATGTCTTTTTCTTCAGCGATCTGGTCGATCTTTGCCAGCTCTTCCGCCGTGAACTCAAGGTTGGCGATCGCCCCGGCGCAATCCGTCACCTGCTCGGGCTTTGACGCGCCGATCAGGGCCGAGGTGATGCCGCCATTGCGCAAAACCCAGGCAATCGCCATCTGCGCCAAGGTCTGCCCGCGCGCCTGCGCCATCGCATCCAGCGCCCGCACCGAGGCCAGGGCGGCGGGCGTGATCACCGCCGGATCCAAAGATTTGCCTTGTGACGCGCGACTGCCCTGCGGGACGCCGTTCAGGTATTTCTTGGTCAGAATGCCCTGCGCCAAGGGGGTGAAGGCGATGGAACCGATCCCCAGATCTGTCAGCGTGTCTTTCAGCCCATCGGTTTCGACCCAACGGTTGAGGATGTTATAGCTGGGCTGGTGGATGATGCAGGGCGTTCCCAGATCTTTCAGGATCGCCGCAGCTTCACGGGTGCGCTGCGAATTGTAGCTGGAAATGCCGACATAAAGCGCCCGACCCGACCTTACGATATGATCCAGCGCCATCATGGTTTCTTCCAGTGGCGTGTCCGGGTCAAAACGGTGCGAATAGAAGATGTCGACGTAATCCAGCCCCATCCGTTTCAGCGATTGGTCACAGGATGCGATGACATATTTGCGCGAACCCCACTCTCCATAGGGGCCGCCCCACATCAGATAGCCCGCTTTGGACGACACAATCATCTCGTCGCGGTAGGGGCGGAAATCCTGCTTCAGGATGTCACCGAAGGCCTCTTCGGCGGAACCGGGGGGCGGGCCGTAATTGTTGGCGAGATCGAAATGGGTGATGCCGTGATCAAAGGCGGTGTGACAGATTGCGCGCTTGGTGTCGTGCGGGGTGTCATGGCCGAAATTGTGCCACAATCCCAAAGAGATGGCCGGAAGTTTCAGGCCAGAATTGCCACAGCGGCGGTAAATCATCCGGTCGTAACGGTTGTCGGCGGCGGTGTAGGTCATGTGGGCCCCTGCGGTCAGTGATGGCAGCAACAGTTCACGGCAAAGCGGGCAAAGGTCAAGATGGGGCGAAAAGGCGCCAAGCCGGGTTGGACCGCACCGGGCCGCGCCTTGCCCTTTGGGGGGCAAGGCGGCATAGTGTCGAGCGATAAGCCCGGAGCGCCAATGTGTAGTGAGTCCTCGCGATTTGGAGGCCGGATTTTTGGCCTTTCCCTGATGCTGTGCCTGATGGCTGCATCGGCGGGGCAAGCGCTTGACCAGTTGGACTTTACCATCAAAGGGGCTGCGAAGGGTCTGGAAAAAGACCTGCGCGCCGCATCCATTCTATTGGCGTCGCAGAAAAACGGGGCAACGGATTCACGGGATCTGTTTGCCGAAGCGCGGGCGGAATATGCAAGCCTTTTGAACGCCTTGTACGCGCGTGGGCATTATTCGCCGGTGATCCATGTTTATGTCGACGGGATCGAGGCGGCAGCGATTGCGCCGCTGGATGCGCCGGACGCGATCTCAAAAATCGCCGTGGTGGTGGACCCTGGCCCGGTGTTCACCTTTTCGCAGGCGCGGGTTGCCCCGACTGCGGCGGCCACAAAACTGCCAAAGGGGTTCGCGATTGGCCGGACCGCCGAAAGCGGTGTGGTGCTGGAGGCGGTGACGGCGGGGGTGAACGGCTGGCGCGATATTGGCCATGCCAAGGCAGAAGTGGCCGGTCAGAACCTGTTGGCCGATCATGCGCGCGCGACTTTGTCGGCGCAGGTGTCGCTGACGCCGGGGCCACGTTTGCGTTTTGGTCGTCTGGTGATCACGGGGCAGGAACGGATGCGCGAAGCCCGAGTGCGCGATATTGCCGGATTGCCCGAAGGCGCGGTGTTCAGCCCCGCAGAGCTGGACCGCGCCACAAACCGTCTGCGCCGCACTGGCGTGTTCCAATCGGTTACGTTGATGGAAGATGCGGATGTGACGCGGCCTGATCTGTTGGGCATCACCGCCACTGTGGTGGAGCAAAAGCGGCGGCGCTACAGCTTTGCTGCGGAAATCGCCAGTTTTGACGGGCTGACGCTGAACGGGTCGTGGCTGCACCGCAACCTGTTTGGCGGCGCGGAACGGCTGACCATCAGCGGCGATATCAAGAACATCGGTGTGCAATCGGGCGGCGTCGATTACGGGCTTGGCTTGACGCTGGACCGCCCGGCGACGTTCACGGCGGATACGACGCTGAGTTTTGGCGGCAAGATCCGGCATCTGGATGAGACCGATTTCAAGGCCGATCTGTTCGATGTCTCGGCCACTTTGACCCATCTGTTCACCGATGAGCTGTCGGCCAAGGCGGGGTTTGCTTATGACTATGGCAAGATCACCGACCCGTCGGGGACGCTGACCTATCGTGCGCTGTCGCTGCCGATATCGGCAATCTGGGACAGGCGCGACATGAAGACGGACGCAACCAAGGGCTTTTACCTTGAGGCCGAGGCGAAGCCGTTTCTGGGCTTTGGCATCACCGACAGCGGCGCGCGCTTGAAGCTGGACGCGCGGGCCTACAAGGCGTTCGGGGCCGAGGACAGCATGGTGATGGCGGCACGGTTTCAGGCGGGGGCGGTGATCGGATCGAGCCTTTTGGGCACGCCACGCGACTATTTGTTTTACTCGGGCGGCGGCGGTACGGTGCGGGGGCAGCCCTATCAATCGCTGGGCGTCAACGTGTTGCGGGACTTGTCGAACATCGCCTATCAAACCGGGGGCACGCTGTTTATGGCGGCGTCGATCGAGGCGCGGGTGAAGATTTCGGATTCCATCGGCGTGGTGGGTTTTGTCGATGTCGGCCGGGTGGATGTGAACACTTTCTTTGACAACGCGGGCGGCTGGCATGCCGGGGCAGGTCTGGGCGTGCGGTATGCGACGGCGGTGGGGCCGATCCGTTTGGATCTGGCGGTGCCGGTGGGGGGCGATACGGGCAAAGGATTACAGGTCTACGTCGGCTTGGGGCAGGCATTTTGATGCGGCGGTTCATGGGCGTTCTGGCGGTTTTGCTGCCCTTGCAGGCGACGGCGCAGACCGATGACCGCAGCTATCTGACGGCGCTGCTGGAAGACAACCTGTCAGGCGATGCACGCAAGGTCACGATCGCCGGCTTTGCGGGCGCTTTGTCGTCCCGGGCCAGCATTGCCGAGATGACGATTGCCGATGCCGATGGTGTCTGGCTGACGCTGCGCGATGTGGCGCTGGACTGGAACCGCGCGGCGCTGTTTTCGGGCCATGTATCGGTGAATGCGTTGACGGCGGGTGAGATCATTCTGGACCGGATGCCGGTTTCCAATGATGCCCCGGTGGCAGAGGCTAGGCGTTTTGCGCTGCCCGACCTGCCGGTGTCGGTGGAAATCGGCACTCTTGCGGCGGAAAAGATCGTTTTGGGGGCCAGCGTGCTGGGCACCGCGATTGAGGGCAGCATAGAGGCATCGCTGTCTTTGGCGGGGGGTGAGGGCGCAGGCAACCTGTTGCTGACGCGGACCGATGAGGGGCCAGAGGGCCAGATTGCCCTGACCGCCAGCTTTGCCAATGCCGGGCAGCGGCTGTCGATTGATCTGGATGCCTCAGAGGCCGCAGGAGGGATTGCGTCGACCTTGCTGGGCCTGCCGGGTGATCCTTCGGTGGCGCTGACGATCACGGGGACGGGGCCGTTGTCCGATTTCGCCGCCGATGTGGCGCTGACCACCGATGATGTGGACCGGTTGGCGGGCAAGGTGCACCTGACCGGGCAGCAAGACGGCGCGACGGCGTTCAGTTCCGATCTGGCGGGCGATCTGGCACCGCTGTTCTTGCCCGCTTATGCAGAGTTTTTCGGCAACGCGGTGACGCTGTCGACCAAGGGCCAACGTTGGCCGGATGGGCGGCTTGATCTGGAGGAACTGGATGTCACCGCCAAGGCGCTGCATTTGAACGGGGCGCTGATGCTGGCTGCCGATGGCTTGCCAGAGCGGTTCCGTCTGGTGGGACAGATCGCGGCGCCCGATGGGTCGGCGGTGCTGTTGCCGCTGGCGACCGAACAGCCGGTGCGGGTGGATCGCGCCGAATTGACGTTGGGCTATGACGCCACGCAGGGTGAGGGTTGGTCGGCAAATGTGGCTCTGACCGGCCTGTATCGTGCGGATTTCCGGGCGAGCGCGCTGCAACTGACGGGATCGGGCCGCATCGCGCGGATCGGAGGCATGCGGCAGGTGGGCGGCACATTGCGCTTTGCCGCCGAGGGGTTGGAGCCAACCGATGCCGCCTTGGCGCGCGCATTGGGCACTGTGGTTTGGGGCGATGCGCTGGGCTTCTGGCGCGAGGGTGACGGCGTTGTCACCCTGTCCAGGTTCAACATGACGGGTGATGGCTACAGCGCTTTTGTGGCGGGCACGGTTGCGGGTCTGGATGATGCGTTGCAACTGGCGGGGCGGGCGACGGCGACGGTCGCCGACCTGTCGCGACTGTCTGATCTGACCGGGCAGCCCTTGGCCGGGGCGGCACAGATTGAGGTGCACGGCAATGGCAGCCCGATCACCGGGGCGTTTGATCTGGAGGGCAGCGCCAAAGGGCAGGATATGCAGATGGGCTTCGCCGAGGTGGACAACCTGTTGCGCGGGGCGGCGACCGTTGATGCATCGGTGCTGCGCGACACCAGCGGGACGACGTTGCGCAGCCTGAAGGTGAACGCGACCAGCCTGACCGCCACGGCGAGCGGGCGTTTGGCCACAACGGGCAGCGATATTGTGGCGGACGTTGATTTTAAAGACCTAAGCAGTCTGGGCAACGGCTATCGCGGCAGCATTGCCGGTCAGGCCGCCCTGACCGGGACTTTGACCGAGGGGCGCGTGACCTTTGATGCAACAGGGCAGGGTCTGGGCATCGGGCAAGCGCAGGCCGACAGGCTGTTGGCAGGCGACAGCCGGGTCAACGTGGTCTTGGCTTTGAAGGAGGGCGTGCTGCTGGTGGAGCGCGCCGATCTGAACAACCCGCAGCTTGAGGCGCAGGCGACGGGCGACAGTCAGAGCGGCCAGCAAACGGTGGACCTGACGGCACGGTTGACGAATCTGGCGCTGTTGGTGCCGGAATTTCCCGGTGCCTTGGTGGTGACGGGGCGGGCCGTGCAAAACGCGGCGGGCGTACGGCTTGATCTGACGGGCAAGGGGCCGGGACAGATTGACGCCACCATCAAAGGGCAGATCGCGCCGGGGTTCGGGTCGGCAGACCTTGCAATCAAGGGCACAGCGCAGGCAGCGCTGGGCAATGCCTTTGTGGCGCCGCGCACGATTTCGGGGCGGCTGGGGTTCGATTTGCGCCTGAACGGGCCACTGGCTTTGGCGTCGGTTTCCGGCCCGGTGACCCTGACCGATGGGCGCTTGGCCAATCCGGGGCTAAACTTTGCGTTTCAGGGCATCAGCGCCCAGGCTGATCTGGCGCGGGGGCGGGCGGTGGTGTCTGGCACTGTCGATGTGACGTCGGGCGGGCAGATTGCGGTCGAGGGCTCGGCCGATCTGGAGGCGCCATTCAACGGGGATTTGGCGATTGATCTGCGCAATGTGACGCTGCGCGACCCTGATCTTTATGAGGCCACGCTGAATGGGGGCGTGACACTGCAGGGACCGCTGACGGGTGGCGCGATGATTGCCGGGCGGATCGCCCTGACCGAGACGGAACTGCGGGTGCCCTCGACCGGGTTTGGCGGTGCGGGCGGGTTGCCGGGGCTGAAACATGTGAACGAACCGGGCGACGTGCGCGCCACCCGGGACCGCGCCGGGTTGATTGCCGATGCGGCGGGTGCTGGTGTACGGGGGCCAGCCTTTGGCTTGGATGTCACGCTGTCGGCGCCAAACCGGCTGTTCTTGCGCGGACGGGGGCTGGACGCCGAGTTGGGTGGTGCGTTGCGGCTTTTGGGCAGCACGGCGGCGGTGCAGCCCGTGGGCGCGTTCAACCTGATCCGGGGGCGGTTGGAGATTCTGGGCAAGCGGCTGGAATTGTCCGAGGCTTTGTTGCAGATGGAGGGTGCTTTGGTGCCATTCCTGCGCATCGTGGCCGGTATCGACAACGACGGCATCACCAGTGGCGTTTTGATCGAAGGCCCCGCGACCGACCCCAAGGTGACATTCACCTCGTCGCCGCAACTGCCCGAAGAAGAGGTTCTGGCGCAACTTCTGTTCGGGCAAACGCTGCAGGACCTGTCGGTGTTGCAGGCCTTGCAGCTTGCCAACGCGGTGGCGACTTTGGCGGGCAAGGGCGGCGAAGGCGTGGTGGGTCGGCTGCGCGATGTGTTTGGGCTGGACAATCTGGACGTGAAAACCGACGCGATGGGAGGGGCTTCGGTGACGGCGGGCAAATACATCACCGAAAGAATCTACTCCGAAGTGACGGTGGACCAAGCCGGTCAAAGCCAGATCAACCTGAATTTGGATGTGACGGATTCGCTTGCCTTGCGCGGACGGGCAAGTTCGGATGGCACGGCGGGGCTGGGTGTGGTGTTGGAGCGGGATTACTGAGGGGCTGCATGGCCTTGAGGTTGGTGGGGGTTTCACACCCCCACGCCCCCGTGGGATATTTCCGCCAAGATGAAAAATTCGAGATAAAGTTTAAGGACGTTTGCGGCGGCTGAGTTCGGCATCAACGGCAGCACCCAGAAGCACGGCATAGGCGCTGACATAGAGCCACATCAGCAGGGCAGCGACTGCTCCGATGGACCCATAGACGCGGTTGTAGGACGGGAAGTTCGCCAGATACAGCATGAAGCCGCGCGTGGCCACAAACCACAGGATCAGCGCCACCAGCAGGCCCCAAGACAGCAATGGCGGACGGTGATTTGGATAATTGGGACCAAGGCGGTAGGCCAGACCAACGGCCATTGCGCCAGCCATCAGGCCCCAGAGCAGGTTCGACTTGGCCAGCGCCCCTGAATATTGCGCGGCAAACGGCATATAGGCGAAGATCAGCGGCAGGACGACGGCCAGCACCAGCGCCGCCAACACCAGCCCCACAATGATGATGGTCAGCACGATCGCCCGCAACTGGTGCCAATGTCCCGAGCGGTTGGGCAGGTGGTGGATGGCGTTCAGGCCCCGGATCAACGCCGCCACCCCGGCGCGCGCCGACCACAGCGCGAACAGAGTGGAGAGCAACGTGGCCCAACCAAGGCTGCTGGTGTTGACGGCCAGCAAAGCCTCGACCTGCGTGTTGATCAAAGTATAGGCGTCGGGCGGCAGGAAGCCGGCGATCAGGGCAACCTCTTGGCGGATGACATTCGGGTCAAACAGAAACCCCCAGATCGCGATGACGGCGGCGGCGGCAGGGAAGATTGCGAGGAAGGCGTAGAACGCAACCCCGGCGGCGATCAGATCGAGTTCCGCCTGTTCGGTGCGTCGGTAAAACCTCCACATGGCGGCCAGAACCGCCGGGGGCAGGTGGCGGCGCATTAGATGCGATCCATAAGGTCAACCATCGTCATTCTCCAGCCTGACCCGCAATTCGCGCAACACGGGCAAAACGGCGCGTACTTTTTCCGCGCCCAGCGCTGTGACCACCTCGGCAATCAGCGGCGACACCGAGGCCACGGCGGCATCACGCGCGGCACGGCCTGAAGGCGAGATTGCGACAAACTTCTGCCGCGCATCGTCCCAGTCGGGCCTGATATGAACGTGCCCGGCCCATTCCAGTTTCGTCAGCGTGTTGGTCATTGCGCCACGTGTGACATGAAAAGCACGGGCAAGTTGCGCTGGGGTGCGTTCCTCATTCAGACGGGCAAGATGGTTCAGCACCGAGAAATGCGACAGCTCCATGCCCTTGGGCAACGCTTTGGATATGCGGTTGCGGGCCAGTTGATCGGCCATGAACAGCTCGCCGAACAGGGTGACGGCGATGTCTTCGGTGCGCTCGTTCATGGGCGGGTGAACTCCCGGTCATGGGTGAGTGACGGGATGCGGGCGCGGGCGGCGGCGACTTGGGCCAGGTCAAGGTCGACCAAGGTGACGCCGGGTGCGGTGCCTGCGTCGGCGAGAATTTCCCCCCAAGGGGCGATGGCCAGCGAATGACCGTGGGTGCGGCGGCCTTTGCCGTGGGTTTCAGGGTGAAATCCGGTCTGCGCGGGGGCAAGAATGAAGCAGCCGGTTTCAATGGCCCGGGCGCGCACCAAGACCTCCCAATGGGCGGCCCCGGTGATGTGGTTGAAGGCGGCGGGCACAGTGATGATCTGCGCGCCGGCTTGGGCAAGTGCACGGTAGAGGTGAGGGAAGCGGATATCGTAGCAGACGGTCATGCCGATTTTTGCGAAAGGGGTTTCAGCGAGGATGGCCTGCGTGCCGGGTCGATAGCCCGCTGATTCGCGGTAGACCTCGGTTTCCGACACGTTCACGTCGAACATGTGGATTTTGTCATAGCGGGCGGCGATGTCTCCGGTGGGAGAGATGAGCAGGCTTCGGTTGGCAAAGCGGCCATCGGCGTCGGTGGTCAGCAGGCCCAGAGACCCGATCAGCAGCCAGATGCCCGCGCTTGCCGCCTGAGCGCGCAGGGCGGCCAGCGTCGGATCGGTCGCCTCGGGGTGCATCACCGCGCGCTGATGGTCGCGGCTGGAGGACAGCAGGTTGGTGCATTCGGGCGTCAGCACAAAGCCTGCACCACCCGTGACCGCAGCCGCAATATGCGTCTGCGTTTGGGCCAGATTGGCGGCAGGATTGTCGCCAACGGTCAGTTGCACCAGCCCTGCGCGCATCGGTCAGGCCAACATCGGGTCAAGTTTGCCCGCATGATCCAGAGCGTGGATGTCATCGCAGCCGCCGACATGGGTGCCGCCGATGAAGATCTGTGGCACAGATGTGCGCCCCGAGCGCTTGGTCATGTCGGCGCGCTTGGCGGGCTGAGCGCCAACATCAATCTCGGTATAGGCGACGCCCTTTATTGCCAGCAACCGCTTGGCGGCGGTGCAATAGGGGCAGGTTTGAGTGGTGTAGATTTCAACGGGTTTCATGCGGTCATCCTTACAGCCTGTGGTCACTATAAGGATTTAGGCATCCTTCGCAACGCGGGCCAGGGCCAGAACGGAAACCCCCTTTGCGCCTGCTGCAAGACAGGCCTCCGCGGCAGCGGCGAAGGTGGCCCCGGATGTCATCACATCGTCGATCAGCAGGATATGGCGACCATCCAGCCGCGCCGCGCGTTTGGGGTGAACCGTCAGCGCATCGGACATGTTGGCAAAGCGCCCGTTGCGATCGCGACCCTCTTGGCTGGGGGTGTGGCGGCGGCGGATCAGCAGGTCAGGGCAGTGATCCAGCCGCGCCAGCTTTGCCAGATTGCCAGACAGCAGCGCTGACTGGTTGTAGCGGCGTTTGAGCAGCCGGAGCCAGTGCAGCGGGATCGGGGCCACCAGCATGCCCGGTTGCAGGATTGGGGCTGCGGCACGCAGCATCCACGCGGCGGCAGGACGGGCCAGATCAAGCCGGTCGCCGTGTTTCAAGGCCAGCACCATATGGCGGGCATTGTCGCGGTAGAGCAGCGCGGCGCGGCCCTGCGACCACGGGCGCGCGATGGTCAGGCAATCATCGCAGGTTTCCGGCTTTCCCGTTTCTTCGCCCGGCAACGGCGTGCCACAGTGATTGCAGATCAGCCCGGTGATGAAGGGGGTCGCCCGCCAGCACGCCCCACAAAGCCCAAAATCCGTGGTCACCAAAGCGTCGCAAGACAGGCATTGCGGCGGGTAGATCAGATGCAGAGCGGCTTGCAATCCCATCGCTTCCTCTTATGTTTCCGCGCTATGCAACCGCCCCAGATCACCGACCGCCTCGCCCTGACCCGGCATCGCACCCGCGCGACCGCCTTTTTCCTGCAAGAGGAGGTGGTGGCCGAGGTTCAGGATAGGCTCCTTGAGGTTAACAGAACCTTTACGGCGCCGATGGTGGTGACTCCTTTCCCGCGATTGTGGCCGGATTGGCCTGCGATTGCCGATGAGGAGACGCTGGACTTGCCGGTTGCTGCGCATGATCTGGTTGTTCATGCGCTGTGTCTGCATTGGGCGAACGATCCGGTCGGGCAGTTGGTGCAATGCCGCCGCGCGTTGCGACCCGACGGGTTGTTCATGGGGCTGATGTTTGGCGGACAGACCCTGCACGAATTGCGCGCCTGTTTGGCGCAGGCCGAAGCCGAAGTGACGGGCGGCCTGTCGCCACGCGTGTTGCCGATGGGAGAGATTCGCGATCTGGGCGGGCTGTTGCAGCGGGCAGGATTTGCTTTGCCGGTGGCGGACAGTTTTACCAAGCCGGTGGTTTACCGCGACGCTTTTCACCTGATGCAAGACCTGCGCGCGATGGGCGAGGGCAATGCTTTGGCGGCGCGGCTGCGCAAACCGACAGGCCGGGCGGTGATGGCGCGGGCTGCAACGGTCTATGCAGATACCTATGCCTTGCCCGATGGCCGAATTCCGGCGACGTTTGAAATCATTTGCCTGACCGGCTGGGCTGCCGATGCCAGCCAACAAAAACCACTGCGCCCTGGATCAGCGGCGGCGCGGTTGGCAGATGCGCTGAATGCGTCCGAGCAGCCGTTGCCGGACAAGACCGGTTGACCCCGCTGCGTTGCGCACTATTTCTGGGGTAAGAAAAAGGACAAACCAATGACAGATGTAGCGCCCGGCACAGGCCGCCTTGCCCATGCCCCGGCCACCCATCCGGTGGTGAAACGCTCCAAGATCGGCGTGCTGCTGGCCAATCTTGGTACGCCAGACGGCTATGACTATTGGTCGATGCGGCGCTATCTGAACGAATTTTTGTCAGACAAGCGCGTGGTCGATATTGCGGACTGGAAATGGCAGCCACTGCTGCAACTGATCATTCTGACCAAGCGGCCGTTCACCAGCGGCGCGAATTACAAGCTGATCTGGAATCACGAGAAGAACGAAAGCCCGCTGCTGACGATCACCAAGGATCAGACGGCGGCGATTGCGGCAGCGATTGCGCAGCGGCACGGCGACGAAGTGATGGTCGACTTTGCGATGCGCTATGGCAATCCTTCAACCGCGTCCAAGGTGCGGGCGATGGTGGCGGCGGGATGCGAGAAGATTTTGTTCTTTCCCTTGTACCCCCATTATGCCGGGGCCACTTCGGCCACGGCCAATGACGCCTTCTTTGCCGCACTGACGAAGGAAAAGCGCCAGCCCGCTGCTCGGACAGTGCCAGAGTATTTCGCCCATCCGGCCTATATCGACGCTTTGGCGCAATCTGTTGAGCGCGCCTATGCCGCGTTGGACCACCGCCCCGATGTTCTGGTTGCCAGCTATCACGGCATGCCGCAGCGCTATTTGATGGAGGGCGACCCCTATCATTGCCAATGCGCCAAAACCTCACGTCTGTTGCGGGAGCGGTTGGGCTGGGAAAAGGGCGCGATTGACACGACCTTCCAGTCGGTTTTTGGCCGCGAGGTTTGGCTGAAGCCCTATACGGTGGAACATGTGGCCGAATTGGCGAAGGCCGGTAAAAAGCGCATTGCGGTGATGGCCCCGGCGTTCTCGGCGGATTGCATCGAGACGCTGGAAGAAATCAACGGCGAAATCCGCGAGGCTTTTGAGCACGCGGGCGGCGAAGAGTTCACCTATATTCCATGTCTGAACGATGACGCAGCGCATATTGCGGCGCTGGTGCAGGTGATCGAGGAAAACTTGGCTGGCTGGATCTGATAGGCTCGGCGGGGGGCAAGGCCCTCGCCGGAAACTGGCCACAATCAACCGTCGATAAGCGTTGTTCCGTTGGAATTTGCAGCGATCGCAACCACGATCAAGAGCAGCAGCAACGGCACGATGACGCCACCGGCCGACGACGACGTGGCAGCTGCGACGACTTCTTCTTCCATGATCGCCTCGGCAACGCCGCCGGCGAAGGCGGTGGTTGCGGCGAGTGAGAGCGCGGCGGCGAGGGCAATTTTCTTCATCATCTTCTCCAATCGGGTTACTGTGCGGTCAGTTTGAAAAAAGGCGTGGCAGAATGCAAGTTTTTGGGTTGTTTGTGCCCGCCAGAAGCGGATCGCAACGGCGGAAAATCATGCAGCACGGGTTGAGTGGTGCCAAGCTTGTCGAAAATGCAGCGCTAAAACTGCCGATAGCGCAAAATAAAAGGACGGCAGATTGCTCTGCCGTCCCTTCAAGCCGAAGCTTAGATTAGTTAGCCGTTTGAGCCCGACGAAGCTGCAGCAACAACAACCAGCAGCAACAGCAGTGGGACAATGATGCCACCAGCCGACGAAGAGGTCGACGCAGCAACAACTGCCTCTTCCATCACCGGCTCAGAAACACCACCAGCGAAAGCGGTGGAAGCAGCAACCGACAAAGCGGCAGCAAGAGCGATCTTTTTCATGTTTTATCTCCAGTTTTCTGCATGACGCCTGTATTCGCAGAGGCGACGACACGCACCCAAGACTATTCCTCGTATAGCTTCCTAGACCGCCTCGCCGGGAGTTTGCAATGATTGCCGCGCCCTTTGAACAGCCCGCGCCGCTATGTCGTCAAATTAGCAACACCTGTGTGCCCACTTTCGTCAGGGCAAACAGTTCTTGAATGTGTTCATTGTACAGACCGACGCAGCCATTCGACGAACGGCGGCCAATCTTGCGCGTGTCATGGGTGCCGTGGATGCGGTAATAGGTCCAGCTGAGATACAGCGCATGGGTTCCCAGCGGGTTTTCGGGCGAGCCGCCCTCGACCACTTCGGGCCACTCTGGATTGCGTTCGCGCATCGATGGTGTGGGACGCCATTGCGGAGCCACAACCTTTTGCACCACCTCGGTTTTGCCCTTGCGCGTCAGATCATCGGAGAGCGGCACAGAGGTTGGATAGAGCTTGTACACCGACTGATCCTCGGACCAGAAATGCAACGCGCGCGAGGTGATATCGACCAAAATCGCACCGTTGCGGGTGTTGTCGAAATACTGCCGCCAATCCAGCATGCGAAAGCTGGAAATGTTGTTGCGCACGCCGCCCCGCGCCGGAACATCGGCCTCGGTTGTTCCCATCTGAGCCATCGCAGGCAGCGCGGCGGCGGACACCAGACCCGCCGCACCAGCCACAAACAAGCGCCGATTAAGCCGCAATTTGTCGAGTGTCATAATGTGATCTCCTTCACCGTGGCGTCGACTTGGGGCGGTTGTCCGCTGTTTTCCCTGACACCTGCTTTGAGGGGCTTTTACAGACAACCGCGCCGGGCCGCAAATCAAAGCCGCGTCAATAGGCGGTCCAGCGCAAAGTTGCACAGTGGGGTTTGAATCCCGGCGCGTCATTGGATACAGACGGGCGATCATGGGGCCGATTGCGGGTCTTGGTTGGGGTACAAACAGATGAACAGACGGACAGCGCTTGTTGTTGGTGGGGCTGCGATGCTTCTGGCCTCTTGCGGGGTAAGCTCGGCACCACAGTTGGGGTCGGATGGCCAGCCTTTGCCGCAGGTTTACAGAATCAACGGCGCCAACCAGGCGCAGATTCCGTTTCGGCTGTTGGATTCGGTGAACACGTTGCGTCGGGCAAAGGGCCAGCAGCCTTTGGCGTTCAACGCCGCGCTCAACGCCGCCGCGCTGACCCACTGCCGGGATATGTCGGTGCAAAACCGTCCGTGGCACTTTGGGTCTGACGGGTCATCACCCCTGCTGCGCATCCAGCGTGTGGGCTACAGGGGGCGGCTTCTGGGAGAGTTGATTTCGGAAACCTATCAGACCGAACTGGAAACCCTATCGGCCTGGATGGCGCAACCCGATACCCGCGCTGTCGTGCTTGACCCCGCCGCGCGCGAGATCGGCTTTGCTTGGTATCAGGAAGACAACGGCAAGATCTGGTGGACATTGATGACGGGCGGCTGAAGCCATTCGGGGGCCGGCTCGACCCATTGTTTACAGCGCTTAGGGCAGAATGAAAATCGGCGTGCCCGGTTTGACCATCGCATAGACCTGTTCAATCTGCTTGTCAGTCACGGCAATGCAGCCCGCCGTCCAATCCCGCTTGGTGGCTTTGTACGGCGGCCCGCCGTGGATGAAGATGTCTCCACCGGGAGGCTTGCCCATCGCCGCTGCGGTCGCGCGGTCTTCGGTGTTGGGATAGCTGATTCCCAAGGACAAATGGAAAGTCGACTGCGGGTTGCGGTGGCTGATGAAATAAGCGCCCTCTGGCGTTTTGCCATCGCCCTCATACTGCTTGTGACCAACCGGAACGCCGCCCAAGCCCACCTTGTAGGTTTCGAGCACTTTGTCGTTGTGCAGCAGATACATTTTGCGATCCGCTTTGTGCACTTGGATAGAAGTCACCGAGGGACCATTGTAGGTCCGGAATTTCGACGAACAGGCCGTCAAAGCCAGCCCGGCCAAAACCAAGAATATCACCCGCAAAAAAGTCATCGCCTGCCCCGTTTCTTTTCAGAACGACTTAGCGAAAAACCAGCGGCCTGCCTAGCCTTCGCATGCGCAGATCAGATCACGCTTTTTTCAACAGGCGTGTGCCGGGTGGGCAAAGCAAAGCGCGCGACCAGTTCGACATGGGACGACCAGCGAAATTGATCGACCACTTGAACCCAGTCCAGAACATAGCCTGCAGCCACCAAGGCCCGGGCATCACGGGCAAACGTCACCGGATTGCAAGACACCGACGCGATCACCGGCACGCGGGCCTGCGCCAAAGCCGCAACCTGCGCCTCGGCACCCGCGCGGGGCGGGTCAATGACAACGGCGTCGATGCCTTTGAACTCATCGGGTTCCAGCGGACGGCGAAACAGATCGCGGGTTTCCACGGTCACTCGTTTCAGCCCTTCGGCGTTGCGCGCGCCTTTTTCCAGCGCGGCGGTCATTGCGGCGTCGCCCTCGACGGCGTGAACTTCCGACCGTTCGGCGAGCGGCAGCGCAAAGGTGCCGACGCCTGCAAACAGGTCGATGATCCTACGGGCAGGACCGATGGCCAGCGCGACCGAACGCAGCAGCGCCTGTTCGCCCTCGGGCGTGGCTTGCAGGAAAGCGCCGGGCGGCGGGGCGACCAAAGCGCGGCCAAAGCGTTGCATCGGCAGGGTGCGCAGGGCGACGGTGTCGCCGTTCCACGTCAGGCGCGCGATGCCAAAGGTTTCGGCAACGCGGGCGAGATCGAGTTGCAGGGCGGAATCCGCATCCTTGCCGCCCGTCACCACCACATCGGGGCCGGAAAGTGAGCGGGTGATGGTCAGGTTGACCTCGGCAGAGCGCGAGCCGCCCAGCTTGACCAAAGCCTCCAACGCCGGGAAGGTCGCGATCAGGTCAGGGTGCAGCAACTGGCAGTTCGGAACCGCCACCAGCATATCGGAGGCGCGGGCGTGAAAGCCCATCAGCGCGCCGGTCTTGGTGCGCCGCGCCGCGATGGTGGCGCGGCGACGGGATTTCGGCGGCGACGTCAGAATGGGCCGGAAGGTGGCGGTCAGCCCCTGCCCCGTCAGCGCCCCCTGCACGATGCCGGTTTTCCAATCGGCCACGAAGGCATCGGAGGCGTGTTGCATCATGCAGCCGCCGCAGGTCTTGGCATGGGCGCAGGGCGGACGCACGCGGTTCACCGACGGCGTCAGGATGCGGAAATCAGCGAGATGATCGCCTTGCAGATCGCCCTCAACCTCTTCGCCCGGCAGGATGCCCGGCACATAGATCGGACCATCCGGGCCACGCGCCACGCCGTCGCCCAGATGGCCCAGCCGTTCGATGATCACTTTCACTCTGCCGCTTCCTTTTCCTCGGTGCCGATGAAGCCGCCGGACTGGCGATTCCAATAGCGGGCGTACAAACCGTTCGCCACAAGCAATTCCGAGTGGCTGCCCTGTTCCACAATGCGGCCAGCGTCAAGCACAACGATTCGGTCCATCTCGGCAATCGTGGACAGGCGGTGCGCGATGGCCAGCACGGTTTTGCCCCGCATGACCTTGGTCAAGGCGTCCTGAATGCTGGCTTCCACCTCGGAATCCAGCGCAGATGTGGCCTCATCCAACACCAAAATCGGGGCGTCTTTCAGGAAGGCGCGGGCCAGTGCAATGCGTTGACGCTGCCCGCCGGACAGTTTCACGCCGCGCTCACCCAAATAGGCGTCATAGCCGGTGCGTCCCCCGAAATCCTTCAGACCAAGGATGAATTCATGCGCTTCGGCTTGCCGCGCGGCGGCAATCATCTGGGCCTCGGTCGCCTCGGGGTTGCCATACATGATGTTGTCACGGGCCGATCGGTTGAACATCGCGGTTTCCTGCGTGACCATGCCAATCTGACGGCGCAAGGATTCCTGAGTGACGGAACGGACGTCTTGGCCATCAATCAAAACCCGGCCCTTTTCGCTGTCATAGAGCCGCAAAAGCAAGAAAACCAGGGTGGTTTTGCCAGCACCCGAGGCCCCCACCAAACCAATCTTTTCGCCCGGCTGAATGGAAAGCGAAACCTCGTCCAACCCCCCCTTCTTGCGGCCATAGGCAAAGGACACGCCTTCCATCTGCACCAAACCCTTGGCGGAAGCCAGGTCTTTGGCGTCGGGCGCATCGGCCAAAGTATATGGCGGGGTCAGGGTTTTGATGCCATCCTCCACCTCGCCCAGATTGCCGAAAATTCCCATCAGGCTGAACGAAACCCAACCCGTCATCTGCGCCAACCGGAAGGAAATCGCACCGGCAGCCGCGATGTCGCCCGAGGAGGCACCGCCCTGCGACCACAGCCAAACCGTGGCCCCGACCAGAAGCACCGGCAGCACGCCAGCAAGCGCCATCAGCGTCAGGCGGAACCAGCTGCTGATGATGCCGTATTCAATGGCTTTCTCACGGAACGCTTCCATCGCCTCAATCGCCACGCGGTCTTCATACTTGGCATGGGCGAATAATTTCACGGTTTTCATATTGGTGACCGTGTCGACGATCTGCCCCGTGACCATGGCCCGCGCCGCCGCCCGCGCCCCAGAAGCGCCCCGCACCTTGCGCAGAAACCCGCGGATGAACAGGATATAGGCGGCGATCCAGAGCACCAGAAGGCCGGAAATCCAGCCATCAATCGTGATCAGCAGCGCCACCGATCCCGCCACCGATGCCAAAGCAAAGGTCACGGTTTCTATGCTGCCCGATGCCACATCCGTCGCGGCCCGCGCGACCTGCATCTGCTTTTGCGCAATCCGACCCGCGAAATCATTGTCAAAGAACGTCACCGCCTGACCCATGGTCCAGCGGTTGATCCGCGACAGGATCAGCGGGAACAGGTTCGGCTCGACGATGATCGCCGTTGCATGGGTGTTGATGCCAAAGATCAGCGGTCGGGCCACAAGATAAAAGCCGATGAACACCACAACCAGCCAAAGATGATCGGTCAGCACGTTGGCCGGGTTGGCGGTATTGGCAGCGTCGATGACGTCCCCCAGAATGGTGGCCGAAATCGCCTCCAATGACCCGGCACAAGCAGACCAGAAAGCGGCCCAGATGATGCCCGGCCAGGCGCCTTGCAACGCCCAGCGGAAGAACTTCCACGTGGACGCGGGCGGGTTGGACTGGGCCGGGCGAAAAGGTTCGATGGTGGGGCCAAACCTCATGCGTCTGCCTCAAGTCCAATGAAGCCGCCGGATTGGCGCGCCCAAAAGCGGGCGTAAAGACCGCCAGACTTCAGCAGTTCGGCATGCGTGCCCTGTTCGGCAATCCGGCCATCTTCCAGCACCACGATACGATCCATCGCGGCGATGGTGGACAGACGGTGCGCGATGGCAATCACAGTCTTGCCCTGCATCACGCCGAACAGCGCCTCTTGAATCGCTGCCTCGGCCTCGGAATCCAGCGCGCTTGTCGCCTCGTCGAGGATCAAAATCGGCGCATCTTTCAAGATCACACGCGCCAAAGCCACGCGCTGACGCTGTCCGCCGGACAGTTTTACACCCCGTTCGCCCACTTGCGCGTCATAGCCTTGTCGGCCCTCCGGGTCTTGCAGGGTCAGGATGAACTCATGCGCCTCGGCCTGTTTGGCGGCAGCGATCATCTGCGCTTCTGTCGCGTCTGGGCGGCCGTACAGGATATTCTCGCGGACCGAGCGGTGCATCAGGCTGCTGTCTTGCTGCACCATGCCGATGCGGGCGCGCAGACTGGCTTGCGTGACCCGCGCGATGTCTTGGCCATCGATCAGGATACGCCCGCTTTCGGTGTCGTAAAACCGCAGCATCAGCTTGACCAAAGTGGATTTTCCAGCGCCCGAACGGCCCACCACGCCAATCTTTTCGCCCGGATTGATGGTCAGCGACACGTCCTGCAAGCCGCCTGAGGCGCGCCCATAATGGTGCGAAATTCCATCAAGCTGGATGCGGCCTTGCTGAAAGTTCAGGTCCGGCGCGCCGGGTTGATCGACCAGAGTGATTGGCTGGGTGATCGTCTCCATCCCCTCCTGCAAGACACCAAGGTTTTGCACCAGATTGGTGGTCGCCCACATGATCCAATAGGTCATGTTGTTCAACCGCAACACCAACGTGACCGCCGCGGCAACCGTGCCAACCGAGGCAAGGCTGTGGAACCACAGCCACATCGCCCAAGCGGTGACGGCCACGATCAGCAACCCATTCAGGCAGGTCAGAGCCACATCCATCTTGGTCACAACGCGCATTTCGGCAAAGAAGGTCTGACGGGCGCGTTCAATCGCCTCGCGGCCATAAGCCTCTTCATGGTCATGATGGGCGAACAGTTTCACCGAATGGATGTTGGAATAGGCATCCACAACGCGACCGGTCACGGCCGAGCGCGCTTCGGAACTGGCGGTTGCGGCTGGCCCGGCGCGGCGGATGGTCCAGCGCATCAAGGCGACATATCCCGCAAACCACAGCACCAAGGGCAGCAGCAATCGTATGTCCGCGCCCGCCAGCATTATGGCTGCGCCGACCAGAGTGGTGGAGGCAAAGGCGACCGCGTCAAAGGTCTGAAACACCGCCTCACCTGCCGCCGGGGGGGCCTGCATGATGCGGTTGGCGATGCGGCCTGCGAAATCGGACTCGAACCAGCCAACCGGTTGGCGCAGCACATGCCGATGCGCCCGCCAGCGCATCATGGTGCCAAAGTTCGGCAGGATGGTGTTGTGCAACAACGCCACTCCGGTGCCGCCGATCAGGGGCCGCAACACCAGAATCGCCAGCGCCACCAGAATGATCTCGGTGCCATGACTGGCCCAGACCTGCGCCGGCTCGCCCATCGTCAACAGATCGACCATGCGACCCACATACCAGATCAGCGTGACATCAAAGGCGGAGTTCGCCGTTGCCACAAGCGCCGTCACCGCGAAAACGCCCTTAAACGGACGAATATAGTCGCGCAAGAACGGCCACAACTGACGGGGCGGCGTGTCGGTTTGGGTATAGGGGGCGTAGGGGTCAACAAGACCCTCGAAGAACTTGAGCATGACAATCTCTCGCTTGACCCTTCGGATATAGCGCCGATCGATGCCTTAGACCAGAAGCTGCGCCTTGGTTAAGCTGAGGTCAGACGCCAACCAGCGCGCGGTCAGGTCGCGCAAGGCTTCGCCCAAAGCCGGTCCTTGCAAAGCGGGCATCAGATCGGCGGCGGAAATGGGCAAGTGCGCCAGCGCCCCGCGCGCGATATCGGCTTGCCAATTGGTCGGCAGCGATTGCTCCAAAAGTGCTGCGCGGCACAGGATGGTGTCTGTTGCGGTATCCATGTCGTAGGCCCAAGCCAAGGCGGCAGCGGTCTTGGCGGTTCCGGTTTCGTCTCTGATCTGCTGAACAGTGACGCTTTCCATGCGTGACAGCCGAAGGTATTCGGCTGCGTCTTGGCCGCCGATAGCCGCCAGACGCCGCTGCCATCTGGGGGCCATTTCGGCCTCCAGATGCACCAAGGGGGCAAGGGCGCGAGGGTCTGCACCCGGAAGGATTGCGCCCAGCGCCCCAATTTGGACCATGGCTGCGACAGCAGGCGCAGGATCGCGGGCCGCCAACAGTTTGCGCATTTCCCAGCCAATACGTTCACGCGACAGACCGTCGATGTGGTCGATATGCGCAGCGCAGGCGGCCAGCCCGTCGGCGTCAATGCCCCCCTCGGGATCGCCATAAACCGCGTGAAATCGGAAAAACCGCAGCAGTCGCAAGTAATCTTCGCGAATTCGGGCGTCGGCATCGCCGACAAAACGGACGCGACGCGCCAAAAGGTCGGGCAAGCCGCCCAGCGGGTCGATCACTTCGCCACGCGCGTTGGCATATAGCGCGTTCATGGTGAAATCGCGACGGGCGGCGTCTTGGGCGACATTTGTGGTAAAAGCGACGGTGGCATGACGGCCATCAGTTTGCACGTCGCGGCGAAACGTTGTGACCTCGTGCACGACGCCATGGGCCAGAACCGTGATGGTGCCGTGATCCATACCCGTGGGGATCGCACGAAACCCTGCCTTCTCCGCTACGTCGGTGACGTTTTCTGGCGTGGCGTCGGTGGCGATATCAATGTCAGCGACGGGAACGTTCAGCAGCGCGTTGCGCACGCAGCCGCCGACAAAAAGGGCCTGATGCCCCGCATCCGTCAGTGCGCGGCAAAGGGCCTGGGTGCCGGAATGGTTGAGCCAGCCGCCAAAAACCCTCATGGCTGCATCCTTTCGGCAAGCCCCCGCAAGATGCGCGCCGTGGCCCCCCAGATGTAATAGGGGCCATATGGAACCGCATAAAAGCGCCGCGGTTGGTTTTGCCAGATGCGACCTTCGATCACATAATGTGCAGGATTGAGCACATGTGACAGCGGCACGGTGAAGACCTCTTCCACCTCTCCTGCCTCTGGAATCGGGATGAAATCGGCTCTGACACGGCCCAAAATGGGCTGCATGCTGAAACCTGTTACAGTTTCGTGCGCAGGCAATCGCCCCAGAAGTTCGACGGCTGAAGGGGGAAGCCCGATTTCCTCCCGCGCCTCGCGCAGCGCTGTGGCTTCCAACGTGCCATCGCCATCATCCACTTTTCCACCAGGAAAGGCGATTTGCCCCGGGTGGTGCTTCAGATGCGACGCGCGTTTGGTCAGGATAAGTTGCAACCCATCGGGTCGCTGCCAAAGGGCCACCAAAACAGCGGCGGGACGCAACACGCGCCCCGGAGCCAATTTGATCGGGTTCAGATCAAAGTCAGATGATGCGCCAGCCGGGCGCTGCAGCGACCGGATCAGGCGCGCAATATCATCCGGCATCACCAAGCGCCTTTGTGCCCTCAAACCCCAATGTTTTGGGGTCAAACTCGTAATGCGCGCCGCAGAACTGACAATCTGCCGTCACAACACCTGCGGTGGTCGTCATTGAGCGGATATCTTTTTGCGAGTAGATCGACATCGCCTGTTCCACTTTTTCCGGCCCACAAGAGCAACCGAAATGCACCGCTTGCGCGTCAAACACGCGCGGGATTTCTTCATGGAACAACCGCACCAGCAGTTCGGTCGGGGTGACAGTGGGACCGATCAGTTCTAGTTCGTCGACGGTTTCCAAAAGGGCGTTGGCGCGCGTCCAATCCTCGGCCTCTTCTCCGCCAAGAATATCGGAATGCGTCAACAAACCGCCCTCACCCGAACCAGACTCTGCGGCAACAGTGCCGCCAATGCTGGGCATATGTTGCAGCATCACGCCACCCGCCCGCCAATGCGCCAAGCCGCCCGGCAATTGGCTTTTGCCAAGGGACAGCGAGAACCGGGTCGGCAGCTGCTCAGACTGAGCAAAATACGTCTCTGCGCAGGCGGAAAGCGAACCGCCGGCGATGGGCGTAAAGCCTTGATAGGGCGTCATATCGGGGCCTTGATCAATCATAACGGCCATGTAGCCTTCGCCAATCTGGCTGAAAGGCGACGCGTCCAGATCCAACCGATCGACGTCATAGCTGGCATAGGCGCGGACGCGAGCCGGGCCACCCTCTTCGGTGGGGGCATAATAATCGGTCGCGATCAGGCGAGCCGGTCCCTTGCCGCGAATCTGCAATGACAGTTTCCAACGCAGTTTCACCGACTGACCGATCAGTGCGGTCAACACGGCGGCCTCGGCCACCAGCGCCTCTATCACCGGCGGGTAATTGTGTTGCTTCAACACCTGATCCAGAGCGCCATCAAGACGCGCCACCCGCCCGCGTATGGATGAGCGGTCAAGTTGAAAGGGCAGGACGGTATCGTCCCAAGCGATGTGCGAACCAATGGACATGGGGTTTCCTAAACGTGCCAAGCTTGGCATACCGCGCCTATATAGGCAGGGCAACCGTATGACCAAGGGGCCACCATGATCAAACGCTATGGAAGCAGTCCGAAACCGGGGCAAATCTATCGCCGCAGGCCGGGCGTCTATGCGGTTTTGCTGCTGGATGGGGCGCTGCTGACCACGCATCAGGCCGATCCGCTGCCAGAGTATCAACTGCCGGGCGGCGGTATTGATAAGGGTGAGCAACCGATTGCTGCGTTGCACCGCGAAGTGATGGAGGAAACCGGTTACCATATCGCAGGGGTGCGGCGGTTGGGGGCGTTCCGGCGATTCACCTTTATGCCGGAATACGACTTATGGGCAGAAAAGCTGTGCACGATTTACGTGGCGCGCCCGGTGCTGCGGATTGGGCCACCCACCGAAGCGGGACACACGGCGGTTTGGATGAACCCTGAAGCGGCTTTGACTTTGTTGGGAAATCCGGGTGATCGCGCGATGCTGGCGCGGGCCTTGGGTCAGGCCGAACCGCGATAGTCGAACAATATACCAGACACGTCATCCGGAAAATCTGCGCCGCCCGCGTGGTTGTGCAGATCCCAAACCAAGGCCTCCAGCAGATCGGCGCTGGGCAAGACGGCGCTTTGCAACAGCAGATCGCGCAGACCTTCTGTGCCAAGTTCTTCGCCATCCGGGCTTGGGCATTCGGTGACGCCATCAGACACCAGAAACAGCCGGTCGCCGGGCGAGAGACGCGCGGTGGTCTGGCTGTAGGATGCCCCGTCGATCAAACCAATGGGCAAGCCACCATCGCCCAACTGTTCAACACCGCCATCTTTACGCAGAATCATCGGATGCGGATGACCCGCTTGCACAAGTGTGCACGCGCCGGTGGTCAAATCTACCTCGGCGTAAGCAAGGGTAAAGTACTGATCCACCTGTAGATCCTCAAGCATCATACGATTGAGCCGCGCCGCAACCTCTGCTGGGGGCCACGCGTCGCGTGCGCCATTCGGGGCAGTTGTCAGCGCAATGTTTTGATCCGGCGAGGCCCCCGACAAAAGACCAGCCAAGCGTGCCGTCATCATGGCAGAAGCAACACCGTGGCCAGACACATCGACAGAATAGACGACGATTCGCTGTGGCGAAATAACAAAGCTGCCGACCAGATCGCCGCCCACATGGCCCGAGGGACGCAACAACAAAGACGCCGTTCCGGCACCAAAATCACGAAAACGGTCGCGGACAAGGGTCTGCTGCAATTTGCGCGCTTCTATCAGGTCGCGGTCCAGCGAATCATACAGCTTTTGCAATTGGTCCAAGGTGGCGCCGACCAGCCGATTCTTCTCGACCAACTCATCCTGCATGCCCAAGATACGCTCCCCCGCGCGGAGACGGGCGCGCAATTCGTCGGCGCTGACAGGTTTGGTGAGAAAATCATCGGCACCGTTTTCCAGACCATCTGCGATTTCGGTCTTTTCGGATTTGGAGCTCAGCAGGATGAAATAGCCATAGCCTTCGCGCGGCAAGTCTCTGAAAGCTCTGCAAAACTCAAGACCAGACATGCCGGGCATCATCCAATCCGACAACACGATGTCGAAATCCTGTGCCAGACAAAGTGCCAATGCTTCATCCCCGGAGGCGGCTTCGGTGATGTCATAGCCCCAACGCGTCAACTGCATATGCAGAATTTTCCGCTGCGCTTTGCTGTCGTCCACAATCAGCACCGGACGCAGCACAAGGGCGCCTTGTGCCCGCGGCCCATCCGCCTGTCTGATCAGCTCCGGTTTCAATTTTACCCCCCGCTTGGTTGCCCTTCTGGTTTGCCGGGAAGGTCTTAAAGAGCGATGAAAGCGAAAATTTTGCGTATTCAAGGCGCATAAAATTACCCCACGTTAAGGACGCGCCTGCACGCTGTTCCTAAATTTGCCAAGGAGCGCCGAGAGATGATTGACTGGGGGCGGGTGAGGGAACTGCGCGACGAAATCGGGGCAGATGACTTTGACGAGGTGATCGCGCTGTTTTTGGAAGAGGCAGACAAGGTAATCGCCTGCATTGCGCCTGGATTGGCCGCCAGGGCGTTGGAAGCCGATTTGCATTTTCTGAAAGGCGCGGCGCTGAACCTTGGCCTCGCCGATTTTGCCGCGTTGTGCCAAGAGGGGGAGCGGCGGGCCGCGTCTGGCGACGAGGGGGTAAATGTCGACTCCCTGTGCGAGGCCTACCAAACATCAAAGGCCGCTTTGGGCGCTGGCTTGGCGCAGGATTTGGCGGCTCAGATCAGAAATTCGGACAGTATGTCGTCATTGGTGATGTCTCGATAAGAAAAGGCAGCGCTGTCGAGTTGATCGAACAGGCTTTTGAAGTTCCCTGCCCGGCTGGTTTCAATTCCAATCAGCACCGATCCAAAATTCCTTGCCGATTTCTTCAGATACTCAAAGCGCGCTATGTCATCATCGGGGCCCAGCATACCGAGAAATTCTTTCAAGGCTCCGGGGCGCTGCGGCATGCGCAGAATGAAGTATTTCTTGACGCCAGAGTAGCGCTGCGCGCGCTCTTTGACCTCTGGCAGGCGCTCAAAATCAAAGTTGCCCCCAGACGTGACGCAAACCACTGTTTTGCCTGCAATCTGGTCACAAAGGTCCGAAAGCACATCCACCGACAATGCGCCCGCGGGTTCCAGAACGATGCCTTCAACGTTCAGCATTTCCAACATGGTGACGCAAATGCGGTCTTCTGGGGCCAAAAGCACCTCGGAAGGCTTGACCCAGGACAGCGCGGCGAAGGTCTTGTCACCCAACCGCGCCACAGCCGCTCCATCAACAAAACTGTTGACGGTGCGCAGCTTAACCGGCTCGGCAGCGGCCAATGCGGCGGTCAGGCTTGCTCCGCCCACGGGTTCAACAAAACGGAACTCGGTTTGCGGTGCTTCGATTCGCAGAAACTGCGTGACACCAGCCGAAAGGCCGCCGCCACCAACAGGCAGGATCACCAAATCAGGCGCGCGGCCCAACTGTTCAAGCATCTCAACGGCGACCGAGGCCTGCCCCTCGATTACGTCATAATCATCGAATGGTGACAGGAAATGCGCGCCTTTGTCGGTGCAAAAGGCTTGGCTGGCCGCGAGGGTTTGGTCGAAGTAATCACCCGTCAGAACGATTTTCACGGCATCGCCCCCAAAAGCGCGCGTCTTGTCGATTTTCTGCTGCGGCGTGGTGACGGGCATGAAGATCGTGCCTTTGACGCCGAAATGCTTGCACGCAAAGGCCACACCCTGTGCATGATTTCCGGCAGATGCGCAGACAAATTCACGCTGTGTCGGGTTGTTGGAGCGCACTTTGCGCATGGCCGTGAAGGCCCCGCGCAATTTGTAACTGCGTACTGGCGACAGGTCTTCGCGTTTCAGCCAAATCTCGGCACCGTAACGGCGTGACAGGTAGTCATTGAGCTGCAACGGCGTGCGCGGGAACAGTTCGCGCAGGGCGCGGGTGGATTGACGGGCGGCTTGGGCAAAATCTGACATGACAGCACTTTAGCGTGGCAAGCGGATAAGGCCAATCGGTCTTGTTCACACGGCCAAAACCCAATAGACCGCCCTCAGTTTCCGCTTTGGAGGTCCCCCATGTCCGCACCGAAAAAAGTCGTCCTCGCCTATTCTGGCGGCCTGGATACCTCGATCATCCTGAAATGGCTGCAAACTGAATACGGTTGCGAGGTGGTGACGTTTACTGCTGATCTGGGTCAGGGCGAAGAGCTGGAACCGGCGCGGGCAAAGGCTGTTCTGCTGGGGATCAAGCCCGAGAACATTCACGTCGTCGATGTGCGCGAAGAGTTTGTGCGCGATTTCGTCTTCCCGATGTTCCGTGCCAATGCGCTGTACGAGGGGCTGTATTTGCTGGGAACATCCATAGCACGGCCGCTTATCTCCAAGCATCTGGTGCGGATCGCCGCAGAAACTGGCGCCGATGCGGTGGCGCATGGGGCGACGGGCAAAGGCAACGATCAGGTGCGGTTCGAGCTGTCGGCCTATGCGCTGAACCCGGCCATCAAGGTGATCGCGCCGTGGCGCGAGTGGGACTTGACCAGCCGCACCAAGCTGATCGAATTCGCCGAAGCGAACCAGATTCCGATCGCCAAGGACAAGCGCGGCGAAGCGCCGTTCTCGGTGGATGCGAACCTGCTGCACACTTCTTCCGAGGGCAAGGCGCTGGAAAATCCGGCGGATGAAGCGCCGGAATATGTGTATCAGCGCACTGTCGCGCCGGAAGACGCGCCAAACACGCCCGAAATGGTGGAGATCACCTTTGAAAAGGGTGATGCCGTTGCCATCAATGGCGTGGCGATGTCGCCCGCGACCATTCTGACCAAGCTGAACGAATTGGGCGGCGCGCATGGGGTTGGCAGGCTCGACCTGGTGGAAAACCGCTTTGTCGGTATGAAATCGCGCGGGGTTTATGAAACTCCGGGTGGCACCATCTTGCTGGAAGCGCATCGCGGGATCGAGCAGATCACCATGGATGCGGGTGCGGGTCATCTGAAAGACAGCATCATGCCGCGCTATGCCGAGTTGATTTACAACGGTTTCTGGTATTCACCAGAGCGGGAAATGTTGCAGGCACTGATCGACAAAAGCCAGGAACATGTGTCGGGCACGGTGCGGGTAAAGCTTTACAAAGGCTCTGCACGGACGGTGGCGCGTTGGTCTGATCACAGCCTGTACTCAGAAAAACATGTTACTTTTGAAGAGGATGCAGGGGCCTATGATCAGAAGGATGCGGCAGGGTTCATTCGCTTGAACGCGCTGCGTCTAAAGCTGATTGCCACCCGGAACGCGCGGGTAGCGCAAAAGCATTAAACTTTAGGCCGTGAAACACCGCCGCCCCATTCTGCATGGGGCGGCGTTTTGTCTGGGTCAGATCTTGTAGTTCTCCAGCTTGTCGTAAAGGGGCAAAGCCTGTGCGGCCAGATTGGCATAGGTGCCGCCCAAATCGGGCAAAGGGCCTTCTGCGCCGTCGAAGCCATTGCTGCGATGCACAGCCGCATACCAGTGTGGGGCCCAGACACCATCCGCGGCATTGCCACCCACCGGCCATCGCAGCATTTTGCGGGTGAATGAAATCCCGATCGCAGCGCACAGCTTTTGCAGCATCACCTCGGGGTCGGCGCGGATATCGTCGCTGTCGATCACGACCGGAGCAGACCCAGACCACGCCGAGACCTCGTCGAACAGTTCTGACTGTTGCACAAATCCGATGTCGGCCAGCGTCGCACCCTCCCGCTTTTTGGCATAGCTGGCAACCACGCGGGCCGGATGGCGGATCAGAAACACATTGGTGCAGGACCGCATCCAGCGGCGGTCAAACTCTGGAACCATGTGAAGCGTCATATGCTTTTGATAGAACAGAGAATTGCCCTGTGGAACCGGGCCCTTGCAGGTCGCTGCTACGACGTCGGGATCGGGTTCATGTGCCGCGATGATGTCCTCCCGCATTGGGTGGTTGACCCCGGTCACGTCGAGATAGGCCGCGTAAAACGGTTCGTCCCAGACTGTACAATCACCGCGCGCAGCAAAGCTGTACATCATGGCCGTAGACAGATTGCGCGGGCCGGACCACATCGCGATGCGCTTGGTTGCCATGGTCATGCCCCCACCATCGCCTTGTAAAGCCCCCGGATGCGCTCAGTCATCGGTCCCATTTGGCCGGTTCCGATCACTCTGCCGTCGATTGAGCCCACCGGTGTTTGCGCCCCGAAGGTGCCGGTCAGAAAGGCTTCATCGGCAGAATACGTCTCTACAAGGCTGAAATTGCGCTCAAACACAGGGATGCTGTTTGCGCGACACAGGTCGATCACTTTCTGACGGGTGATGCCATTCATGCAATAATCACCGGTGCTGGTCCAAACCTGCCCCTTGCGCACGATGAAAAAATTGCAGGCGTTGGTGGTGTTCACAAAGCCATGCACGTCCAGCATCAGCGCCTCATCCGCGCCCGCCTTTTCTGCGGCGATGCAGGCGAGAATGCAGTTCAGCTTGGAATGGCTGTTCAGCTTGGGGTCTTGCGTCATCGGCAATCCGCGCAGATGCGGCACCGTTGCCAGACGGATCGGGCGCGGCAGTTTCTGGCGGCTGTGCTCCATGATGATCACCACGGTTGGACCACGTTGCGACAGTTTCGGGTGCTGGAACGGCCGCGTCTTGACCCCCCGCGTCACCATCAGGCGGGCGTGCGCGTCTGTCACCATGCCATTGGCTTTTTGCGTCTCTAACACGGCTGAAACAACCTGATCCGGGGTCATCCCGATATCCAGATCAATCGCTTTCACGCCCTCAAACAGCCGTTCGATGTGTTCGTCAAGAAAGGTCCAGCGACCATTGTAAAGCCGGATGCCCTCCCAAATGCCATCGCCCAGCATGAAGCCTGAATCATAAACCGACACCGTCGCCTGCGCTTTGGGTACAATCTGACCGTTCACATAAATCAGGATCGATTCGTTGCGGGCATCATCCTCAGCCTGATGGGTGGAAACATTGTCTGTCATGGGGCCTCCTGTTTTCGCCAAGCTACGGTGGGCCGCAACAAAGGCCAAGGGGGACCATCACCTCTGCGTGACCTCACGGACGGGTGAGTTGCCCGGATCGACACTGCCCCGCAGTGTCGCGCGATACACTAGGAGACAACCATGATCCGCCTTGCCATCGCCCTTGGCCTTGCCTTTGCTGGCGCAGCCCAAGCCAAAACCCAAAAAGCCCTGCTGGCTGGCGGGTGCTTTTGGTGCGTAGAGTCCAACTTCGAAGCCGAACCAGGGGTGAGTGATGTGATCTCGGGCTTTACTGGCGGCGCGTCGCAAAACCCGACCTATGACAACCACGAAGGCCACTACGAGGCGGTGCAGATCACCTTTGACGACAGCAAAATCAGCTATGCCCAGATTGTGGCCAAGTTCCTGCGGTCTACTGACGTGGTTGATGCGGGCGGGCAGTTCTGTGATCGCGGCAAAGCCTATCGGTCGGCCATCTTCCCCCTTGATGCAGCACAGCAGCGCGCAGCGCAGGACGAAGTGGCACGGGCCGAAGCAGACTTGGGGCAAAAGATCGTCACCGCGGTGGTGGCTGCGAAAGCATTCTGGCCCGCCGAAGCCTATCATCAGGATTACTACAAAAGCAGCGGCGTCGTGCTGACGCGGCGCGGGCCAAAATCGAAGGCCAACGCTTACAAATTCTACCGCGATGCCTGCGGCCGCGATGCCCGCGTGACAGAGCTGTGGGGCAAGGCTGCCGCCTTTGTGCATTGAGAAAGGGGGCAAAAGCCCCCCAAATCAGCCGACTTTGCAGGCGGCCATCACCGCCATGTTCAGGATGTCGTTCACCGTTGAATTGGTCGAACAGATCTGAATCGGTTTCTTCACCCCGGTCAAGATTGGGCCGATCACCGTCGCCCCAGCCATTTCTTGCATCAGCTTGACCGAGATCGAGGCTGAATGCCGCGCCGGAACCACCAGAATGTTGGCCGGGCCAGTCAGCCGACAGAACGGATACTGCGCCATCACATCGGGGTTCAACGCCACATCCACGGTCATTTCACCTTCGTATTCGAAATCAACCTTGCGGGCGTCCAGCACCTTGGGGGCGGCGTGCATCTTTGTTGCCCGCTCGGACACCGGATAGCCAAAGGTTGAAAAGGACACAAAGGCCACGCGCGGCACCAGTCCCAGATTGCGCGCAACGCCTGCGGCTTTGGTGGCGATGTTGGCCAGATCGACCTCATCCGGCCATTCATGCACCAGCGTGTCGGCGATCAGCACGATCTTGCCCTTGTGCAGCAAGGCCGTCACCCCCACCGCCCCGTCCGAGGCTTTGGCGTCAAAGACATGGTTCAACAGGGACAGAATATGCGCTGATTTGCGCGTCACCCCGGTGATCAGCCCGTCACCGTGGCCGTGCTGCAGCATCAGCGCCGAAAACACATGGCGGTCGCGGGTGGCAAGGCGGTGGACATCGTGGCGGTCAAAGCCTTCACGTTGCAAGCGCTGGTACAGGAAATCCTTGTACTGATCGAGGTGGCGGGAGTTGGCGGCGTTGACGATCTCCAGCTCTCGCACGGCGTCGCCCAGACCTGCGGTTTCCAGCTTTTCCTTCACATCCGCTTCACGCCCCACCACCAAGGCACGGCCAAGCCCGGCGCGTTGATAGGCCACGGCGGCGCGCAGCACACGAGGATCATCCCCTTCGGCAAAAATCATCCGGGCCTGGGCCTGTTTCGCGCGGGCATGGATGCCCTGCAGGATGCTGGCGGTCGGGTCCATGCGCGCCTTGAGGCTTTGTTCATAGCCTTTTAGGTCGACGATCGGGCGGCGGGCCACACCGGTGTCCATACCGGCCTTGGCCACAGCAGGCGGGATCACATAGATCAGGCGCGGGTCAAACGGCGTCGGGATGATGTAGTCGCGACCGAAGGACAGCTTGCGACCGTAGGCCATTGCCACTTCATCCGGTACATCTTCGCGGGCCAATGCCGCCAAAGCCTTGGCGCAGGCGATTTTCATCTCGTCATTGATCGCACGGGCGTGGATGTCCAAAGCGCCCCGGAACAGATAAGGGAAGCCCAGCACGTTGTTGACTTGATTTGGATAATCAGAGCGCCCTGTCGCCACGATGGCATCGGCACGCACCGCATGCGCCTCTTCAGGCGTGATTTCGGGATCGGGGTTCGCCATCGCAAAAATAACCGGATTGTCGGCCATGCTGGCGACCATCGCTTGGGTCACGGCCCCTTTGGCCGAGACACCCAGAAACACATCTGCGCCCGTCATCGCTTCTTCCAGCGTGCGCAGTCTTGTGTTGGCGGCATGGGCCGACTTCCACTGATTCATGCCCTCGGTCCGACCCTGATAGATCACGCCTTTGGTGTCGCACATGATGCAATTGTCGTGCCGCGCGCCCATGGATTTCAGCAGTTCGAGGCAAGCAATGCCCGCCGCCCCAGCCCCATTCAGCACGATCCGCACATCTTGAATCTTCTTGCCGCTGATCTCCAGCGCGTTGATCAAACCCGCCGCGCAGATCACCGCCGTACCGTGCTGATCATCATGAAACACCGGGATGTCCATGATTTCCTTAAGCCGCTGCTCAATGATAAAGCACTCCGGCGCCTTGATGTCCTCAAGATTGATGCCGCCAAAGGTTGGCCCCATCAAGGAGACGGCTTTGATGATTTCTTCCGGGTCTTCGGTGTCCAACTCGATATCAATCGCGTTCACATCGGCAAAGCGCTTGAAGAGCACTGCCTTGCCTTCCATCACCGGCTTCGATGCCAAGGCGCCCAGATTGCCCATGCCCAGAATGGCGGTGCCGTTGGAAATCACCGCCACCATGTTGCCTTTGACGGTATAATCATAGGCGGTTGCCGGATTGTCGGCGATGGCCTGCACCGGCACCGCAACGCCGGGCGAATAGGCCAGCGACAGGTCACGCTGCGTTGCCATCGGGGTGGTGGCAACAATCTCATACTTTCCGGGGCGCGGGTCCGCATGATAGGCGAGCGCCTCTTCGGGCGTAATCTTGGTCTTCGTCATCAGGGGGCCATCCTTATGCAAGCCATCCGGTCATAGCCCCCCACCCCCTTGTCGGATAGTGCCTTTTCGTCGCCCCGCTGGTTTTGTAGGGTTGGCGCAGCCTTGGGGGACTGAATGACCGACGAAACCATAACGCCGATGATGGCGCAGTATCTGGACATCAAAGCGCAGAACCCCGGCGCTTTGCTGTTTTACCGGATGGGCGACTTTTACGAGATGTTCTTTGATGACGCGGTGGCCGCTGCCGAAGCGCTCGACATCGCGCTTACAAAACGCGGCTTTCATCAGGGCGAGCCGATTGCAATGTGCGGTGTTCCCCATCACGCCGCCGAGGGCTATCTGCTGACCCTGATCCGCAAGGGCTTTCGGGTGGCCATTGCCGAACAGATGGAAGATCCGGCCGAGGCAAAAAAGCGCGGCTCCAAATCGGTGGTACGGCGCGATGTGGTGCGGCTGGTCACGCCGGGCACGCTGACAGAGGATTCGCTGCTTGAGGCGCGGCGGCACAATTATCTTGCGGCCTTTGCCGAAGTGCGGGACGACAGCGCGCTGGCTTGGGTCGATATATCCACAGGCGAATTGAGGGTGATGCCGTGCCCAATCGTGCGGTTGGGACCGGAACTGGCGCGACTGGTGCCGCGCGAGATGCTGCTGTCTGAGGGTCGTGAGGCTGATTTGGCGGGAATGGTCACTGAATCCGGCGCTGCGGTGACGGCCTTGTCGCGCGGCAGCTTTGATTCCACCAGCGCCGAGAAGCGGCTGTGCGCGCTGTGGAGTGTCGGGTCGCTGGACGCTTTTGGCAGCTTTGGCCGGGCTGAAGTGGCCGCAATGGGGGCGTTGGTCGATTATCTTGAGCTGACCCAACGCGGCAAGCTGCCGCTGCTGCGCACGCCGCTTCGGGAAAGCATCGGCAGTGCGATGCAGATTGACGCCGCGACCCGCCGCAATCTGGAAATCACGCAGGCGCTTTCGGGTGGTCGCGAAGGGTCATTGCTGGCGGCAATAGACAAGACCGTCACGGCACCGGGTGCGCGGTTGCTGGAGCGCCGGCTGTCCAGCCCTTCCTGCGATCTGTCCGTGATCCAAGAGCGATTGGCATCGGTGCGATTTCTGCGCGACCAAAGCCAGATGCGCGCGGACATCCGCGCCGATCTGCGCCGCGTGCCAGATATGGACCGTGCGCTGTCACGGCTGGCGTTGGACCGCGGCGGCCCACGCGATCTGTCAGCCATCCGCGCTGGCTTGACGCAAGCGGTGCGCATCTCGGGGCTGGTGATGCACGCCCCACCGCTTCTGACCGCCGCTGCGCAGGCGCTTCTGGGCCATGAGACCTTGATAGACCTGCTGGACCATGCCTTGATTGCCGAACCGCCGCTTTTGGCCCGGGATGGCGGTTACATCGCCGAAACCTACGACGCAGAGTTGGATGAAACCCGCCGCCTGCGCGACGAAGGGCGCGGCGTGATCGCCCAGATGCAGGCCGATTACATTGGCCTTTCCGGCGTGCAAAGCCTGAAGATCAAGCACAACAATGTGCTGGGCTATTTCATCGAAACCACCACCACCCATGCTGAAAGGATGCTTGCCGCCCCGCTTTCAGAAACATTCATCCACCGCCAAACCACAGCCAACCAAGTGCGCTTCACCACCGTGCCGTTGAACCAAATCGAAACGAAAATCCTGAACGCGGCCAATCATGCGCTCGAGATAGAAAAGCGGCACTACGAGGCACTCAGAGCCGCAATCATGGCGCAATCTGGATCTATCGGAGGCGCAGCGCGTGGCTTGGCCGAAATTGATCTGACCTGCGCTTTTGCCGACTTGGCGGCGGCTGAAGACTGGACAGAACCGCGCGTGGATGACAGCCGCGCCTTTATGGTGACGGGGGGGCGGCACCCGGTTGTAGAGCGCGCCTTGGGAAGACAGGGTGGGGGTGCCTTTGTCGCCAATGATTGCGCCTTGACGCAAAGCACGACGCCCGCGATCTGGCTCCTGACCGGCCCGAACATGGCCGGGAAATCGACGTTCCTCCGTCAAAACGCCCTGATCGCGCTGATGGCACAGGCGGGCAGTTTTGTACCCGCCAAGACAGCCCATATCGGCTTGGTCAGCCAATTGTTCAGCCGGGTTGGCGCCTCAGATGATCTTGCGCGGGGCCGGTCCACTTTTATGGTTGAAATGGTCGAAACCGCTGCCATTCTCAATCAGGCAGATGACCGCGCCTTGGTTATTCTGGATGAAATCGGCCGCGGCACCGCCACCTATGACGGCCTGTCGATCGCTTGGGCCACAATGGAGCACCTGCACGAAACCAACCGCTGCCGCGCGCTCTTTGCCACGCATTACCATGAGATGACAGCCCTGGCTGGAAAGCTGCAGGGCGTTGAAAACGCAACTGTGACAGTCAAGGAATGGGACGGCGAGGTTATTTTCCTGCATGAAGTCAAGAAAGGCGCGGCGGATCGCAGCTATGGCGTGCAGGTGGCGCGGCTGGCTGGCCTGCCGCAGTCGGTCATCGAGCGGGCCAAGGTGGTCCTGGAGGCGCTGGAATCAGGCGAGCGCGAAGGTGGATCACGCCAAAAGGCGCTGATCGACGACCTGCCGCTGTTCCGTACAACGCCCGCGACCGCGCCCAGGGCTGCTGCCAAGCCATCCGCTGTGGAATCGACGCTCCGCGAAACCCTGCCAGACGAACTGACTCCGATACAGGCGCTGCGGTTGGTCTACGAATTGAAGGAAATGCTGAAAAGTTGATTCAAATTTGCGTTCATCTGTCCCTAAATATCCCACGGGAGGTCCGGAGGGTATGCAACCCTCCGGGGCCTGCCAAGGGTTTAACCTTGGGTATTCGAAGACACCCCGACTTGCGCCGGACGCAAAAGCCGGTCGTGCAGCATAAAACCAGTGCCCAAAACCTGAATGATCTGGCCCGCTTTGGTACCAGGCAGAGGTGCCTCAAACATCGCCTGATGCTGCTGCGGATCAAAAACTTCGCCAATGGGAGGGTTGATCTGCGTCACGCCATGCTTTGCCAAAACATTGGTCAACTCGCGCAATGTCAGTTCCAGTCCTTCGATCATGGCGGCAGCCTGAGCGCGCGTCTCATCGTTGGCCGCGTCCAACGCGCGCTTGAGGTTGTCATAAACCGGTAACATATCACGCGCGAGTTTGGAGCCGCCAAACTGCTCGGCCTCACGACGATCCCGCTCGGACCGTTTGCGGCTGTTTTCGGCGTCGGCCAGCGCGCGCATGAAGCGGTCGCGCATGTCATCACGCTCTGCGCGCAGCGCGTCCAGCTCTTCTGCTGCAATGAACTCTTCAATGTCTTCCAAATCAATGCCATCGGGTGCGGTGTTATCCTGCGCCATCGTCGTCTTCCTTGTCTTTCCGTTCTGCAACCCCAACCGCGTCAGCCCGTGCCGCGCTCAGTCAATAACCTGCCAACCAGTTGCGCCGTGTAGTCCACGATTGGAACAATCCGGCCATAGTTCAGCCGGGTTGGTCCGATCACGCCCACCGCGCCAATGATCTTTCGATCTGCGTTCATATAGGGAGAGACCACCAGAGAGGAACCCGAAAGTGAGAAGAGTTTGTTCTCAGACCCAATAAAAATGCGCACACCTTCGCCGGTTTCCGTCAGTTCGAGAAAATCGGCGATGTCTCGCTTACGTTCCAGATCGTCAAACAAGCTGCGGATGCGGTCGATGTCCTGAGATTCAGCCGCGTTTTCCAAAAGGTTGGACCGACCGCGAACGATCAGCCTTTCAGCGTGCTCATCCGTATTGTCCCAAAGCGCTATGCCGCTTTCGACAAGCGCGCGCGCAAGCGAATCGATTTCCTGCCGCCGTCGCGCGATATCGACTCCCACGGAACTGCGAAGGTCGGAAAGGGTTTTGCCTTCAGCCAAGGCATTCAGGAAATTTGCCGCCTCCCGCATCGACGACGGCGTCTGACCCGGCGGTGGGGTGAAAATGCGGTTCTCAACATGGCCATTGGCGAAAACCAGAACGACCAAAACGCGATCTGCAGCAAGACTGACGAATTCGATATGACGAATCGGTGCCTCTTGCTTGGGAGCCAGCACCACACTCGCGCCACGGGTGATGCCGGACAGGGTTGCGCCGACATGGTCGAGAAGAGCAGCCACGTCCTGGTCGCCGCTGGTCGCGGCTGCATCCATCAATTGCCGATCTTCGGCCGCCACAACCCCGACTTCAAGCAAGCCATCAACGAACATTCTCAGGCCCAACTGGGTGGGAATGCGTCCGGCAGAGATGTGTGGGCTGTCCAGTAAACCAAGAAGTTCAAGGTCTTGCATCACATTGCGGATGGTTGCTGCCGACAGCCGCTCCGTCATGCTGCGGGTCAGCGTCCGCGATCCAACAGGGTCACCCGACACCAGATAGCCCTCGACGACGCGCCGAAAAACCTCGCGCGAGCGGTCGTTCATCTCAGAAAGAAGTTTCGCGCCGTTGTGCATTTTTCAGCATTCCAAGGGATTGGTACCATAAGGAGCGATTGGGGCCGCCGTCAATGAGGGTTGCACAATTGCGGGCGACGGGCCTATTTGATCCCAAGTGGTAAAAGGAAAACACGATGCGCCCTTCTGGTCGGAAATTGAACGAGATGCGTCCGGTATCGATTGAGGTCGGCGTGATGAAACACGCTGAAGGCTCTTGTCTGATCAAAATGGGCGAGACGCATGTTCTTTGCTCGGCAACAATTGAAGACAAGGCGCCGCCATTTTTGAAGAATACCGGGCTTGGTTGGGTGACAGCAGAATACGGCATGTTGCCGCGCGCCACCAATTCGCGGACCCGGCGCGAAGCCGCTGCAGGCAAACAAACCGGCAGAACCCAAGAGATTCAACGGCTTATCGGGCGCGCGTTAAGGGCTGGGGTGGACCGTTCGGCGCTGGGAGAGCGTCAAATTGTGGTGGATTGCGACGTGCTGCAGGCAGATGGTGGGACGCGCTGTGCTTCGATCACCGGCGGATGGGTGGCTTTGCGCCTTGCCATGAACAAGTTGTTGAAGGCCGGCGTGATTGTAAGCGATCCAATGATTGATCACGTCGCAGCAATTTCCTGCGGGATCTATGCAGGGCAACCGGTGCTTGACCTTGACTATGCAGAGGACTCCACTGCGGGGACGGATGGGAATTTCATTCTGACCGGTCGCGGCCGCCTGATTGAAGTGCAGATGTCGGCAGAGGGGGCCACTTTCTCGCGTGGCGAGATGGGGGAATTGCTGGACTTGGCCGAGGCGGGTGCAGCCGGGTTGGTTGCCGCGCAGAGGGCGGCGTTGGGGTTGGTGTGATGCGCAAATTTTCCGGCGACACGCTTTTGGTGGCAACGCACAATCGCGGCAAGCTGGAGGAGATCGCCAAGTTGCTGGAGCCATTTGACCTGAAGGTGTTGTCAGCGGGCGATCTGGGGCTGCCGGAACCGGCTGAAACGGAAACGACATTTGTGGGAAATGCGCGGATCAAAGCCCACGCGGCGGCGCAGGCCTCTGGACTGCCGGCGCTTTCCGATGACTCTGGCATCACAATTGACGCCTTGGGTGGTGCGCCGGGGGTTTACACTGCAGACTGGGCTGAGACCCCGACGGGGCGCGATTTTACGATGGCAATGATGAGAACTTGGGCTGAGTTAGAGCCTGTTTCGGCATCGGCGCCGTTCCTTGCCCAATTTCGCTGCACGCTGGTTTTGGCTTGGCCTGACGGCCATGATGAAGTGTTTGAGGGCGTGATGGCAGGGCAAATTGTCTGGCCGATGCGCGGCGATCAAGGGCATGGGTATGATCCGATTTTTCAGCCCGACGGCTTTGAGGTGACCTTCGGTGAAATGGATCGCTGGCAAAAGAACCAGATCAGCCATCGCGCCGATGCTTTCCGCAAGCTGGTGAAGGAATGTTTCACGTGAAACATATTTCAACCGGATCGCCGTTTGAGGCCACGATGGGATACAGCCGCGCCATCGTAAAAGGTGGGTGGTGCTTTGTCTCGGGCGTTACCGGTTATGACTACGCAACCATGCAGATGCCCGCCGATATCGCAGCGCAGGCGACCAATTGCTTTGCCACGGTTGGCGCGGTCTTGACTGAGGCTGGCTTCGATATGGCCGACATCGTCCGGGTGCAATACACCGTGACAAGCGCGGCCCTTGTGCCAGATTTGGTTCCGGTGTTGGGTTCTGTCCTTGCTGACATACGCCCGGCTGCAACAATGGTAATTGCGGGCCTGATCAGGCCCGAAATGTTGGTCGAAATCGAGATCACGGCATTCAAGGGTTAACGATGGAAGATTGGCAACACGGCGGCTTTGGTCTGTATATTCACTGGCCATTTTGCGAATCCAAATGCCCGTACTGCGATTTCAACAGCCATGTTGCCACGCATATCGACCAGAATCGCTGGAATCGGGCGTATCTGACCGAGATAGATCGTCTTGGACTTGAAACGAGGGGCCGACGGCTGGACAGCGTGTTTTTCGGTGGCGGTACGCCGTCCCTGATGTCACCCGACATTGTGGCAGCAATTCTGGAACGCGTCCGGGCCACTTGGCCAATGCGCAACGATCCAGAAATAACTCTGGAAGCGAACCCAGGCTCAATCGAAGCTGGGCGATTTCGGGGCTATCGCGACGGCGGGGTGACGCGAGTTTCGATGGGTATGCAGGCAATGAATGATGTCGATTTGCGTCGGCTTGGCCGTCGACATACGGCAGCAGAGGCGCGCAAAGCTTTCGAAATCGCGCGGGATTGCTTTGACCGAGTGAGCTTTGACCTGATCTACGCCAGACAAGATCAGTCTGCCAATGAGTGGTCGGTTGAGCTTTCAAAGGCGCTGGACTTGGCGATCGACCATTTGTCCTTATATCAACTGACCATAGAGGATGGTACGGCCTTTGGTGATAGGCTTGCGAAAGGCGGCCTGAAGGGACTTCCAAGCGACGATCTGTCGGCGGAACTGTATGAAATAACACAAGATTTGGCCAATAAGCGAAACATGCCCGCTTACGAGGTTTCCAATCACGCGCGCGCCGGATCGGAATCCGCTCACAACTTGATATACTGGCGCGGCGGCGACTATATCGGGATTGGGCCGGGTGCACACGGGCGCATCACGGCGCACGGGATACGGCAAGCCACAGTGGCACCGAAAGCGCCGGGCAAATGGTTGGAATTGGTCGAAGCGAGCCGGCCTGGAGAGTTCGCCAGGGACGCCTTGTCCCCAAAAGACCACGCTCTGGAATACCTGATGATGTCGATCCGCTTGACGGAAGGCTTGGACCTGCAACGGTATGGCAACATCGCCGGGAAGCCGCTAAAGGCCGAGTCAATCGAAGCACTGGTTGACTTGGGCATGGTCGTGACCGGTTCGAACAGACTTAAATCTACAGTTCAGGGTCGTATGGTGCTAAATGCTGTGATCAGGGAATTGGCCGAGGACTAAGAAGAGTTTCCTATTTTTGATATCCCACGCGGTTGATCTCTGCATGAGGTCGCCAACTCTGCGGATTGACTTTGGGTTTCTGGCTGGTCCCATCTTTGAATAGGTTGCTCCTTTCAGAAACTCATGTCAGCCTGCAACAATACATACCGCAGCACTATCGGTTTTGCAGGTCAGGGGTTAACTCCCACGGCGCCGCCCGTTTTAAGTGTCGAAATCTGACCTTTGGAATTGCCAAGATTGGCTATGAGCCGTCCCCCGCATGCGGCGGCCGACACCTCACTCCGGTTCAAATTCAGTTGGTTTTCGGAAAGCTGCCTTTATCTGGCCACGTCTCGCGGGATCACGGATAACACGCCACAAAGAAGGTCCAAGTCCTCCAGCGTCCGATAGCTGATCGTGAGCTTGCCACCCAAACCGCCCGGTCCATGATCAATCCTGACACCCATATTGAGGTTTGCCGAAAGGTCCAACTCGATGGAACGAGTGTCAGCGTCTTTACTTTCGCGACGGGCGGGGCCACGTTTTTTGGTGATCTCTGTCGCCGCCTTGCGTACCAACTGCTCGGTCTCGCGCACAGAAAGCCCGCGCGTTACAACCTGCCGCGCCAAATCGCTCGAATTGTTGGAGGTAATCAGGGCGCGCGCATGGCCTGCTGATAACTTTCCCACCTTTACAAGGCCCTGGACATCCTCTGGAAGCGTCAGCAAGCGTAAAAGGTTCGCGATGTGGCTGCGGCTGCGCGACAGCGCTTCGGCAATCTTCTCTTGGGTATGGCCAAAACGTTGCATCAGCTGCTTGTAGGCAAAGGCCTCTTCGATGGCATTGAGCTCTGCCCGTTGAATGTTTTCGATGATTGCGATCTCAAGGACTTCTGAATCGCTGAATTCGCGCACAATCACCGGCAATTCGTGCAGCTGCGCCATCTGCGCCGCCCGCCAGCGTCGTTCACCAGCGACGATTTCGTATCGGTCTTCATCAGCGATGCGCCGAACGATCAATGGCTGGATGACGCCCTTTTGCCGCAGAGAATCAGCAAGATCGCTCAGCGCTCCGGGCTCAAAATCGCGACGCGGCTGGTCTGGATTTGGAACGATGCTCTCAACTGGCACCATAAGCTCTGAGCGCCGCTGAGACGGCACACCGCCCCGAGGCACATCCAGATTGACGTCCGCCATAAGCGCAGACAGGCCGCGCCCCAGACCGCGGCGATCAGATTTCTTTTCCATCACTTATGCTCCTGCGACGACCGAGGTGTTATTGGGTGTCGCGCCAGAACTTCTTTTGCAAGCGCGCGGTAGGCTTCGGAGCCCTTTGATGTCGAATCGTAAATCAGGACGGGCAGTGCATAGGACGGAGCTTCGCTGACCCGCACGTTTCGTGGTATCACCGTCTTGAACACGAGATCCCCTAAAGTTTTGCGCGCGTCGCTTTCAACTTGTTGCGACAGCCTATTGCGACCGTCTACCATCGTTAGCGCGACGCCTTCGATCCGCAAGGAGGGGTTCGCGCTTTGCCGCACTTCCCGAATGGTCAGCATCAACTGCGACAACCCTTCGAGTGCAAAAAACTCTGCCTGCAATGGCACCAACACGCCGTGGCTTGCAACCAGCGCATTGATCGTCAGCAGGCTGAGCGATGGCGGGCAGTCAATCAAGACGAAATCAACATCCAAGAGATCCATTCCAGGGCCGCGCAGCGCGTCATGTAATAAAAAACTTCGCTTTTCGTTGGAAACCAACTCCATGTCAGCCGAAGACAGATCGGAATTCGAGGGACAAATCAGCAACCCCTCGAAATCAGTTGCCATAACCGCCTCGGTCAACGGCAATTCTTCAATAAGCAGATCATAGCTCGTCTTTTTCCGCATCGCCGGCAAAACGCCGAGGCCCGTCGAAGCGTTACCTTGCGGATCAAGGTCCACCAGCAGTACCCGAGCGCCAGCCTCAACAAGTGCAGCAGACAGGTTTATAGTGGTGGTGGTTTTCCCTACTCCGCCTTTTTGGTTTGCGATTGCCAGAATATACGGACGCTGATCACGCGCGGCTTCAAACATTCCGGATATCTTTCAACACAAGAATTGCGGCTTCATCATCGGTCCGACTTCGGTGCGAAGCAACCTCAAAGCGCCATGATTGCTGCGCCACGGCAATTTCAGTCGCAGCATGCGCACCCTTTGGAAAAATGGCGACCCCCGAGGCTGCCAAGTGCCGATGGGCATGAGCGCACAGCACCGTTAGCGGTGACAACGCCCGCGCCGAAACAACGTCCGAGCCTTGCGGCGCCACACTGTCAATCCGGCTGCAAATCATATTGGCTGACAGGCTCAACTGACGAATGGCCTCGCTTAGGAACACTGATTTGCGGCGGTCGGACTCGACCAAGGTCACACACAGTTCTTGGCGGGTTTCGGTGGCCATGATGGCCACGACAAGACCCGGAAAGCCTGCGCCGCTACCGATGTCCAGCCACGTCCTTGCATCTGCAGGACAATGGTCAAAAAGCTGAGCGGAATCAAGAAGATGTCGATTCCAAATATCTACAACAGTGGATTTGGCGATCAGATTTATCGCAGGATTCCAATGTTTCACAAGATCGCAAAGCGCGCGAAACTTATCCAATGTTTCAAGTGAAACATTCAACCAGCCTGGAAATTCGACGCTTTCGGTCATTGTGAGGCGACCTCACGCCTGGACTTTCGGATATGCGCCAGAATCAAGGTGAGGGCGGCGGGCGTCATGCCTTCAATGCGTCCAGCCTGAGCCAGATTTACCGGGCGAACCCTATTCAACTTTGTTTTCAATTCAGTCGACAGGCCAGACAGACCATCAAACGAGAAGTCCGAGGGTATCATCGTGCCTTCCTCCTTCTGAAGGGCTGCTGCTTCGGCGTTTTGACGACCGAGATACTGCGCATAAAGCGCGTCATACCCCACTTGCTGCCGTATTTCTGGCGAAAACCGTCCGAACTCCGGTATCAGCCGTTCAATCTGATCAAGCGACACGTCAGGAAATGCCATGACCGACAACGCTGATCGCCGCACGCCGTCTTGGCTGACATGGATATCGATCAAAGCCAACTCCCGAGAGCCGAAGCTTTTCGCGTTCAAGCAGGCTTTTGCTAGACCCATTTCGGTCATTTTTGACGCGAATATTTGCTGACGCTTTGGCCTTACACAGCCAATGTCTATCCCAATCTGAGTCAATCGTTGATCTGCATTATCTGCACGCAAGGTCAGTCGGAACTCTGCCCGAGAGGTGAACATGCGATAGGGCTCTGTGACGCCGCGCAAGGTAAGATCATCGATCATAACCCCCAGATAACTGTTTGATCGACCAAATACACATTGATCGACATTGAGCGCCAATGCCGCTGCATTCAGTCCTGCGACCAAACCTTGCGCCGCCGCCTCTTCGTAGCCCGTTGTGCCATTGATCTGACCAGCGAAGAACAATCCCGGCATCGACTTCAATTGCAGCGATAAATCCAAACAGCGGGGATCGAAATAGTCATACTCGATGGCATAGCCCGGTTGAGTGATGACCACCCGCTCCAATCCGACGATGCTGCGCACATATTCTTGTTGCACGTCCGCAGGCAGTGAGGTCGAGATGCCATTGGGATAGATCGTGTCGTCGTCCAACCCTTCGGGCTCCAAGAAGACTTGATGCGAAGATTTCTCCGCAAAACGCACAACCTTGTCTTCAATTGAAGGACAATAGCGGGGGCCCACACCTTCAATATGCCCGCCGTACATCGCTGATTTATTTATGTTATCTCTTACAATATCATGCGTCCGCGCGTTGGTGTGGGTGATCCCACAAGAGATTTGTCGCGCGCTTGGTGATTTGTTCAAGAATGAGAAAACAACCGGATCAGCGTCACCGGCCTGATGTTCCAATACGTCCCAGTTTATGGACTTTCCATCAAGCCGCGGCGGTGTTCCTGTCTTCAGCCGCCCACGAGCCAACCCCAAATCCGCAAGCTGTTCGGCAAGACGGACTGACGGACGGTCGCCAATCCGCCCTCCTGGCCGCCTCTGATCGCCGACATGGATCATGCCATTCAGGAAAGTCCCGGCCGTTAGAACAATGGCTGTAGCGCGCAACTCGCTTCCATCTTCCAAAACAACGCCACTGGCGCGTCCCGCATCGATCAGCAGACGCACCACTTCACCTTCCACCACCTCAAGCAGCGGCTCTTCCGCCAGCAGGCTTTGAATCGCCGCCCGGTAAAGTTTGCGGTCCGCTTGTGCCCGGGGCCCTTGAACAGCGGGTCCTTTGCGGCGATTCAGCAATCGGAACTGAATGCCCGCCCTATCCGCCGCCAAACCCATGATTCCATCCAATGCGTCAATCTCGCGCACCAAATGTCCCTTGCCCAAGCCACCGATGGCTGGATTGCACGACATGACCCCCACGCCATCTTTGCGCAATGTCACCAAGGCCGTACGTGCGCCCCTGCGCGCCGACGCCGCAGCCGCTTCAGAACCCGCATGTCCGCCGCCAATTACAATGACATCAAAATGTTTCACGTGAAACATCCTCATTTGCCGATGCAGAAACTAGAGAATATTTCATCCAGCAAGTTCTCCACATCAATACGCCCCAAAATCATTTCCAGTGCCCGCGCCGAAATCCGAAGATCGGCCGATACAAGCTCTGGCAGGGTAAGACCGTTCTCCAACCCCTTCTCGGCCCCGTCCAGACCCGCTATCGCGACAATCAAGGCGTTACGCTGCCTTTCGCGAATCAGCAATCCCGCAGACGCCGCCTGGCCTTCCAATCGTTGGGAAATCTGTGCAATCAGCGTCTCTAGGCCCAGCCCCGTCTTGCCCGATACTGCACCTTCGGCGGCTCCAGTCAGATCTGCTTTCCCGAAAACAACGATGTCATCGGCCAAGGGCTGCATCGACAACACCTCCTCGGCAGTCACCCGCAGAAACACCCGTAAATCGGCCGCTTTCGCTCGATCCAACGCCCGAGCGATGCCGATCTGCTCCACCTCGTCCACTGACTCTCGCAAACCGGCCGTGTCCAAAAGCGTGACGGCCAGCCCAGACAGGTCCATCCGCACCTCGATGACATCTCGCGTGGTTCCCGCGATCGCCGAAGTGATCGCTGCGTCCCTGCCTGCTAAGGCGTTCAGAAGAGTCGACTTTCCAGCGTTCGGAGCGCCGACAATCGCCACCTCAAACCCATCCCGAATGCGCTCTGCCGCCGCTGTTCCTTGCAATTCAGCGCGCAGCTGCTCCAGCAATCCTCGGACGAGTGTGCCAACTTCGGGCATCACGTCGACCGGCACGTCTTCATCCGCAAAATCTATCGTTGCTTCGATCAGGGCAGCGGCGCGGATCAGATCCCTGCGCCAACCTTCGACCTTTTGGCCAATCGCTCCAGACAGCACGCGCAAAGCCTGCTTTCGCTGTGATTCGGTTTCAGCGTCAATCAGATCAGCCAGTCCCTCAACCTGGGTCAAGTCCAGACAACCGTTTTCCAAAGCCCGCCGGGTGAACTCACCTGGTTCGGCCATTCGCAGACCTTCGACCTGCACCAAAGCGCGCAAGATAGAGCCAACAACCGCCAAGCTGCCATGGACCTGCAACTCGGCACTGGCCTCGCCAGTAAAACTTGCGCCCTCTTCGAACAGCAGAACCAAAGCCTCATCCAGAACTTCACCCTGCCAAGTCAATCGCCGCAAAGCGGCAAGGCGCATGGTCGGCAAAACACAAAACTGAGCGACAGCTTTATGCGCTTCAGGCCCGGAAATCCGAATGACGGCAATGCCAGCTTTACCCCGGGCGCTGGCCAAGGCGAAGATCGTGTCCATGCTTAAACCTTTGACTCTAAACGCCTATCACGCGTTCATGGAATCGAAGAACTCGGTGTTGCTCTTGGTTTGCTTCAGCTTCGAGATCAGGAATTCGATGGCATCCGTCGTGCCCATCGGGTTCAGAATCCGGCGCAAGACATAGGTTTTCTGCAGGTCAATTTTCTCGACCAACAACTCTTCCTTCCGAGTGCCCGACTTCAGAATATCAATTGCCGGGAACACCCGCTTGTCAGCAACCTTGCGATCCAGAACAATCTCGCTGTTGCCCGTGCCTTTGAATTCTTCAAAGATCACCTCATCCATCCGGCTGCCAGTATCGATCAACGCTGTCGCAATAATGGTCAGCGACCCGCCTTCTTCGATGTTCCGCGCCGCACCAAAGAAACGCTTGGGACGCTGCAATGCATTTGCGTCGACACCACCCGTCAAGACTTTGCCGGAGGACGGGACCACCGTGTTGAAAGCACGCCCCAGACGCGTGATGCTGTCCAACAAGATCACCACGTCCCGTTTGTGTTCCACCAGGCGCTTGGCCTTTTCGATCACCATTTCCGCCACGGCCACATGCCTTGTTGCGGGTTCATCAAAGGTCGAAGAGACAACTTCACCCTTCACAGACCTCTGCATATCGGTCACTTCCTCGGGCCGCTCGTCGATCAGCAAGACAATCAGATAGCATTCGGGGTGGTTTACAGCGATCGAGTTGGCGATATTCTGCAACAGCACCGTTTTGCCCGTTCGCGGCGGTGCAACAATCAGCGCACGCTGGCCCTTGCCAATCGGACAGACCAAGTCGATGATTCGGGCAGATCGGTCCTTGATCGTTGGATCTTCGACTTCCATCTTCAAACGCTCATCCGGGTACAGCGGCGTCAAATTGTCAAAGTGAACTTTGTGCCGCGCCTTTTCTGGGTCGTCAAAATTGATCCGCGTGACTTTTGTCATGCAAAAGTATTTTTCGTTTTCGCGTGGCGCGGCGATCGCACCTTCAATGGTGTCGCCTGTGCGCAGGCTGAACTGCCGAAGGATCTCTGGCGAGACGTAGATGTCGTCCGGGCCCGGCAGATAATTCGCAGATGGGCTGCGCAGAAAGCCAAACCCGTCCTGCAACACTTCCAACACGCCGTCGCCGCCAATTTCCCAGCCATCCTCTGCATGTTCCTTCAAAAGAGCGAACATCATCTCGCCCTTCCGCATGCTAGGGGCGTTTTCGATCTCCCACTCTTCGGCCATGGCCAGCAATTCTGCCGGGGTTTTGGCTTTCAGATACGCAAGATTCAAATGCTCAACAGTCATCACAGGTCATCCTCGGGCGCGGCCCGTCACAGGGTCAGCAGCGGCAATGTCAATGGAAAGCGGGATGGCCGAATGGCCGCGCTGATGCTGACCTAAGACCCGCCCTCTGCAAAGTCAACTGTTTCAGAACTTTACGATCACCGCTGACACGATAATGATCATGAAAGCGGTCGGTACCTCGTTCATCATGCGGTAATGGCGCCCGGTCAAGGCATTGGTTCCATTCATAAAATCTTTCCGCCGCCATCCAAGCCAAAGGTGGAACCAGGTCATACCCAAAACGGATGCGGCCTTTGCCCAAGGCCAGAGCTCTGTCCAGTCCACGACTCTCGGCGTGAACATCAGGGCCAGCCCAAACACCCAAGTCGCGATACCGGCTGGGGTTGTTATGGCGTTCAGCAGCAGGCGCTCTTGATGCTGAAACAGCAGGTCCACATCGCTGCCCAGTGCAACCCCGCGCTTTTGCAGGCCTTCCACATGGTAAACATACAAACGCGGCAGATAGAACAGACCCGCCATCCACGCGATCACCGCCATCACATGCAAGGCTTTCAGCCAAGGATAATACGTCGCCAGAAAGTCGCCCACAGGTACACCTCGCTTCTTATCTTCTTCTTAAAGAATAGATTCTAGAAAGGAAGATGTTGTTGTAGGGGCCGTGGATAACAGAATTTCTTGGTTTGTCCTGCTTTTTATCCCCAAGGCTCTTTCGGTGGATAAAGAGGTGACTGTGTTGCATACCACGCCAAAATTTCACATAAAGACATGATATACATAGATAATCTTACGGGAGTGGTTAGGTGGGATTTAACCCACAACCCATGGAAAACAAGTCTGCCCACAGCGTCCGATTTTGATTGTCCCACTGTGCGCAAAGCCGCCGGCACGACCGTGAGTTCTTGACAAACCGGGCACTCTGCCGCCTTTTCAGGGCAAATCCGGGCTTACCCCCAAATCCGTGACCGGAACACACAGAGATTATCCACAAGGCCGCCCGCATGTCGCGCCCGCTTTTGCTTGCCTCAGCATCTGAAATTCGGCTTCAGCTTTTACGCAAAGCTGGGCTTGAGGTTTCCGCCCTGCCAGCGCGCGTTGACGAAGATGCCATCCGGCGGGCGTTGCAAAGCGAAGGGGCCACCCCGCGCAATGTCGCCGATGCGTTGGCAGAGGCGAAGGCGAAAAAGCTGTCTGACAAAAACCCCAGCACTTTGGTGCTGGGCTGCGATCAGGTCCTTGCATCTAAGGGTCAGGTTTTTGCCAAGCCAGAATCGGTTGATGACGCCCGTGCGCAGTTGCATTCTTTGCGCGGGCAAACGCACCAATTGCTGTCGGCGCTTGTCCTTTATGACGAGGGCAAGCCGATCTGGCGGCATGTCGGACAGGCCCGGCTGGCCATGCGGTCAGTGTCCGATGCCTATATCGATGCCTATCTTGCCCGAAACTGGGACTCGGCGCGCCATTCCGTTGGCGCGTACAAGTTGGAAGAGGAAGGCGTACGGCTGTTCTCTGCCATTGAAGGCGATTACTTCACCATTCTGGGCCTACCCCTGCTGCCCCTGCTTGAATATCTTGGACAAAGAGGCTTCATCGCAACATGACTGACCTGCCCCGTATTCCGCTTGCCGGCGTCATTGGCCACCCAATCGCTCACAGCCGGTCCCCCGCGCTGCACGGCTACTGGCTGCGTCGCTATGGCATCAAGGGCCACTATGTTCCGATGGATATCGCCCCGCAGGATCTGCGCCAGATGCTCGAGATACTGCCGAAACTGGGCTTTGTCGGCATCAATGTGACCATCCCCCACAAAGAGGCCGTGCTGAAGATCGCCGATATTGTCACCGATCGCGCCGCATTGATTGGTGCCGCCAACACGCTGATTTTCCGCAAAGACGGCCGAATTCACGCCGACAACACTGACGGTTCCGGTTTCATGGCCAATCTGCGTCAGAACGCGCCAACCTGGCAGCCCGCGTCAGGACCAGCAGCGATTTTTGGCGCGGGCGGCGCGGCGCGGGCGGTGATTGCGGCGTTGATCGAAGTGGGCGTCCCTGAGATTCGCATCTCCAACCGCACCCGTCCGCGCGCAGAAGCCCTGCGCGCCGATTTCGGGGCCAAACTGAAGGTCTTTGATTGGGTGCAGGCTCCGAACATGTTGGAGGGCGCTGTCACAGTGGTTAACACAACGTCTTTGGGCATGACGGGTAAGCCGGACTTCCGGGTGCCACTGGATGCGCTTGAGCAAAAGGCGCTCGTAACCGATTTGGTCTACACTCCTTTGGAAACCTCACTCTTGCTTGAAGCCAAGTCTATGGGCTGCATCACTGTTGATGGGCTTGGTATGCTGCTGCATCAAGCCGCCCCCGGGTTTGAGCGTTGGTTCGGCCATCGTCCCGAGGTGGACGATGCAACACGCAATGCAGTTTTGGGCAAATGAGCTTCCGTCTGGGCCTTACCGGCTCTATTGGCATGGGCAAATCGACCACAGCCGCCATGTTTGCCGCCGCCGGCCTCCCGGTTTGGGATGCTGACGTTGCAGTGCACAAACTCTATGCCGCAGGCGGCGCAGCTGTTGCTCCAATGACGGCCCTTTATCCCGCCGCCACACAAGAGGGGCATGTTTCACGTGAAACATTGAAGGCCGCAATAGCTGCCGACCCAACGTTGCTGCCCCGGATCGAATCGGTGGTCCATCCAATGGTTGCCGCCGACCGCGCCGTCTTTCTGGCCCGGACCACAGCAGATATCGCCGTCCTCGACATCCCGCTTCTCTTTGAAAACGCCAGCCAAAGTGAATTTGAAGCAACGCTGCTGGTGACTGCCCCACCGGCCCTTCAACGCGCCCGCGTTATGGCCCGCCCCGGCATGACCGAGGCGCAGTTCAGCGCAATCCACGCCCGGCAGATGCCTGACGCCGACAAGCGCCGCCTTGCCACCCACATCGTCGAAACCCTCGACCTTGCATCCACGCAGGCCTATGTCACGGCACTGATCGCATATATCCGAGGTCAAAATGCGTGAAATTGTACTCGACACCGAAACAACCGGATTTGAGCCGACCGAAGGCCACCGCATCGTGGAAATCGGTGCCGTCGAACTGTTCAATCACTTGCCCACCGGCAAAACCTATCACCAATACATCAACCCCGAACGGATGATGCCCAAAGAAGCGTTCGAAGTGCATGGCTTGGGCGATGAGTTTCTGCGCGCCCAACCGGTTTTTCGGGCCATTGGCCAAGCGTTTCTGGACTTCATCGCCGACTCACAATTGGTGATCCACAACGCCGCCTTCGATATGAAATTCCTGAACCACGAGCTCAAAACCGTCGGCTTGCCCGAGATTCCATACCCCCGCGCCATCGACACCCTGATGATCGCGCGGCGCAAATTCCCCGGCTCACCCGCCTCGCTTGATGCGCTTTGCCGCCGCTTTGGCGTCGACAACGCGTCTCGCCAAAAACATGGCGCATTACTCGACTCTGAAATTCTTGCAGAGGTCTATCTGGAACTGGTCGGCGGCCGACAGCCCGATTTCGGCCTGAACCCGGCCGCGCAATCCAACACCTCTGGCGCGACGAAAGTGGCCAGTGATTGGCGGCCACGCCCACGCGCAACAGCGTTGCCATCGCGGGTGACGACCGAAGAAACGGCTGCCCATGCCGCGCTTGTTGAAAAGATGGGTGAAGCGGCGATCTGGAAAAGACGGCACTAAAGCGGCACAGGTTCTCCCGAAGAAATTTTATCGGGATGAGCCGTCGCGTGCGCCGAAGGACAGAAATGTCAGAGTTCATCCAAACGCGTACTACCTTTGACAGCAAAAAGCCGGCCCCATAGGACCGGCCCTCGCCATTTTGGCCTTTTAGAGCGGATTTCCATCAATTTGATGCGGATTGACGGAAATCCAAGACCGGCACTGCCGGTGCATGTTGCGCCTGCGTTCCATCGGCCAAACCCGATTGAACGCAAAACGCCCTAGTTTGGCTGTGCCGTGGGCGCCTGCGTCTGCGCGCGGCGCTGTAACTCGGTGCGGTACAGTGCCAAAAAGTCCACCGTATCGATGTTCAAAGCGGGGAAGCCACCGTCACGTGTCACGTCAGAGATGATCCGGCGCACGAACGGGAACAGCATGCGCGGGCATTCGATCAGCAGGAATGGATGCAACTGATCCTCTGGCACGCCCTCAACGTGGAAAATCCCACCGTAGTCGCACTCCAACAGGAACAGCGTGTCCCCGTTCACCTTGTTCTTCGAGGTCACTTTGAATTTTGTCACCACGTCAAACTGATGCTCTTGCGCCCGCTTGCGCGCATCAAGACTGACCGCCACCTGAATATCAGGCTGCACGTCGCCGCCCGTCAGGCCCTTTTGCGCCACCATGTTTTCGAACGACATGTCACGCACATATTGCGCCAACACGGACATCTTGATTTGCGGCGCGCCGCCAGTCTCTTCGGCCATCCGACCCACTCCCTTGCAAATTCGCACCCTCTCCTAGCAGGTCGGGGCGCTCCGCTCAATGGCGCGTCCATTTTGATCCGGGATTGGTGAGGCCACCCAACTTGTCACGGTCAGGCACCACCTCTTCAAACTCGGCATCGACCCAATCATCAGCCGGACGCGTGTTGCTGAAACCCCGCGACACAAACCCATCGAACCGCACCCGCCGCGCCAAAAACCTGATTAAAAGCCGGCGCAGCGGCGGCATCATCAGCAGAAAGCCCAAAGTGTCGGTGAAAAACCCCGGCAGCATCAGCATAAAGCCGCCGATCAGGATGAGCGCCCCGTGCGCCAGCGGTGACAGCGGATCACCAGTTGTCCCCGAAGCCTGAATCTCGCGCAGGACGCCCAAACCCTGCCATCGCACCAGAAACGCGCCCAGAATTCCGGTCGCCAGCACGATGGCCAGCGTCGGCCACAGCGTCAGCCAGCCGCCCACGGTAACAAACAAGCCAATTTCAATCAGTGGCACCAACAGAAACAACGCAAAAACCCACATCGTCGCACCCCCCAAGGTTTCCGCGCTCCAAATGGTAGACTTGCGCGCACCCAGCACCTACATAAGATGCCAATGCCCGGTCCGCCAACCCCCCGGGCAAGTTTCGAGGGTCCCATGAGTTCTTCCCTGCTGCAACTTCTCGTCCTGGCCGGGATCGCCGTGTTTCTGGTTTTGAAACTGCGGTCCGTGCTTGGCACACGCGAAGGCTTTGAAAAGCCGCCACTTCCGCTGGATGACGCCCGCTCCAAGCCAAAGCGGGACTTTGAGGTGATCGAAGGTGGCCCAGACCACGACATCGTCGATCACGTCCCCGATGGCTCCGGCGCAGCCAAGGCATTGGCCGCAATGAAGCAGGCTGAACCAGCGTTCAACGTCAACGAGTTCTTGCGCGGCGCTCGCGGTGCCTACGAGATGATCCTGATGGCGTTTGAGCGCGGCGAGTTGGATAAAATCCGCCCGTTTCTGTCGGATGAAGTGGAGGCCAGTTTTGGCAGCGTGATCGAAGCCCGCGAACGCGACGGCCTGACCGTTGAAGCAAATTTCCTTGGACTCCGCGAAATCACTTTGAACGACGCGGACTTTGATGACACCACCCGCACCGGTGAAATCACCGTGCGCTACGTTGGGGAGTTGACCTCAGTCGTGCGCAACAAGGCAGGAGAAATCGTCGAAGGCTCCACCACCGAAATCAAGCGTCAGCGAGACAGCTGGACTTTTGCGCGTCGGATGGGCGTGCAAGATCCCAACTGGCAGCTGGTCGCCACCGGCGATTGATCCGGGCGGCGGATGCGAGCTTTTCTCTCTGTCTTGGCGGTTGCGATGAAGACTGTTTCTCCCGTCCATGCGCAAGTTCTGGATTTCGAAAGCCTGGACGGCTGGGCGCAGGACGATCACCGTGCGGCGTTGTTGGCATTTATGGAAACCTGCTCAAACCTGGCCGATGATTGGACACCGATTTGCCGCCTTGCCGCAGATGCCGGGGCGACCGATGCCTCGGCACGGGCGTTCTTCGAGTTGATGTTCAAGCCAGTTCAAATTGGCGATTCGCCCGCCTTGTTCACCGGCTATTATGAACCCGAACTGCCCGGGTCATCCCAGCGTACCCCCCGCTTTGCCCACCCCATCTATGCCCGCCCCCCTGAATTGCAGGATGGCCAAGTCTTCCACGACCGTGCCGCCATCGAACGCGGCGTGCTGCGGGGTCGCGGGTTGGAAATTGCATGGCTGGAAGACCCGGTGGAAGTGTTTTTCCTGCATGTCCAAGGCTCTGGTCGCATTCGAATGGCCGATGGCCGCGTGATCCGTGTCGGCTACGCCGGGCGCAACGGCCACGCTTACCGCTCGATTGGGACGGAAATGGTCGCGCGCGGCACAATGACGGCCGATCAGGTTTCGGCGCAGGGCATCAAATCCTATATCCGCAACAACCCTTCATCCGGCAGCGACCTGCTGAACGTGAACCCGTCCTATGTGTTTTTTCGCAAAATCGGCGACCTGCCCGCTGACAAAGGCCCCATCGGCGCAATGGGACGATCCATCACCACGCTGCGCTCTGTCGCCATCGACCCCAGCTACACGCCGCTTGGTGCCCCGGTCTGGATTGAAAAAGACGGCGCCAATCCGATCCGCAGCCTGATGATCGCCCAAGACACCGGCGGCGCGATCAAGGGCGCTCAACGCGCAGACATTTTTTACGGCACCGGTGCACGGGCCGGGGAAGCTGCGGGCACTGTCAAGGACAGCGGACGCATGCTGGTGTTGCTGCCCATCGACCGCGCCTACGCCATGCTGCCCGAAGGCTGATCCATGGCCCGCCGCCGCACTCTGCGCCCCGAAGAAGAGGAAATCTGGCAAACCGTTGCCCGCACGGCCAAGCCGATGCACGCGCATGTCTTCGTGCGAAAGCCCGAGGTTGCTGCGCATACCATGGTTTTCCACCCCACCCCAATGCCACCGATGGCCCACGCCCAACCGCGTTTGCCGATGTTTCAATTGGGTGAAAAGGCGCGCGTACAGCGCCCTCATGATATTGCGCCCAGCCTGCCCGCTGGCCTTGCCGGCGCTGCGCTGCAAATGGATGCCAAAACCCACGGCAAGATGACCCGGGGCAAACTGTCGCCCGAAGCCCGCATCGACCTGCATGGCCTGACCCTGTCAGAGGCCCATCCCGAACTGATCCGCTTTATCCTGAACGCGCAAACAGCCGGGCTGCGTCTGGTGCTTGTCATCACCGGAAAGGGCAAGCGGGGCCAAGACATCGGCCCCATCCCCAACCGCATGGGTGCGCTGCGCCATCAGGTGCCGCAATGGCTGCGTCTGTCTCCCCTTGGCCAATCCGTGTTGCAAGTGACAGAAGCCCACCTGAAACACGGCGGTTCTGGCGCCTATTACGTCTACCTGCGCCGCCGTTAGCGCGCTCAAGGCTCAACGCTGCAACTGGTTCGCCACACTGGCCACCGGCGTCAGAACGATTTGCGTGGCATTCTGCACCGTCAAGATCACGCCTGATACCAATCCCAGCCGACTGACCCTATCCCGCTCAAACGCGCTTTCAATGTCGCCGATCCGGTCCAGCAACAGGATAAGCGCCGGGGAATCTCCAAGCGTGAAATGTCCGGCCCCTTCCGTAAACTTGCCAATATCAAGAAACGTCACCTTCAGATCGGCCACCCTTGATACATCCGAAAGCGACCCAAGTCGTTCAGATTGCCCCGTCAGCTGTGCCGAAAGCCGCAGGACTTTGTCGCGATCCGATCCGAAAATGACGAAGGGTTGGGGCAACGTTCCAATCGCATGGGCCTGAGACCGGAACACGTCTACGTCAATATCGGGCGAAATCAGGATCACGCTCGAGATTTTATTCAAAGCTGTCCGGTCACCGCGAATGGCCATCTGCCGCATCGACTCCATGGTCAACGTGGACCCCATTGAATGTGCCACCACCAAGATCCGCTTGGCCCCAGCGGCCGATACCTGATTGATCACAGCCTCCAGCCCATCCCGCGCAAACAGCGCTGAATCGCGGTCAAAGACATAGCCCAAAGGCTGTGCGGCCGACGGCCAAGCGTAATGCACCACAGCGCCCGGCAGCTCCAGATCATGCGCAAACTGCGCAACCCTGTATATTCCCTCGGGAAAGTTGGTGTTATAGCCATGCACGAAGATCACCGCGTCGCCGCCGTGCATTTTCAAGTCTCCGGCAAGATCATCCCGAAATTCGGCTTCTGTCGGGAACAACATGGCGTCAGTGGTCAGGAAATGCTTGCGCGGATCAGCGCGGGACCCGCGCGGCGGCCAGTTGATTTCGCCCAGTGTCCGGCTCGGCGGCACAGAGATGTCATAACGCGCAAACTGCACTGTTTCTGACCGTTTTGAGGAGAAGCCTTTTTCCTCCAACAACCGCGTGGTGCCTATGAAGACCGGGGTCACATCACCCACCGCCCCCGCGTTTGGATCAAGTGTCAACGTCCCGCGCGGCGTGCAAGACATCAGCAGGCTTAAACCGATAATCATCAGGATGCGCGTCATTTAGGCCCCTTTTGGTGCAGGGTCTGCTTATTGTCGGGTGGGGTCAAGCAGATGCCGATTTGGGTGGCGCAACCGCGCAAGCCAATCGTGGCTGCGTGAAATCACATCCAAAATCGCAAACAAATCCATGAGTTCAACCAATCACCTACAAGACATACCTTGAAATATCGGCAGACCGTGAAAGCGCGCCAAGATTGGTTTCAACGAAAGCAGCATTGACTTCGACGGCCTCTCCCCCGCGGTCTGGTGCCGTAAAGGACAGCTCTTCGAACACCCGCTCCATCACCGTGTAAAGTCTGCGCGCCCCGATGTTTTCAATGCTGCGGTTCACATCCGCCGCTATCCGCGCCAGCGCTGCGATACCATCTTTGGTGAACGTCACGGCCACATCCTCGGTTCCCATCAGCGCCGCATATTGCCGCGTCAGTGCATTGTCGGTTTCGGTCAGAATTCGCACGAAGTCGCCTTCGGTCAACGGCGCAAGTTCCACCCGGATCGGCAAGCGGCCCTGCAATTCGGGCAGCAGGTCCGACGGTTTGGCGACATGGAACGCACCAGAGGCGATGAACAGGATATGGTCGGTTTTCACCGGCCCGTATTTCGTCGAAACCGTGGTGCCTTCGATCAGCGGCAGCAAATCCCGCTGCACGCCCTCACGCGACACATCCGCCCCACGGGCGTCGGCCCGCGCGCAAATCTTGTCGATCTCATCCAGAAAAACGATGCCATTGTCCTGCACCGCCGCTAAGGCCGCCGTCTTGACCGCCTCGTCGTCCAACAGCTTATCCGCCTCTTGCCCGATTAATAAAGCATAGCTGTCGGCGACCGTGACCTTTTTGCGCGTGGTCCGGGTGCCGAATGCCTTGAACAGATCTTGCAAACCCTGCATCTGCATTTCCATCCCCTGCCCGCCCATCATCGGCATCGCAGGTGCTGCATCTGCAAGCTCCAATTCAATTACGGTGGCATCCAGCTCGCCGCGTCGCAGCTTGCCCCGGAACATCTCGCGGGTTTGCTCGCGGGCGTCTTTCCCGGCCAAAGCTTCGATCACCCGTTCTTCTGCCGCCGCCTTCGCCCGAGCCGCTACCTCTTCGCGCATCCGCGCCCGCGTGTCGATCATCGCGGCATCCACCAGATCGCGGATGATGCTGTCCACATCGCGACCGACATAGCCCACCTCGGTGAACTTCGTCGCCTCAACCTTTAGAAACGGCGCGCGTGCCAGTTTCGCCAGTCGCCGCGCGATCTCGGTCTTGCCCACACCTGTTGGCCCGATCATCAGGATATTCTTGGGATAAACCTCATCTCGAATATCGTCCGGCAGGTTCCGACAGCGCCAGCGGTTGCGCAAAGCCACCGCAACGGCGCGCTTGGCCTCGCGCTGCCCGATGATGTGGCGGTCCAGTTCCGAGACGATCTCTCGCGGCGTCAGATTGGTCATTTGGAAATCCGTTCAACGGTCAGGTTGCCATTGGTGTAGACGCAAATATCTGCGGCAATCGCCATGGCGCGGCGGGCAATATCCTCGGCGGGCAGATCGGTGGTCATCAACCCCCGCGCCGCCGCCAGCGCAAAATTGCCGCCCGACCCGATCGCCGCGACGTCGTGTTCCGGTTCCAGCACATCGCCCGCCCCGGTGATGACATAAAGATCTGCGCCATCTGTGACGATCAGCATCGCTTCAAGATTGCGCAGGTATTTGTCCATCCGCCAATCCTTGGCCAGCTCGACGCAGGCGCGGGCCAACTGTCCCGGCGCAGATTCCAGCTTCTTTTCCAGCCGCTCCAACAGGGTAAAGGCGTCGGCGGTGGACCCTGCGAACCCCGCCACCACATCATGCCCGCCCGGCGTCAGCCGTCGGACCTTCCGCGCGGTGCCCTTGATGACGGTGTTGCCCAGCGACACCTGCCCGTCGCCCGCCACCACCACTTCACCACCGCGCCGCACTGCCAGAATGGTGGTGCCATGCCAGCCCGGGAATTTGTCGTCGGCCATCCGAAGCCCTCCGTTTGCCACCCCTATATGGAAGGCCGCCGGGCCATGCACAAGCGCGGCGGTTGGCAAGGGGCTCGAAATGGCCTAGCATTTTGGCATGCCCCGTCCTGCTATCCTGAATTTTCATTTGGCCGCCACCAAGCGCGAACAAGCCGCTTCGGGCGAAGGCATCTTTGCCCTGATCGTCAAAGCCGTGCAGCAGGCCGGTTGGCAGGTTATCCTGCGCGACAAAGATGATCCGGTGGTTGGTGACGGCTTCCATATCGTCTACAATACGGCAGTGTTAGAGCCACATTGCCTGTGTCTGCGCCGCTGTTACATGAACCCGTTCTGGCGGCTGGAAACCTCTAACTACCGTTGGGACTGGGACGTCGCGGCCAAGACGTTTCCGGGCGGTTCGGGCAAGGAATGGTTCCCGAACCGTTGGCGTTCTCGGCTGTTTGGTGACACGCTTATACAGCCCGGCGATCATATCTTCATGCCGCTGCAAGGCAAATTGCTGGAACATCGACATTTCCAATCGCAAAGCCCGATGGATATGATCGCGACGACTTTGGCCGCCGATCCAACCCGTCAGATCATCGCCACACTGCACCCACGCGAAACCTACAGCCCGCGTGAACTTGAAATGCTGGCGGGGTTTGGCGCGCGGTTCACTTTGTCAGACCGCCCATCCATCGACCTGCTGGCCGGTTGCGCTTATGTGGTCACCGAAAACTCCGCCATGGCTCTGACAGGGTTCTTCGCCAAGAAACCCGCTGTCCTGTTCGCCGAAATTGATTTTCACCACATCGCCGGGTCGGTGCCGCATCTTGGGGTGGCGAAGGCGTTTGCCACGATCCTCGACCCCAAACCCTACGCCGCCTATCTGCATTGGTTCTTCAAAGCGCAGGCGATGTCTGCGATCGACGAAAATGCCACAGCCCGCATTCAGACTCGGCTGCGAGAGCACGGCTGGCCAATATAGAAGGCGCCCCAAATGGGACGCCCCAACATCCCCACGAAAGCCGGTTCAGATTGCCGATGCGATCCAGTTTGCCAAAGCCGCTTTCGGGGCCGCGCCGACCTTGTTCGACACCACTTCGCCGTTTTTGAACAAGAACAGCGAAGGAATACCGCGCACGCCCAAGGCTGCCGGGCTGTCGGGGTTTTCATCAACGTTGATCTTCACGATTTTGACCTTACCCGCATATTCGGCGGCCAACTCTTCCAAAGCTGGCCCGATCTGGCGGCAGGGGCCGCACCATTCGGCCCAGAAATCCACGACGACCGGAATGTCCGATTTGCGGACTTCGGCATCAAAAGTGGCATCGGTCACGGCAACGGTGTTGGCACCCATGGCGGGATCTCCTGAAGGAAAGGTTCGGTCACAAAACCTATGGATGAGAGCGGCACTCGTCAAGGGTCCCGGACGCTATCTATCGTGGTGCGCGCCAAGGCCGCACTCACGATGTCGGGATCAGCCGACATCAACAGCGCTCTGCGCGTCCATAGAATTGCGGTTTCAATCTGGCGCGTCGGGTAGATCTGGCGCAGCGCGCAGGCATAGGCCCCCAGTTGCCGCAACATTCCTTCCGGGATCTGTGCTGCGCTTTCGGGGATCAGGTGGTTGGATTTGAAGTCCACCGCCAACACTTTGGAGTCGGTGATGATCAGGCGATCAACACTGCCATACAGCCTGTGGCCCCTCAGATCGGCGGTCACGGGCACCTCGGCCAGAGTTCCGGGGCCAAACAGATGCGCCAGATGCGGTGCGGTCAATACCAGCGTCGCCTCGGACAGCAGACTGGCGCAAAGTTTGGCATCCGGCACCAAAGCCGCCGCGATCATTGGCCAATCGGCCTGTGTCGCTTGTGGCAAATGCTCCAGCAACAGGTGCAATGCCGTGCCGCGCGCCTTTGCCTCGTCCTCGGTCGCACCTTCGGTTTCACCGGCCAAAGCCTTGGCCCCGCCCAAATCAGAAGGTGAAATCAATGGCAAGGGCCGCTGTGGATCGATCGCCGCAAGCGCGGACCATGCGGGCAAAACATAAGGTTCGGGCAGCGTCAGAGCCGCTTTTTGCGCATCCGCAGGCCACTCCCCGACCTGATACCGCAGTATACCGCCCACAGACCCAACGGCCCCGACCGCCTGCATCCCCTGCTGCACCAGCTGATACCATGCGCCCTCGGACTTTACCGTGCCTGCACCGGCCACAATCAGCCATGCGCGTGCCCGGGTCAGCGCCACATACAGCAATCGCAGGCTCTCCTGTTCGGTTTTGGCCCGTCGCGCCGCGCGCACTTGCACAATCGCATCAGGGCTGTCGTCGGCCCCGGTTTTCCACACCGGAACATCGCCGGGCAGCACGTAAATCTCGTCCCGGTCTTGTGGCTTGCGGTCGGCGGTGTCTGGCAGGATCACAATCGGCGCTTCCAACCCTTTGGCTCCATGCACGGTCATCACGCGAATGCGGCGGCCTTCACTGTCCATTTGACGCTTGACCTCGATGTCGTCTGTTTCCAGCCAGATCTGGAATCCGGTCAGGCTTGGGATATCGTTGCGCTCATAGGCCAGCGCCTGCGACAGCAATTCATCGATGCCATCCTCGGCCTCCGGTCCCAAGCGCGCCAACAAGCGCCGGCGGCCATCATGGCGGGTCAGCGCGCGTTCGATCAGGTCAAACGGGCGCAGAAAATCAGCCTGATCACGTAGATCGGTCAGCATCGCCAGTGTCGCCGGATGATCGGTCCGGTTGCGCAGCGCTTCCCACAGATATCCGTGGCGACCCTGCGCCAGATCATACAATTCGGCCTCGGTCCAGCAGCACAAGGGTGAACGCAGCAAAGCCGCCAACGACAGGTCATCTTCGGGCGTCGCCAGAAACGCTAACAGCACGGCCAGATCCTTGACCGCCAGTTCCGCGCCCAGTTTCAGCCGATCCGCGCCGGCGATGGGCAGATCAAGCTTCTTGCAGGCGCGGATGATCTCGGAAAATAGCGCAGATCGACGTTGCACCAGGATCAGAAAATCACCGGCATGAACCGGGCGACAGCCGGTGGCAGCCTCTTTGGCATCAACGGGAATCTGAACGCGCGCGTCGATCATCGCCTTGATTTCACGTGCGATTTTCTCTGCCAGCCGCGCTGAGTGGTGGGTTTCTGCGATCAGATCAACGGGGTCTTCCCAGTTTTCATCCTTGTCGGCCTTGGTTGGTTCAATCAGTAGCCAAAGATCAACCCGGCCCGGCATTTGATCCTTGAAAGCGTGGTGCAACACAGAATCGCCCAAGGCTTGCGGAAAACGATTGCCAAAGGTTTCGTCCACCAGTCGCAGAATGGCCGGTGAGGACCGGAACGAATACTCAAGCGCAAGTGTTTGAAACTGCTGGCCCGCCGCGTTGAAGTTCTGCTGAAACAGCGCGTGTTTTTCGTCAAATGCGGCAACATCCGCGCCTTGAAACGAATAGATCGACTGCTTTTTATCGCCCACCACAAACAACGTCCGGCCACCGCTGCGCGTGCCCTCACCTGCCGTGAATTCCGCCGCCAGCAGTTCGATCACCCGCCACTGGTCGGGGCTGGTGTCTTGCGCTTCGTCCACCAGAATGTGGTCGATGCCACCATCCAGCCGGAACAGCACCCAAGCGGCCACGGACGGGTCGGTCAGCAACCCTTTGGCGCGGGTGATCAGGTCGTCAAAGTCGAGCCAGCCGCGGTCAGCTTTGCGCCGGGCGTAAAGTGGTAGGAAAGCGGCGGCAAAGCGGTGAAGGACGGTGGTTTTCTGCGCGGCTTGTAGGGCGATGCGACGCAGCCGCACGGCTTCAACCCGCAACATCAGGGCATCAAGTTGAGCCAGATCGTCGACAATTGCGGCTTGCGTCGCCTTGGTGGGAACCGTCCCGACTTTGGCTGTAAAGGGGGACTTTGCGCTGGACCCAGTCAGCAGCACGTCTTCCAGCACCAGCAAGGCCGCCATATCGGGCGGGTCAAATGACAGGCCGATCAACGTGGCTGCGGTCTTGGCATCGGTCTTGCTGCCCGCCGCAAATGCCGGCAGAATTTTGGCAAACAGCGCTGCCTCATGGCCCAGAAACACGTCGGCCAAGATCGCGGCAACGCTTTCACCCATTGGCACGCCAAAAAGACCGCGCGCCTGTGCTTCGGTCAGCGGTGTCGCAAAGCCCGCGCGTTTTCCCGCCACCTGTTCCATCAAAGCGGTGAAATCCTCGCCGGTGTAGGCGCGGGCAACTTCGGTCATCACTCCGGGTGCTGCCGTTTCCGCCATCTCCTCGACAATTCTGGCGCGCAGCAGACGTGAGGCGCGGTCATCCAACTCAGTGAACTGCGGCGACACCCCGGCCTCCAGCGGAAAGCGGCGCAGCAGCGTGGCGCAAAAGCTGTGGATGGTCTGGATGCGCAAACCGCCGGGCATTTCAATCGCGCGGGCGAACAGCTGCCGCGCCTTGGCCAACGCGCCGGGTGCGTGGCGGCCCTCATCCCCCAACTCGGCCAGTGCCGCGTGCAAATCGGCGTCGGGCTTCATCGCCCACTCCCCCAGCCGACGGAACAGACGGTTCTGCATCTCGGTCGCGGCGGCTTTGGTGTATGTCAAGCACAGGATGTGCTGCGGCTGAACCCCGGCCAGCAACAGTCGCGCCACGCGGTCGGTCAGCACGCGGGTTTTGCCCGATCCGGCATTGGCTGAAAGCCAGGTTGTCGCGGTGGGGGTAGAGGCCTGAACCTGCCGTTCAGAGGCGTCGTTGCGGTTCATGGCGCGTCCTTTGACCCAACGGTTTCGGGCTGCGCGCGGTCCGACATCTGCCATTCGCCAAAGCGGGAAAGATGATCATAATCGCCGGGATAGGTCGTCTCGAACACCGCACGGCGGGCGGTGTAGCCGGTGGTGCGGGTCAGATAGCGGCCGATCAGTGTGACCAGCTTGCTCCACTCTTGCGCCAGAAGTTCAGATGTCATGTCGGTGTCCACCACCTTTTCGCCGGCGCCAAGGCCGATATAGCTGATTTTAGCCACATCCGATGGACCCAGACCCGCAAAGCCGCCGCGTTCGGCCATTGCGGCCGCAAGCAGCAGTTGCTTTTCATAGGCGCGTTGCTGCGCCTCCGTCGGTGGGCTGCCGGTTTTGTAGTCGATCATCTGCAAGCGACCATCGGGCAGGCGGTCTATCCGGTCGGGAGTGCCGTAAAGGGTGAAGGGCAGCGGTGTTAAGGGCGCCGACCCCACGGCTTCCACCGCCAAAGATATGCCGCCATGTTTGCCGTCCTGCGTCAGAAAGTGATCGGCAGCCCGGTCGAGCCGCGCCAGCCAAAGCGAGCGGGCGGCGGGGAAGGGGGTTTGCTCGGCCAAGACGACGGCGGCAATGGCCAGCAGGCGGCGGCGGGCCTCCGTTCGGGTTTCCACCTCGGGGCGGGTTTTCACAAACCGCTCCAGCACCTCATGCACCACCATGCCGCGGTCGCGTGGATCGGGGGCGGCCAGCAATGGGTCCAGCGGGTAAAGTTTCAGGATGTGGCGCGCATAAATCGCATAGGGGTCGCGGATCAGGCGCGCGATGTTGGTCAGCGACAGCCGGTCAGGGCGGGCTGCAACCGGTGGGCGCGGGGCCGGGCGATGCGCGGGCTTCAGCCGCGGATCAGCGATCATCTGCGGCGTTGGCCGTTCCAAAGCCTGTGCCATCGTCAACCACGCGGCCCCACGCGCCCGCATCTGGGCCAAAGCTGCCGGACCTTCCGGCGCAGGCAACCCCTCCATCAGGTTCATCAGCCGGTTCAGCCAGCGCGACGGCACGGTTTCCGCCTCTGCGTTACGGGTGGCGCGGGTCAGCACCACGCGGGGAGCGGCGATGGCCTGCTGATAATCATGCGCCGAAAGGCCGATCTGGCGTTCTGGCAACAACAGAGCCGCATTCTTGCGCATGGACCGATTAAGCCACGGGTCTGGCGCGGGCAGTTTCGGCCAGACGGAATCGTTCAGACCACCAAGGATCACCAGATCAGCCCCCTGCACGCGGGCCTCCAATGTGCCCCATATCATGATATTGGGGTGGCTCTGCACAGACTCGCGCACCTCGCCTTCGTTCACCAAAGCATCGAAAAGATCACGATAGGCGGCGGCAGTAAAACCACCGCCGTGCTGGGCCTCGTCGGCCAGATTGTCCATCAGGGCCAGCGCCGCCAGCCCCGCTTCTTTGTCCCACAATCCCCCCGAACCTGTGGGCGCTGTGCCGCGCGCCAAGGCTTCGGCAAGGCGGCGATGCTGGCTGACATGGTCGGTGAGGGGCCGGTTGCCGACAGTTTCCAACCCCTCCAATGCCCCGGCCAGAAAAGTGGCCCAGTCCTGAATGCCGTCGTCTGATCGCGTCTGCGCCCAAGACATCAGGTCCGCCCCGGTGGGAAAACTTGGGCCATATTTGCGGAGCTTCAACTCCAGATGCCGCGTGAACAACAGGTGCCTGCCGCGCGCGCCCGACGCGGTCAAAGGATGCTTCAACAGCGTCAACAAACGGTCTGCTGTCAACTTCTCGCCCATTAGGCCAGCCACATGCCGCAAAAACCGCCCCGGTGCAGACAGGGCCAGCGGACGTCCGGCGCTGTCATCTGGCAGGATCGCCCAACGGTCCAGTGCGGCGGTGACTTGGCGGGTCAAGTTGCGGTCCGGTGAAATCAACGCAACCTTGGTGCCGGTTTCGGCAGCTTCGCGCAGAATCAGGGCAATCGCCAAGGCCTCGGCGCGGGGCGACTGTGCCTCAATCAGCGTGATGTCCCGCACAGCTTTGGGCAGGAGTGGCAGGTTTGGGCCTTCAACCAGCCATTGATCAGTGACGGGGGCAGGGCGTAAAGACAGAGAAATCAGACGGTTGCGGTCAGGATCGGGTGCCGCGATGTTGCGCCACGGGTGAACATCGCTGGGCGCGATGGCAAGCAGGTCCATCAGATGCCGGAAGCGATACTGCGGATGATCTTCGGCCGTCAGCGCATCATCCATCGCCGACCAAACGGTGGCTGGCGTGTCAAAATCAAAGCCCGGCAGCACCAAGGCCCCCCGTGGCAACCGCGCAACGGCTTGCATGAACAGCGCCGTCGTGCCCCGTGATGCGGTTGACCCTGCAACCAGAACCGGGTCTTGCGGCGGGGCGATCGCCCATCGCTCGGCCAACTGCATCACCGCCAGACGCTGCAGGGCTTCGGCGTTCAGCGATGTGGCAAACAGGGGCGCGACGATGGACAGAAAGGTCTGCGTCCTCTCCCAGTGTTTGGAGTGGTTGGACACGTCCAGCCCCGCAATCGCCCGCGGCGCAACGCCCTCACTTTGCATCTCGCCGATCAAGGTGGCGAGGCTGTCGGCCAGATCGTAAAGTGCCGCGCGGGGGGCCAGGTCCGGCTGCGCATCCAGCAGACCGGCGATCAGTTTCGCCAGCTCGAGCCGCAGGCGCAGCGGTGGAATGGCTGCGGGCAGAGCAAGGCCAGGGTCCTGCGCCAGATCCGTCACCAGACGCAGGCGCGGCAGAAAATGCGCACCCTGCTGGGTGAACAGGTCAATGACGCGGCGACGCATACGCGCTGTGTTCAGGTAAAGCGTGACGCGGGCCATCGATTCTGGTGGTCGGTCGGCCATACGGTCGGTCAGGCCCGCGACCAGATGTGCCGGAAAATCCGCTCCGGGGGGAAGGGCAAAGACGCCTGACCTAAACATCGGCGCTCGCCAAAAGCGCCTCGGCGGTCTGGATGCCTTCGGGGCTGCCCACATCACACCAGCCACCTTTGTGAAGGAAGCCGTAAGCGCGGCCTTTTGCGATCAGGTCATCCCATGGACGGTTGAGGGAAAAAACAGGCTCTGATATAGCCAAAAGTGCCGAAGGTTGGATGATAAGCGCGCCCAAATAGACCGGGCCCACAACCCCATTTGCGCGAGAAATCCGGCCATCGGGTGCCAAGATAAAATCGCCACTCCCCTTGTGGCCCAGCGCCTGATCCGGCGGCAGCAGCAACAAAAGCGCATCCATCTTGTCGCCATCCCATGCCGCCATCAATTGGCTGAGCGGGTTCACCCCCGTCCAAACGGCATCAGTGTTCAACGCCATAACCGGACCGTGGCCCATCAGTGGCAAAGCGGCCCGCAAGCCACCGCCGGTTTCAAGAATTTGCGCGCGCTCCCACGACAGGGCAATGGTGCGATTGGCAAGATGGGCGGCGATCTGGTCGCCAAGGTAATGCAGGTTGATGACGGTTTGGGTCACACCCGCCGCATCGGCCACAGCCAAAGCATGATCCAACAGTGGTCTGCCGGACACCGGAATAAGCGGCTTTGGTCGATGCGCCGTCAGCGCCCCCATCCGGGTGCCAAAGCCTGCGGCAAACAGCATCAACGGAAATGGCCGCATTGGGAACCTATCTTGGCAAGGGCTTCTGGGGTGGGTTCGGGCAACAGCCTTGCGCAAATCTGGGCCAGCGGTGCCAGCGCGGGCTTGGCCAGATTGGTCTGTAACTGCCGCCAGACACGGGGGATCAGCGCGACATAACCAGGTTTTGCGGCCACAAGACACAGGCGGGCGAAAATCCCAAGAATGCGCAGGGCGCGCTGTGCGCCCAAAACCGCATAGGCAGTTTCGAAATCCTGCGCGGATACGCCTGTGGACGCAATGAAACGCTTGATCGTCACAGCCTCTGTTTCACGTAAAACATCGCGGCGCGCGTCTTGAAGCAACGATACCAGATCATAACCGGGCTGGCCCATCTGCGCCAACTGAAAGTCCAGCAGACCAACCTTGGCCAACCCCTCGCGTTGCGGCAACCACAGCAGATTCTCGGCGTGGAAGTCGCGCAAGATCATCACGCGCGGACCGTCCGCATGGGTTGCCATCAGATCAGACAGCGCGTTGCGAAAGTCAGCCGGATCGGTGTGGTCGCCTGAGATCGCAAAGCGATACCAGGCCAGCGCATGGCAAGCCGCCTCAGCCCAGTCTGTGGCTTGCAAGTTTGGCAAGCCGATTGGGGCGGGGTGGCTTTGCAAGTGGATCAGCGCATCGGCCGCGGCTGCATAAAGGGCTGGCTCAAGCTCTGGGCTTTTGACAATAAGTTTGGCGAACACGCCATCTCCAAAATCCTCAAGCAGCAAGAAGCCATTGTCCAAGTCCTGCGCCAAACAGCGCGGAGCTGACAGTCCAAGCCCTGAAAGATGAGCGGCGATGTGGAGGAAAACGGCGGGGTCATCGCCCTTACCGGGAGGCGCGTCCATCAGAACCGCCGTTTCACCGGTCCGGGTCAGCCGATCATAACTGCGGTCTGACGCATCCCCGGCCAGAAAGCGCCGGTTGCCGCCGCCCCAACCGGCGTGGTCCAAAAACTGTTGCGAAAGGCTGGTGCGGTCAGTCATCTGCTGCCCAGTCTGACGCCAAATCGGTCAGCAATGCCGATGGCACTTTGCTGGAAATCTGCGCCAATCGACCCTCCCCTGACCCCGCGAGTTTTACTGACAGAGCGGTCTGTGGGGTCAGCTTCCCCAACCGATCCGGCCATTCGATCAGGCAGATGGCATGCGCAAAAGCCTCTTCCAGACCCAACTCCAGCACCTCGTCCGGGTGCGACAGCCGGTACAAGTCTGCATGCCAAATCTCAACATCGGCCTGATAGGTTTGCACCAAAGTGAACGTGGGCGACGGCACATCTTCAAACCGCCCAAGCCGCGCGCGGATCAAGGCGCGGGCCAGATGGCTTTTGCCCGCCCCAATCGGACCGGACAGCAGCACACAATCACCCGCTTGCAGGTGTTCGGCCAGCCATTCGCCCAGCCGTTCGGTCGCCGCCGGATCCGGCAGAGATATGGTTACAACGTCGGGTTCCAAGCTCATGCTCCGAGTCTACCTTGCCCAACCGCAACCGCAAGCTGGGAAAGGCTCAGGCGTGCCGCAGTTTGGGCGCGGCAATCTTGGGGAGTGTCGCTTCGGTTGTGGTCACCAGTCGAAATGTTGCCAATGTCGCCCCTGCGGCCAAGGGTGAGAATCGGCACTGCAGCAAACGCCCATCCAACAGTCGCGCTTCAGCCCGCCAGCTTTCGCGATCACCAATGGTGGCAACATAATCTTCTACATCCGTCCAGATTTTGCCCGGTGCCGAAAGCGCGCGCCAATGAGCGGCAAGGATCCCCACATCACAATCACCCAGCCTCGCCGCAGGATCGTGGCCCCACAACGCGCTGTAGGCCGTGTTTGAGATGACCAACTGCCCAGATTGCGTAAAGACCGCGACCGCTTCATCCAGGTCATCAATCACCGACTGGCCCAGTTCCAGATCGGCGCGATAACGGCGGGTGCGCAACATCTCGGTCGAGATGTCCTCAATCATCAATGCCAGCGCTCCGTTGGGATGCGGCCGTCCAACCACACGATAGGTTTGACCATCGGCCAGATTCCAGGTTTCTTCATACAGCCCCGCAGCCGTCGCCTTTTCCATATCCACAATTTGCCGCCGCCAACCGCGATAGTCCTTCGGCTCAGGCAGCATATTGCGATCCCGCAGCGCATCCAGAATCGACAAGAACGACGGGCGCATCGACAGAAAATCAACCGGAAGCCCGGTCAGATCCAGTAACGCCGGGTTAAACAGCTGCAGATGCCGCTGGCGATCAAAAATCGCAAGCCCGATGGGCAGCTGTGCAAATGTCTTGGTCAACGTCTGCATGAAATCCCGCAGATTGCCTTCTGCAGTCACGGCGGCATCGGCAGGCACCGCAAAGACCAGCCGCAAATCACCCTCGGATTGACTGAACAGGTCAAACCACATCACGGCCTGATCTTGTGGCGACAGGCTAAGCCGTTGACCTTCTGCGCCATAGGTTATGGCGGTGGGATCAAACACCTTTGGCAACGGCCAGCCCCATTCCTGACCCGGCCGCAGCAATTGGCTGGCCAGCATCAGATAGCCACCGTTGGCCCAGACAACATCGCCGGTTTCTGTCTGTCGCCACATCAGGATCGGTGCCTTGGAAACGGTGTCGCGCAGGGTTGTCAACTCGTCCAGCAGCGCTTGTTGGGTCAAGGGGTCCGACCCAATCGACTGCCCTGCGGTATTTGGGTCCGTCAGGATGATTTTTGTCAGCCCGCCGCGATGCTCTGCCTGCATCACAAGGGGCCGTCCGCGATCTCGCAACGACATCAGCGTCACGCTGCCAGTTTCTGGCAAGCGCAGCAGCTCTGCTTCGGCATTTGCAAAGCGCAGTGACAGAAAGGCCATCAGTCGTGCCCAAGGCCCGCCTCGCGCAGCACTTTTGGATAACAGCGCACGGGCCGCCGGAGTGCTGTCCACCAAAACCTCAGCATCGAACAGAAACATCGAGCCGGGATTGGCGTGGCTGAACAGGCCTGTGCGCGGCGCAATCTTGCCAGATGCCAACAGGTGCAGCCCGATCATGCCGGCCAATGCCGCCAAAATCGCCACCCCGATCACGCCAAATCCCAGCGCCAAATCCATCGACATCAGCCATCCCCACCGAGAATCCCGAACCATGGATGCAACTTATGGGAGAGGGTGTTAACGAGCCGTTAAGAACGGCGGCAACTGGACCAATCAGAGGATGTTTCTGTTTTCACCCAGAGCCATACCTGAAGGCACCACCAAGGCCTGCGCCGGCCAGATCGCCTCGACAATCGCGCCGCTGCGCTCGGGCCGTTCAGCGGCGGTCAAAAACGGGTCACCGGCATTGGCAAAGGAAAGTTCTGCCCCCGTCCGTTCCAACAGTGTTTTGGCGATGAACAGACCAAGTCCCATCCCCTCATACCCCGGCCGCACCGCAGCGCCACCTGCGGGACGAGAACGCACAAACGGGTCGCCAATCCGCCCGATCACTTGGGAGGGAAAGCCGTCACCATCATCTATGATCCGAATAATCAGCCGATCCACTGTCCACTGCCCATCCACCCACACCCGGGCATGGGCAAAATCGACCGCATTCTGCACCAGATTGCGCAGCCCGTGGATCAACTCGGGGCGGCGCAGCACCAAGGGTTCGGGGGCATCGCTGCCCGCCCCCGGCGAAAAACTGAAGATCACTTCTTTGCCGCGGGCCAAATGTGGCTCGGCGGCTTCGTGCAGCACCGTGCTGAACGGGGCTTGCCGCATATGCAGGTCATCCTTGCCCGCCTTGCCCATCGACCGCAGTATATCCCTGCAGCGATCAGCCTGATCGCGGATCAACCGCGCGTCGTCCTGCATTTCAGGATTGCCGTCCAATTCATCAATCATCTCGGTGCTGACCAGTTTTATTGTCGCCAAAGGCGTGCCCAATTCATGCGCCGCCGCCGCCACAACGCCGCCAAGATCGGTCAGCTTTTGCTCACGCGCCAAGGCCATCTGGGTGGCAAGCAAGGCGTCGGACATCGAATGCATTTCGGTCGCAATCCGGCGCGCATAAATTCCCAGAAACGCAATGCCAATGACGATCGAAAGCCAAAAGCCAAACTCAAACAGCCCCGGTATCTGAAACAAGGAACCGTCAGCAAAACGCAGCGGCACGTTGACGAGGCCAATCAGCGTGACAAACACCGCAGCCAACGTGCCCAAAGCAAAGATCGCGCGCAATTCAAGCGCACTGGCAGAGACTGTCACTGGTGCCAGAATCAGCAACGCGAAGGGATTGGTCAGTCCGCCAGTCAGAAACAACAGAAAGGACAGTTGCGACAGATCAAAAACCAGCGTCAGGATGGCTTCGGCCTCTGTCAGGCGCTTGTTTTCCGGGAAGACGAAAACCGACACCAGATTGGCAATCACCGCCGACCCCACCGCCAGATAACACAAACCCAAAGGCAGCAGCATGCCAAAGTATCGGTCGGCTGCTGTCAGAGCGGCCAATTGTCCCAAGATCGCCAGCCAGCGCAGCAAAATCAGTGTGCGCATGCGCAGCCAGTCGCTGCGTTCAGGCCGAAGTGATGGGCTGAGGCCGGTATCGGTCATATCACGGCTGGCCTTTTGGTTGCGTTTGCGATTGATAGGGGGCGTCTCTTCAGGGATCAATGCAGAAAGCTTGGGGGTTTGGTCATGACAAAGATTTATGCAGCTTTGGCAGCAGCAGCTGTGGCTGGTCTTTTGGGCGGCACGGCTTGGTCGGTTTGGTCATCACGCGCCGCAGATCCCTTTGCCGAGTGTCGTGGCGGTGCTGTTGGGGGCGGTGAAATCGGTGGCCCGTTCACCCTTATGGACAAGACCGGCGCGACGGTGACTGACAAAGACGTGATCACCAAGCCGACGCTGGTCTATTTCGGCTACACCTTCTGCCCAGATGTCTGCCCCCTGGACACCGCCCGCAACGCCGAAGCGGTTGATCTTCTGGAACAACAGGGTTTGGACGTGACGCCGTTGTTCATCTCGATTGACCCCGCGCGCGACACGCCGCAAGTGGTGGGCGAGTTTGCGACAAACCTGCATCCCAGGATGATCGGGTTGACCGGGACAGACGAGCAGATCAAAGCTGCATCGCAAGCCTATAAAACCTATTACAAAAAGCAAGACAGTGGCGATGAGTTCTATTTGATGGACCACTCCACCTTCACCTATCTGGTGTTGCCCGAAAAGGGCTTTGTCGAATTCTTCAAGCGCGACGACAGCGCCGAAAGCATGGCCACCACGGTCGCGTGCTATATTTCCAAAAGCTAAATCGGCACGAGGGTTTGACCCCGGCAGCATCGCGGCCTACTTTGAACACTGACAATAAGATTGGGGAACCTAATGGCGGAAGAGCTTGGCGCGGATCTGGGGCCTGATCGCAGCCTGCTTTTGGTCGATGACGACGAAGTATTCGTCAAACGGCTTGCCAAAGCCATGGAGAAGCGCGGCTTCTTGCCGGAAACGGCAAGCTCTGTGGCCGCTGGTCGTGCCATCGCAATTGCACGGCCTCCGGCTTATGCTGTGATCGACCTGCGGCTTGAGGACGGCAATGGGCTGGATGTGGTCGAAGTCCTGCGCGACCGACGCCCGGATTGCCGCATCGTCGTGCTGACTGGATACGGCGCTATTGCCACCGCAGTGGCAGCCGTGAAAATCGGTGCGAATGATTATCTCTCCAAACCCGCCGATGCCAATGACGTGACCAATGCGCTGCTGTCCAAAGGTGAATCCCTGCCGCAGCCGCCTGAAAACCCGATGTCCGCCGACCGTGTGCGGTGGGAACATATTCAGCGCGTCTATGAAATGTGCGATCGCAATGTTTCAGAAACAGCTCGCAGGCTTTCCATGCACCGCCGCACACTTCAGCGTATTTTGGCCAAGCGCAGTCCAAAGTAAATCAGCATTGATTGCGCAATTCATCTTGATGGTCTAAAAGGTTTCATCTGGTGCGAAAGGGAATGTTTACATGGCTATGGATCTTAACACATTGTCGCTTAAAGAGTTGAAAGACCTTCAATCCCAAGTGGCAAAGGCAATTTCAGGTTTCGAAGACCGCAAGAAGAAAGAAGCCCTTGCCGAGCTTGAAGAAAGAGCCCGCGAAATGGGCTTTTCACTGGCTGAATTGACCGGCACGGTGGTCACCCGCAAACGTTCACCTGCTGTCGCCAAATATGCCAACCCGGCCAATCCGTCTGACACTTGGTCGGGCCGGGGGCGCAAGCCACGCTGGTTTGATGCCGCGCTGAAGTCGGGCAAAGGGCCCGAAGAGATGGCGATCTAAAGCGCCGCCATAAGTGCTGCGTGTCTTGCCACGAAGCCCGTCCGCACCACTGCGGGCGGGCGCAATTTTATCTCAAGCCCGCGCAACAAGGCGGAATCCGGTCGGCCAAACAGCTTGTCCGCCTCGACCTCGGTAAACCCGGCGATTTGCACGGCTTCCAGCCACGCCGAAATCTTATCGGCGGACTTGATCGCCTTTTTGATCTGCACCGGCAAAACCGCAGGCAGGCCAAAGCGCAAATGCACCGCGGCTGTCAGCCGCAAATCCAACTCGCCATAGGTCGGCCCCACGGCGGCCTTCACCGGGCTGATCATATCGCCGATCACATATTCCGGCGCATCATGCAGCAGGGCGGCCAGTTGCCATTTGGCCTCACCCCCGGTTTGCCGTGTGAAGATTTCTTCCACCAAGATCGAATGTTCCGCCACAGAATAGGGCCAGTCGCCCCGCGTCTGCCCGTTCCAACGCGCCACAAACGCCAACCCGTGCGCAATATCCTCAATCTCGATGTCCATCGGGGTCGGGTCCAGCAGGTCCAACCTGCGCCCCGATAACATTCGTTGCCACGCGCGCGGTTGTTTCATTGCTGTCCTCTTTCTGCCGTATTTTTCTGACAGTCGCGCGCCGAGTTGTCGAGAGGCCCAGCAAGTGCTATTTGCCCCGCAACCACAGGATCAAGGAGTGCGGCGCATGCCGAAGGATTACATCGTTAAAGATATCGCGTTGGCCGAGTTTGGCCGCAAGGAATTGACCATCGCCGAAACTGAAATGCCGGGCCTGATGGCCTGTCGTGAAGAGTTCGGAACCACCAAGCCGCTGACCGGTGCGCGGATTGTCGGGTCGCTGCATATGACGATCCAGACCGCCGCCCTGATCGAAACGCTGACCGCCCTGGGCGCCGATGTGCGCTGGGCGTCGTGCAACATCTTCTCGACCCAAGATCACGCTGCCGCCGCGATTGCCGCTGGTGGTACACCCGTTTTCGCGATCAAGGGTCAAACCCTGACCGAGCATTGGGATTACCTTGACCGCTCCTTCCAGTTCCCCGAAGGCGCGAACATGATTCTTGACGATGGCGGTGATGCCACCTTGTATGTGTTGTTTGGCGCGCGGATGGAGGCAGGCGAAGACCTGCTGTCGGTTCCGCAATCCGAAGAAGAAGAAGTCATCAAGCTGCAAATCCAGAAGCGGATGAAACAAAGCCCCGGTTGGTTTGCCAAAACCCGCGCCGACATCAAGGGTGTTTCGGAAGAAACCACCACCGGTGTGCATCGCCTGTATGATCTGCACAAAAAGGGACAACTGCCCTTCCCGGCGATCAACGTGAATGACAGCGTCACGAAGTCGAAGTTTGACAACAAATACGGCTGCAAGGAATCGCTGGTGGACGGCATCCGTCGCGCCACTGACACCATGATGGCCGGAAAAGTCGCCGTCGTCTGCGGCTACGGCGACGTTGGCAAAGGCTCTGCGGCGTCCCTTCAAGGCGCGGGCGCCCGCGTGAAAGTCACCGAAGTTGACCCGATCTGTGCTCTGCAGGCCGCGATGGATGGCTTTGAAGTTGTGCTGCTGGAAGACGTGGTTTCCGCCGCCGACATTTTCATTACCACCACCGGCAACCGCGATGTCATCCGCATCGAGCATATCCGCGAGATGAAGGATATGGCGATCGTCGGCAACATCGGTCACTTCGACAACGAAATTCAGGTCGCCGCCCTGAAAAACCACAAGTGGACCAACATCAAAGAGCAAGTGGACATGATCGAAATGCCGAGTGGCAATCGCATCATCCTGCTGTCCGAAGGCCGCCTTCTGAACCTTGGCAATGCGACCGGCCACCCATCTTTCGTGATGTCGGCATCCTTTACCAACCAAGTGTTGGCGCAGATCGAGCTTTGGACCAAAGGCGAAGACTATCAGCCCGGCGTGTATATCCTGCCAAAGGAACTGGACGAAAAAGTCGCCCGCCTGCACCTGAAGAAAATCGGCGTGAAACTGACAGAACTGCGCAAGGATCAGGCCGACTACATTGGCGTCAAGATCGAAGGCCCGTTCAAGTCAGAGCACTATCGGTACTGATTCACCTGATATTGGAAAAAGGCCCGGTCAGCACCGGGCCTTTTTGTTTACGGGGAATGCGGCGCGACAATTCCCTTTGTGTGGCGCGAACCTTGGCCTAAGCTGTCGGCACTTCTGCCATCAAACGGCAAACAATTCATAGTGAGAACAAGAAACAAGGGACGCTTCAAATGAGCAAACGCGACGAACTCATTGCCAAATATGCCGACGATCTGACAAACAAGTGCAAAATAACCCCGGATTTGGACCTGCTGACCAAAGTCACGATTGGTTGCGGTCCGGCGATCTACAATGCTGACTCCGAGACCGTTGCCGCCAGCGACGAGTCCGAACTGGAAACCGTCAAGAAGAACTTCCTGATGAAAAAGCTGGGTCTGGCCGACAGCCCCGCGCTGATGGAGGCGATCAACGCCGTCGTCGACACCTATGGCCGGGGGGAGCGCAACAAGTACCGCGCCGTCGTCTATTACATGCTGACAAAGCATTTCGGCAAAGAGGCGGTTTACGCAAAGTAAACCTGCCCCTTGTTGCAAACGCCCGTCTGGCAACAGGCGGGTGTTCGTACTTGGTTAGCATAAATTGTTTGCGTTCTGCGTTTGCACGACCAGAGATTCGTCGCTAGGTTGATCAAGCCGGGCAGTACGCCCAAGACCTTTCGAACAGAACACGTGTGGTGCTGAGGGAGCACGTGGGGTGGATGGGGGGTCTTCTAGGGGTAGCGGGCCCCCCATTTTTTCAGAACAAGGTCAGAACCACACCCATCACAGTGCAGCCAACAACGCTGTTTACGCCATCCAATATGCTAAGTTTGGTGGGCCGCGCCGCGAAAGCATAGTTCATCACCATCCATGGAGTGATCAGAAACGCACCAATGCCAAAGCCGCCCATGACGCCCTCTGGCAAGGTGTCCAACTGCGCCATCATGAAGATATGGCGCATCATCCCCGCCACCAGAACTTGGGCAACAAAGCCCACGACAAAGGGAATCATACTCCCATTGCCCTGCGGTTTGCCGCCAGCTCCAAGCGGAATGCCTGCGGCGGCAGCCCATGGTTTGGACATGGCGGTGTACCAAACAGCTGCGAAAACATAGGCTGCCAAGGCTGCCGCGATCACTGCAACATATTCCATTTCAACCCTCCAACTGCGCGTTTTCCGGCAGGTTAGCGTGGGTTAATCCGTAATTCCACCCAAAGTGCAGACAATCCGCCACTCTTCCGGTGAAACCGGCTGTACCGATAACCGTGCGTTGTTGATCAAAACCATCTGTTCCAACCCCGGCTGCATTTTGCATGCGTCCAGTGTCACTGCTCGCAAAAAAGGCCGCAGCGACCGGATGCACACGCAATCCCAGCGGGGATCATCGGTCGTGCTGTCAGGTGCCGAGGTGCGGCACACTTCGACAATTCCCACCACGGCCTTGCCGATGTTGGAATGGTAAAAGAAACCCAGATCGCCCACCTTCATCGCGCGCATATTGTTGCGCGCCTGATAGTTGCGTACGCCGTGCCATTCTTCACCCGCTTCGCCGCGCGCCACCTGATCAGGCCAGCCCCAAGTGTCGGGTTCCCCAAGTTCGGCAGCAAATTGAGATTTCTAGCTGGATGCGTTGGGGCTGGCCTCGACATTTCAATGGGTTAGGTTTCGTTCGAAGGTAGTTTTGCGAATGTCCTGTTGTGGCACGTCATGGCTATTTTTTCTATTGATTGATGTCTTTT
>CAMAQR010000007.1 GCA_945860375.1 Pseudorhodobacter antarcticus
CATCAGCCAGACCGAACTCAACGATGTGGCGCGCCTGATGAACCAGCGCCCCAGAAAAACGCTCGGGTGGAAAACACCCGAAGAAGCCATGGCCCAGGAAATCGCGGCCTTCAGATCAAACGTTGCACTTGAAGCTTGAATCCAAGCTCTGTCTTTCGAGGATTCTAATGGTGAATCCATGTGGTTAGACAGGTGGCATGAGCAAGCCGTCACCTGCCCGCTATCGTACGACATCCCGACAGCCAAACCGCCGACATCCAAATCCGGGTCGCACTCATCAACCGCTTAAATGCCCTCGGAACAGCCCGAATCGTTCGCTTGCTCTTATGCCGAAGGGGAAATGGGCCATCATGCCTTAGGGGTGAGTTACGCAACAAAGCCCCGCGCATGCAGAAAGCAGGGGTTCCCCAATGAACATGTTACGACTTTTAGCTCGCCTTAGTTTCCCCATCTGTGACTGAGACAAAAACTTCGACTTTCACGGCCCATCAACCCAACGCCTCGGCAATAGCAATCTTCTCTAGCCAAATCCGTTTCTGTTCCATCGTGAAACCAGCGCCATAACGCCTGCCAGCGCCCTGTACTGCACTCCAGCCGCCCAGCGCATCAAGAAGTTCAATAGGGCACTCTACGGCCCGCAGGCGGTCTCTAAAGGCATGCCTTAGGCAATGAGCCGTCTTGCCTTCCGTTTGTTGTTTCAGCCACTTGTTCAGGGTGTTGCCTGCATGTGTAGCCAAAATCTCACCGTCTCGAAGGTAAGTTGGAAAAAGCAGTTTATCTGCATGAGAGTTCAGCAGCCTTTGCATCGCCGCTTGCGCATAGCCCACCAAAGGTAGATCGCGTTCAGACCCAGACGTTTTCAACCTCCTTGCGCTGTGGGCAATGATTTTGACGCTTCTTGCATCTGAAGAAACATCAGACCTCCTCAGGCCAATGATCTCGGCAATCCTGCACCCTGTCTCACCAAGGATCGGAACAGCCCAGCGCAACGGCTTATCGGTAGCCAAACAAGCCTCGTACAGCGCCTGAACCCTTCTGTCTCAACAGGCTGTCGCCTGACCCTGTCTACACCTTCCTTGGGGATGAGAACGCGTGTGAAGGGGTTTCTGCCCTCGATTTCGTATTCTGCAAATGCATAATTGAACACAGCACTCAAGCAATTCAGACGCCGTCGTATTGAGGTGGTACGCATGCCGCGCTGATGTAAAGTCTGCACAAAGTTCCGTGCGTCCTGCCTGCCGTAGCCTTCAAGTGCCATATCCCCTGACATCTGAGCCAAGAGTAAGGCGCTGCTAATCGTTGGGTTCTCTTGGATGCCTCTGACCTCAACATACTCTGTAGCTATCGTGGTTAAGGTAGCCTGTTTGATTGTAGTCGCGGCCAGCAGTGCCTGAAGGTCAGTGGAAACCTCGATGTGGTCTTCTGCCCATATGTCGTTGAGGCGTCTGGTCAGCCGTTCTGCTTCTGCAAAGTCTTTGATTCGGACCCTGACCTGAGGACCAAAAGCAGCAGCGGCATGTCTGGGAACGCGTCTGTTGTAGTACAGGTGACCATTGATCGTGGTCGTATGTCGTGTGGGTTCGTTTGTGTGCATCGTAAGCCCTCAATAAGCCTAAGCCATTGAGAAATAACGAAAATATGAGCTTGATGGAGCGGGCGGCGGGAATCGAACCCGCGTCTTTAGCTTGGAAGGCTAAGGTCTTACCATTACACAACGCCCGCTCTGACCCGTGCATAGCATTGCCTGCTGGCAGGCTCAACACCCTAGAGGAAATCTTTGGGGGCAGGGTGGCCCGCCCCCAAAGGTGAACCTACTGTCCCAATATCTTGATGCGGCCTTCGACCATCGGCTTCACCTTGCCCATCTTTTCGACATGGGCCATCACGTCATTGGCCATCAGATTGCCGCCGCCCGCGTTGGTGACGACGCGGCCGCCGCCAAGGGTCGCAAAGCCATCGCCACCGCCTAGGATGTAGTCGTTGACCGCAACCTTGTAGACGGTATCAGCAGCCAAAGGCGCACCCGCCACCATCACCTCGGACACGCGGGCACCCGCTTTGGCTGTCGGATCAAAGACAAAGGTCAGCCCCGACACCTGCACGAACCGCCCGGCGCCCTTTTCATGCTGCGACACGGCGTTTTCCAGTGCCAACAGCACCTGTGATCCCGGCAGTTCGGTCATCACGGTCACGTTGCCGAAGGGCAGCTCGGTCAGGATATCACGCCGGGTCAGCTTGGCCCCCGCGTCATAGGTGCGGTCGCCGCGAATGCCGCCGCCGTTCATCAGCGCAATATCGGCCCCTGTCGCTGCCCGCATCGCATCGGCGATCAGGTTGCCCATGCTGGATTCCTCGGCCCGCACCACGTTGCGGCGGCTGTCCATCGCGGTTTCGGCCACGCCGATTTCGACATTCAGCGTTGCGTCCAGATCGGCGTTGAACTTGTCAACCATGGCCTGACTTTCCGGGTCGGGCGTCACCGAAGCCGTATCGATGAAACGGAAATTCGGCACCCAGGAAATCGTGCGCTTGCCGTCATTTTCGCCAACCTCAACCATCAGATCAATCGGGGTCAGGAATTGCCCGTCGATCGAGGTTTCGACATAGGCCGTCACCCCATCATAAGCGGTGGCATAGGAATGGTCGTCGCCCGACAGGATCACGTCAAAGACATGCGATTTGATCAGGGCGCGGTCGTTTTCCATATTGGTCTGCACGACGCCAACGACAATGTCGGCCCCCGCCTCACGCGCGGCCTTGGCGGCCTCAATCGCCATGTCCACGGTCGGCCCAAACTTCAGCGATCCGGTCGACGACACCTCGGGCGAGGTGTCTTGTGCCACCGGGATCAACGCGACTTTCAGCCCGCCGATCTCTTTCACCACCACGCCGCCCAAGCCTTCAACCGGGGTGCCGTCATCCTTGGTGATGTTGATCGCGGCCCAAGGGTATTTCGAGGCCTTCAGCTTTTCGGCAAAATTTTCGGGGCCAAAGTCGAACTCATGGTTGCCGGGTACGGCCAGATCGAAAGGCACAAGGTTGGTCAGATCAATCGTGTTCTGGCCCTTGTCGAACCCCGAAAGCAGTGACGGCGACAGCATATCGCCATCGAACAGGTACAAAGTATTCGGGTTGGCCGCGCGCTCGGCCTTTGCCACCGCGTTCAGGCGGGCGAAACCGCCGCGGCCATCTTCCTCGGCAAAGTTGTAAACATCGCCCACGCCCAGCAAGGTCAGCTTGACGGTTTCGGCAGACAAGGGGGCCGCAGAAAGTGCGGCAAATATGGCAAGGGCAGACGCCCGGTTCAATCGAGTCATGGGGAAATCCTCCGTGGTTTGTTATTGGCGCTGATGGTCTGCGTGACCTGCAGGCTTGTCAAAAGCTTTTGCAGGCTGTCGCGACGGCATTATGACAGGATCGGCGGCGCTGCGCCCATTGACCGAAAGCTGCGTTCGGGGCATGACGCGGCTATGGTGATCTACAAGATATTCCGCCGTCCCGAATGGGATGCCTTCAAATCCGCCGGGCAAAGCCTTGGCGCGCCGGTTGATCTGGCTGATGGCTTTGTGCATTTCTCGGCGGCGCCACAACTTGCCGAAACCGCCGCCAGATATTTTGGCGCGGAAAGCGATCTGGTGCTGGTGGCTTTTGATGCAGACCGATTGGGTGACGCCCTGAAATGGGAGGTGTCGCGCGGCGGTGCGCTGTTCCCGCACCTGTATCGCGGGCTGGTTTTGGCCGATGTGGTTTGGGACAAATCGTTGCCCTTGGGGGCGACGGGTCATATTTTCCCGGAAGGTGTGTTTTGAACCTGATCGAACGCTTTGGCCTGAAGGCGCTGCACCGCATCGACCCGGAGCGGGCGCATGCGCTGTCGTTGCAGGCGCTGTCGCTGCGGCTGGTGCCTTTGCCCGGCGTGGTGACGTCGTCGCGTCTGGCGGTGCGTTTGGCGGGGATGGATTTGCCCAACCCGGTGGGGCTGGCTGCGGGCTATGACAAGAATGCAACTGCGGTCGGCCCACTGTCGCGCGCAGGTTTTGGCTTTATCGAGGTGGGGGCCGCAACGCCCCGCCCGCAACCCGGCAATCCGCAACCGCGCCTGTTCCGGCTGACCGAGGACCGTGCCGCCATCAACCGCTTTGGCTTCAACAACGAAGGCGCGGTGGCGATTGCGACGCGGCTGGCGATGCGCAAACCGGGGCCGGTTCCAGTGGGGTTGAACCTTGGGGCCAACAAGGACAGCACCGACCGCGCCGCTGACTTTGCCGCTGTTCTGGCGGTCTGCGGACCGCATGTCGATTTTGCGACGGTGAATGTCAGCTCTCCCAACACCGAACGCCTGCGCGACTTGCAGGGACGTGCGGCGCTGTCGGCATTGCTGGCCGGGGTGATGGAAACCCGTGCCGCTTTGGCGCGCCCTATCCCGGTGTTCCTGAAAATTGCGCCCGATCTGAACGGCGATGAATTGGCCGAAATTGCCGAGGTGGCGCTGGCATCGGGTCTGTCGGGCATCATTGCGACCAATACAACCTTGTCGCGAGAAGGCTTGATAAGTGCAAACGCGGGCCAAATAGGAGGCCTTTCCGGCGCGCCATTGTTCGAAAAATCCACCCGCGTTTTGGCGCAACTGTCCAAACTGACCGAGGGGCGTTTGCCCTTGATCGGGGTGGGCGGCATTTCAACGCCGCAACAAGCCTATGAGAAACTGCGCGCGGGGGCCACGGCGGTGCAGTTTTACACCGCCATGGTCTATCAGGGCCTGTCGATGGCCGCCGGGATCGCACGCGGATTGGATCAGATTCTGGCACAAGCTGGTCATGCCAATGCCTCCGAAGCCACAGGGACAGGCCGCGACGCCTGGCTTTGATCTGCGGCTTGCCTGCCCCGACTACGCTTCAGTCGCATCCTTTGTGCCCAAATTTCTGCGGCTGAAAGCCCGAACCATCGACGTCGTGCCAGCCCCCCCTTTTCCCCAACCCGCAACAGCGCTACACCCTCTTTAACAAACGGGGGAATGATGATGGAAGACGGATTGAACAGCTTTATGACCGGACCAGACGAACAGGGCCGCTTTGGCAAATTCGGTGGCCGCTTCGTGTCCGAAACCCTGATGCCGCTGATCCTTGATCTGGAAGAGCGTTATGAGTTTGCCAAGACCGACCCCACCTTCTGGGCGGAAATGGAGGATCTGTGGAAGCATTACGTCGGCCGCCCCTCGCCGCTGTATTACGCTGACCGCCTGACCAAGCATCTGGGCGGCGCCAAGATCTACATGAAGCGCGACGAGCTGAACCACACTGGCGCGCACAAGATCAACAACGTGCTGGGCCAGATCATTCTGGCCCGGCGCATGGGCAAGACCCGGATCATCGCGGAAACCGGGGCAGGGCAGCACGGCGTTGCAACGGCCACTGTTTGCGCCAAGTTTGGCCTGCAATGCGTGGTCTACATGGGCGCGCATGACGTGGAACGCCAAGCCCCGAACGTGTTTCGCATGAAACTGCTGGGGGCCGAGGTGATTCCGGTCACGTCGGGGCGTGGCACGCTGAAAGACGCGATGAACGATGCGCTGCGCGATTGGGTCACCAATGTGCGCGATACTTTCTATTGCATCGGCACTGTGGCCGGACCGCATCCCTATCCGGCAATGGTGCGCGACTTCCAAAGCATCATCGGCAAGGAAGTGCGCTGGCAGTTGGCAGAACAAGAGGGGGTCGGCCGCTTGCCCGACACCCTCATCGCGGCCATTGGCGTCGGCTCGAATGCCATGGGACTGTTCTACCCCTTCCTTGATGATCCGTCGGTGAACATCATCGGGGTGGAGGCAGGCGGCAAAGGCGTCGATGAGCGCATGGAGCATTGCGCCAGCCTGACCGGCGGCCGCCCGGGTGTGTTGCACGGCAACCGCACTTATTTGCTGCAGGACAATGACGGCCAAATTCTGGAGGGCTTCTCGATTTCAGCGGGCCTCGATTATCCCGGCATTGGCCCGGAACATTCGTGGCTGCATGACATGGGCCGTGTGCACTACGTCTCGATCACCGATGCCGAGGCGCTGGAGGCGTTTCAGCTGTCGTGCAAGCTGGAAGGCATCATCCCGGCACTCGAACCCAGCCACGCGCTGGCGCATGTGATGAAGATCGCGCCAACCCTGCCTGCCGACCATATCATCGTGATGAACATGTGTGGGCGTGGCGACAAGGATATTTTCACCGTGGCCCGGCATCTGGGTGTGAAAATCTCTGGTTGATAACAGCCCGTTTTCCAAAGCTTAAGGCGCGCGAACGAAAGTTTGCGCGCCTTTTTGCTGCCACGGTTGGCCGTCGCAAACGTTTGGCGGATGGCCTGCAGTCAAGCTGTACTGCATCGTTCCCACAATTTGACCGGCGATTCCACGGGGTGTCGCCCTGCGACTCCTGACAGGTCAGAGGCTGTTGATGAGGATGGAGCAGGTGCACACGGTTGCGATAAAAGCTAACGAGTTCAATATGCGTGCGGGTGTTTCGGTACAACAAACGGCGGTGGCGAGCCCGACATGGTCAGGCGCGACATCCTGTTGGCCAGTCAGGACGCGGCGCGCGAATCGGTGGCGCATGATCCGGCTTCGGTGCCGAACCTGTGTGACAGCGCGGGACTGGGTCTTGACTTGCTGTGCGGTGCGAAAGCTCGGCAATCGGGCTGTCGAAAGGGCGGCAAATGACCCGCGCCTCAGCCGCTTTCATGGGTATGCTGACCGCACGGTTCAAGGAAGGGGAACTGACTGCCGCCGAAATGGCTGTCGCGCTGTTTGCCATCAAGGGACTGAACGTGCCGGAAATCGCGCAGCTGCGCGAAACCAGCGAAGGCACCGTCAAAGCACAGACGGCGGCGATCTATCGCAAATCTGGGGTGACGGGGCGACCACAACTGCTGTCTCTGTTCATCGATGACATGATGGGGGGAAGTGCGGCTCAGCCGTTCGAATCATCCGAAAACTCAGGCCAAAGCAAGGCAAGGCTGCGGGCCTAAAGCGCCTGAAATCACGCGCCGGGCTTAAACTTTGCGCCTATAGGGCCGCGCGCCCCGGCAAGACGCCACCAAACCTGAAACATCAGGAACTTGCCAATCGGCCGACGGGTCGCTGTTTTCCCCCAAAATCACATAAACTCAGGTTTATGCGCCCAAACTGCGGGCATAAACCCCCTGTGTTAAACCTCAGGTCAATTTCGTTTTTTTGGGATCGGTCGCATTCCTTGTCTCGTCGCCGGTAGCGGCAAACGAAACAACGCAGATCAACCTCGGTGCCCAGACACGCCGATATATGAAAAAAGGGTTACGACCATGAAATTGAAAACCAAACTGATGATGTTCACCGCCGCGATGGCACTGTCCAGCACGATGGCTTTTGCCGCCGTCACCAGCAACGATATCCTGACCTCGTATCAGGCCGACGCCTACACCTTCATCGAGGTCAAAGAGAGCCCCACCCAGATCAAGGTTGAGGCGATCAAGGACGGTATCAAGGTTGAAGTGATTTACGACAAAGAGACCGGCGCCGTAATCCAGAGAGAATCCTACAATGTTTCGGGCGCAGAAGCCTCCCGGACTGGCGCCTTCGTGCGTCAGGTTGGCGAAGATTTTGACGACGACGGCATCGATGGCATTGACGACGACGGCATTGATGGCAGCGACGACGACAGCATTGATGGCAGCGACGACGACGACAACGGCAGCGATGACGACGACAACGGCAGCGACGACGACGACAACGGCAGCGATGATGACGACAACGGCAGCGATGACGACGACAACGGCAGTGATGATGACGACAACGGCAGCGATGACGACGACGACCACTGAGCCACGATTTTACCGAAACTGAATTGCTGCGCGCCCCGGTCTTGCCGGGGCGCCTGGCTTGGCCGATACTGTCAGGAACCGGGCCGTTCCATACGGGTGACAAGATGAACCGACGCCACTTCATGACGGTGTTTTGCATCGCGGCAATAAGCGCCAGCGTGGCAGTTGCGGCGTCTTACGAGGACGCTGTGATCGCGCACTTGCGTGCGCAAGGTTACAATAAGATTGTTGTGGAAACCACCTTGCTGGGCCGCGTCAAGATCAGTGCCGTCTTGAAAGGCGGGCGACGTGAAATCATCCTCAACCCCCGCACCGGCGAAGTGTTGCGCGATCTTTGGATCGGCCCGGATGGCGAAGTGTCGTCGCCGCAGATTGCCAGCGCCAATATGGGCAACCCTGGCGGCAACGGCACCATCAAAGACAAGGGCGGCGAAGACGAGACCGAAGATCCGGACGATAGCGAAGACCCAGACTCGGAGGACGACAGCGATGAAGATTGATCACCGGTCATATCGCCCCCTGAACAGGACTGTGCCACAGTGAGAAACACCGTTCCCGTTCTGACAGTGTTCATCATTCAAGCGCTGTGCGCTGTGTTTTTTGTGTCGGATATCTTGTCGTCCTTCTTTGGGTTCACCACGACCCCGCTGTCTTGGGAATACCGCGAATATCTTGAAATCGCTGCGGCTTTTGGGCTGATCATCGGTCTTGTGCTGGGTGCTATGTCACTCCGCCGTGCCTTTCGGGAACGCAATGTCGCCGAGGCACGTCTGCGCCGCGCATCGGGGGCCTTCATGGATCTGCTGGCCGAACGTTTCACCGAATGGGGCCTGACCCCGGCTGAAAAGGACGTGGCACTGTTTGCGATCAAGGGGCTGTCCACGCCCGACATCGCCGTGCTGCGCGCCACCTCTGAAGGCACGGTCAAGGCACAGACCAACGCGATTTACCGCAAAGCCGGGGTTTCGGGGCGGTCTCAACTGCTGTCTTTGTTCATTGACGATTTGATGCGGGATGAAACCGGGGGGCTGCGGTTGACGCCCGAGCCTCAACCCGCTGCCAAATCGGTGGCGTAAAGCCGCAGAACCGACAGCGGCACCACGTCCAGCGTGCGAATATGGGTGGCGGCCAGAACGGCCTTTGGGGCTGCCCCCTCGGTGTGGGCTTGCAAGAACCGCGCGGCGCACAGGCACCACCGATCACCGGGGTTCAGTCCGGCAAAGCCATATTCGGGGCGCGGGGTGGACAGGTCATTGCCAAGGTATTTCGACATCGCCAGAAACTCGGCTGTCATGATGGCGCAGACGGTGTGCATGCCCTGATCCATTGGCCCGGTGTCGCAGCAGCCGTTGCGGAAAAAGCCAGTGACGGGGTGGCTGCTGCAGGTTTCCAACGAAGTGCCTAGAACATTGACCGATGGTGCGCGCATTGGGTTACTCCGCCAAGGGGGTTTGGCCCGCATCCTGACCGGGCCAGACCTGTGATGCAAGCGGCGGCATCAGCGTGCCCGACACCAGCCGCGACAGCACCGCGCGGATCGGGCGCAATTGACCCAAGGGCGCCAGCAGATGGTCGCGCAGCCGAGGCAGGATGCGGCTATCTGATTGATACATCGGGGTGAATGCCGCGCTCATCATCTGATAGCCGCGCACATGCCAGCGCCGCATCTGCGCATAGCGTGGCAGCGCGCCGTCCAACCCTTCGCGCAGCGCCACCGCCAAAGCCATAGCATCCAGCAGCGCCATATTGGCCCCTTGGCCCAACTGCGGGCTGGCGCGATGCGCGGCGTCGCCGATAAAAGCCAGTCCCGGCAGGTAGGGGCGGCGCAGAGTGCCGTGGCTATAGTGGGCAGGGGTCATCGCGGTGATCTGATCTGAAAACACCGCCATTTCGGGCCAGAATGCCGCCACTTCTGCCTTCCATTCGGTCAAGTCACGGGAGGGCCAGCCGTCCAGTTCTGCCCGTGGCATCGACCAGAACACCGCTGCAAGGGGTGTGGGATCATCCGGCAACCGCCCGATCGGCAGCACGCCCGCCATTCGGTGCGCCCCATGATAGCGCTGAATCAACCGGGTTTGCGAAAAGTCGGTTGCCGAAGGCCAAGGCACATGCCCCCAGATCGCGCCAAAGGGCAGGGCGCGCGCCGTCAGGGGGGACACCGCCGACCCCGCGCCCGAAGCGTCGATCACCAGATCAAACGGCCCCAACATGTCTGCCCCATCCCACAGCAGCCAGCGTTTTGCCCCTTCTTGCGGGGCGGCCGTCACATTGGCCGCGGTGACCACCTGCACGCCTGCGTCCCTTGCGGTCTGCCACAGAACCGCAAAAAGTGCTGCACGGTGCATCGCCAGTCCCGGGGCCCGCGCGGCATAGGCCACGTCCAGCACCGCGCGGCCACCCGCATGGCCCAGCATCCGCGAAATCGGCGCGGCATAGGCGCGCGCGGCTTGACCTGCACCGAGGGCGTCCAGCACTGCCAGCCCCACGGGTTGCAAAACCAGCCCGGACCCCACCGGGCGGGCCTGAGCAAAGCGTTCCGCGATGGTGACGCAGTGCCCCGCTTGAGCCAGCAGGCTGGCCACCGCCAAACCGCCCATACCCGCGCCAATAATGCCAATGGAACCCTGTTTCATCAGCGCATTTGACCGAAGGCTTCCACGCCTCGCAAGCTCTTTTTCGGTCAGCATTTCCCCACTTTGCAGGTGGGCTGGCAGGCCCTATCATCAGCGCACGGTTTGCATTGGGGCATTATCATGGACGGCATTATCGTATTGATCGGCTTGGTGATTTTGGCGATCCCGGCCTCCATCGTCACGCTGTTTGTTGGCCAGTCGGGTCTGAAGGCGCGGATTACGGTGCTGGAGCGGGTGGTGCGCGAACAGCGCGCTGCGCTGCAAGCCGGGCCTGCGCAAGCCGAGGCTGCGACGCCCATCGCCGTCACAGAAGTGCTTGGTGTGCCTCAGACCATCGCCCCCCAAGACGCCGTCCCCCAAGACGCCGTCCCCCAAACCATCGCGCCGTGGCAGATCGAGACAAGCGACGCGCCCGATCTGGCGGCGCAGGCGATTGCCGCGCAGACGCCGGATCAGAACCAGCCGCTGGTGCTGCGCGCCGACCGCTTTGGTGCCTTGGCGCAATGGCTGCGAGAGAACTGGGTTTACGCCGTATCGGCGCTGTCTTTGGCGCTGGCGGGGGTGTTTTTTGTCCAATATGGCGTGGAAAAGGGTTTGCTGCCGCCCGGTCTGCGGGTTTTGGCGGCAATTGCCTTTGGGGCCTGCCTGATCGGTGCGGGGGAGTGGGTGCGCCGCAGGCATGGGGATGAGGGGCAAACGTCAACCGCCCACCTGCCATCGGTGTTCGCGGGTGCGGGTCTGGTGTCGATCTTTGCCGCGGTGATGGCGGCGCGACAGATGTATGGGTTGATCGGCCCGGAACTGGCCTTTGCCGGGCATCTGGCCACGGCGGTGCTGGCGGTGGGATTGGGCTGGTTTTACGGGCCATTGCTGGTGGCTGTGGGGTTGCTGGGGGCGGCGGTTGCGCCGTTCATCGTGGCAGGCGGGTCCGCACCTTCGGCTTGGCTTTACGGCTATTACGGGGTGATCGCCTGTGTCGGGTTGGCGGTGGATGCGGTGCGGCGGTGGGCTTGGGTGTCGGTGCTGGCGCTGGTCTTGGGCTATGGCGGCGGGGCGCTGATCTATCTGGGCGGCGCGGGAGTGGCGGGCTGGGTTGGGCTGGCTTTGGCGCTGGCCTTCGCGGCGGTGGTGCTTCCGCTGCTGTCACTGGTGCCACGTCACGAGGGGCCGTTTGTGCTGCAAACCCTTATGTCTCATAGAAAAATCGGCTGGCCGCCGTTTCCTGTGCGTCTTGCCGCCGGCGCGGCTTTGGTGTCGACGCTGACGCTGGTGTTGCTGGCCGACCGTTCGCCCGCCGAGGCGATGCTGGCCATGGGCGGGCTGACACTGCTGGCGCTGGCCTATGTGGTATGGGCCGACCGGGCCGAGGGGCTGGCCGATCTGGGGACATTGCCTGCGGTGGGGTTCGTGGGCGCGCTGGTGATGCAGGGCTATGGTTACATGCCGGTCTATTGGGAGTTTTTAAGCCAAGCGATCGCCAGCCGACCGCCCGAAACATCCGCCCCGATGACGGTGACGATCCTGCTGGCGATGGCGGTTGCGATGTCGGCGGCGGCGGCGGTGCGGTCGTTCAAAGGGGGGGCGCTGGCGGTGCCTTTTGGCCTTGCCGCAGTGCTGGTGGCTCCGGTTTCTGCGGCGGTTCTGGAACTGCTTTGGGCCCCTGCACCTGTGCTGGGTGTTTACGCTTGGGCCCTGCATATCATGGGCTTGGCGGCTGCGATGGTGGCCTTGGCGCTGCGTTATGCGGGGTTGGACGCGGACAAACGACGGGTCGCTTATGCCACGCTTTCGGCGCTGTCGCTGATCGCTTTGGCGCTGTTCTTGCTGACCACCAAGACTGCGCTGACGCTGGCTTTGGCGGTGCTGGCGCTGGTGGCGGCGGGGCTGGACCGCCGGTTCAAACTGCCCGAGATGGGCTGGTTTATCCAGTTGGCGGTGGCGGTTCTGGGCTATCGGCTGTTGGCCGATCCGGGCGTGGGCTGGGCGATGGACGCGCCTTTGGGGCAGGTGGTGCTGGCCTTTGGCGGGGTGATTGTGGCGCTGATCGCGGCGCTTTGGCTGCTGCCCGAGGGGCGGGTTTTGCCCAAGGGCGTGCTGGAATCGGCGGTGGCGGGGTTTGGCGCAATACTGATCAACGTGTTGATTTCACGTTGGCTTTTGCCAGACAGTGTCGACGCCACCAATAATTTCGACTCGCATTGGGGTTACGCGCTGAACGCGATACCTTGGCTTGTGTTGATGCTGATGCAACTGTACCGGGCGCGTTTGGGCGGCGTTTTGAGGCGTTTGCGTCAGGCCATCGCGGTGGTGGCGGGGGGTCTGGCGGCGCTGGCTTTGGCAGCCGCTGTTGTGCCTTTCAACCCATTGTTCAGCCGCTATCCCGATGACAATGGCGGGCTGGTCAAAGGGCCGATGATTTTGGACAGTCTGCTGCTTGCCTATGGCGTGCCGGGGTTGATCCTGTTGGCGGCGGCTTGGCGGTTGCCGGGGTTGCAACGCCTTGTAAAGATTTGGTTTGCGGGTGCGGGTACTGGTCTTTTGATGCTCTATGCGGGGCTTGAGATCCGGCGCTTCTGGCAGGGCGATTGGCTAGGCGCGCCGGGGGTCGAGCAGGGTGAGCTTTACACCTACACACTTGCGCTGATGCTTTTGGGCGCGGCGCTGTTGTATCAGGCGGTGGCAACGCGGTCGGTGACGCTGCGGCGGGTGGCGATGGCGGTGATCGGTCTGACGATTGCCAAGGTGTTCTTGCTGGATGCGGCGGGTTTGACCGGGTTGACGCGGGTGATCAGCTTCCTTGGGCTGGGTCTGTCGCTGGCGGGGTTGGCGTGGCTGAACCGCTGGGTGGGTGAGGCGGTGAAAGATCGTTAAGCCTATGGGGACGCTGCGTTAATCTGGAAAACGGCTGGGTTTTTCGCGTCGGTTATCCGGGGGGTTGGCGTGGTTTATCCGTCCCTACGCGCGTCGGGACGGCAAGGCCGTTAACCTTGGCGGCGAATCGCAGCAGATTCGGCGGTCAGGTGCCTTCATCCGCCAAGCCCATCCGCATGCCGCGCCCGATGCTACGGGCCAAAACCGACCTTGCATCGGGGGGATCGGCGGGGGATGGGGAAGCGGGCAAGGGCTGTCATTTGGTCCGCCTGCGCCGGTGTTCGCGGGGTCGCAATCGGGCAGGCTGACGCAGGCCCCTTTACCGCAGCGCGCCCCTTTCCTATAAGGCCCGCATGGACCGCATATTCGTGAGCATCATCCGAATTATCGGCCCGGCGCGCTGACCCGTTCAGACGCCGGGAGTTTGGTGCTTGGCACCCCGACCGATACCCCATTTGCAAGGACCGCCGCGATGTGCGCTGATACACCTGCCGACTATTCGACCACCGTTTTCCTGCCCGAAACCGAGTTTCCGATGCGGGCGGGCCTGCCTGCGCGCGAACCTGACTGGCTGGCGCGCTGGGAGCAGATCGGCGTCTATGACCGCCTGCGCGAGAAAACCGGGCGGGTGCCGTTCACGCTGCACGACGGCCCGCCTTACGCCAACGGGCATTTGCACATCGGCCATGCGCTGAACAAGATCCTCAAGGATATGGTGGTGCGCAGCCAGCAGATGATGGGCAAGGATGCCCGTTATGTGCCGGGCTGGGATTGCCACGGCCTGCCGATCGAGTGGAAGATCGAAGAGCAGTACCGGGCCAAGGGGCTGAACAAGGACGACGTCGATATCGTCGATTTCCGTCAGGAATGCCGCCGCTTTGCCGAGGGCTGGATCGACATTCAGCGCGCCGAGTTCAAGCGTTTGGGCGTGACGGGCAAGTGGGAAGACCCCTATCTGACCATGGACTACCACGCCGAAGCGGTGATCGCGGATGAGTTCATGAAATTCGTCAACAATGGCGCGCTGTATCAAGGATCCAAGCCGGTGATGTGGTCGCCGGTCGAGAAAACCGCGCTGGCCGAGGCCGAGGTGGAATATCACGACATCACCAGCCACACGATCTGGGTGGCGTTTCCGGTGGTGGCGCTAAGCAGCAGCGGAACTTTTGTAGCCGCTGGTGGAGAAGCTGAACATCTTGCATCAGAAAAAGCTTCGTCTCTGGCTTTTCTCGAACGCAACACAGTGCCTTTTTCTATCGTTATCTGGACGACCACACCCTGGACCATCCCACAAAACAGGGCAGTGTCGTTTAATCCGTCCATTGCTTATAGCCTTTACGAAATCGTTAAGTCTCAAGAGGACGGCGGCAACTCTGTTGAGCGCGTCGTGCTGGCTGACAAGCTAGCCGCGAGCGTATTCGCTGCTGCAAAACTGCCAGATGACTCAGTCAAGCGGATTGCATCCTTTGATCCTTCCGGCATGACCCTTGCCCATCCCTATCGCGGAATCGATGGCGGCGCAGGCGAGTGGGACTACGATGTCCCCCTGCTCCCCGGCGATCATGTCACCGACGACGCAGGCACGGGTTTTGTCCATACCGCCCCGTCCCACGGCGATGACGACTATCAGATGGGTCTGAAATTTGGTCTGCCGATGACCTATAACGTCGAGGCCGATGGTTCCTACCGCGCCGATCTGCCGCTGTTTGGCGGCCAGTTCATCATCAATGCCGAGGGCAAAGAGGGGGCGGCCAACGTCAGCAATATCAAGGCTTTGCATGCACAAGGCGCGTTGTTCGCCAAAGGCAAGATGAAGCACAGCTACCCGCATTCGTGGCGATCCAAAGCACCGCTGATCTATCGCAACACGCCGCAGTGGTTCGTGGCGATTGACAAGGTGCTGGACGATGGCATGGGGACCTATGGCGATACCATCCGTCAGCGGGCGCTCAATTCGATCAACCAACTGGTGACATGGACCCCGATTGCGGGCCGCAACCGCCTGCACTCGATGATCGAGGCGCGGCCCGATTGGGTGTTGTCACGTCAACGCGCTTGGGGCGTGCCGCTGACCTGCTTTACGAAAGTGGGCGCAAAGCCGACCGATGCCGATTTCATCTTGCGCGATCAGGAGGTCAACGCCCGCATCAAGGCGGCGTTCGAGGCGGACGGTGCAGACGTTTGGTACAGCGCCGGTTTCAAGGACAAGACGTTGGCGGGCGTCGTGGACCCTTCGGATTACACGCAGGTCTTTGACGTGCTGGACGTCTGGTTTGACAGTGGCTCCACCCATGCCTTCGTGCTGCGCGACCGCGCGGATGGGTCGGCGGATGGCATTGCCGACCTGTACCTTGAGGGCACCGATCAGCACCGCGGCTGGTTCCATTCCTCGATGCTGCAGGCCTGCGGCACCAAGGGCCGCGCGCCCTATCGCGGGGTTTTGACGCATGGGTTCACGCTGGATGAAAAGGGCATGAAGATGTCCAAATCCATCGGCAACACCGTGGCCCCCGAAGAGGTGATCAAGGAATACGGCGCAGATATTCTGCGGCTGTGGGTGGCCTTGTCCGACTACACCGTCGATCTGCGCATCGGCAAGGAAATCCTGAAAGGCGTCGCCGACAGCTATCGCCGTTTGCGCAACACCATGCGGTTCTTGCTTGGGAACCTTGCGGGCTTTTCGGACGCCGAGAAGGTGGATTTGAAGGACATGCCGGAGCTGGAGCAATGGCTGCTGCACCGTCTGGCCGAGTTGGACGCCGAAGTGCGCAACGGTTATGCGCGCTATGATTTCCAGGGCGTGTTCCAAAAGCTGTTCACCTTTGCCACCACCGATCTGTCGGCGGTCTATTTCGATATCCGCAAGGATGTCTTGTATTGCGATGCCGCAGACTCGCTGCGCCGTCGCGCCGCGCGCACGGTGATGGACATCGTTTTCCACCGCCTGACCACTTGGCTGGCCCCGGTGCTGGTGTTCACCATGGAAGAGGTCTGGCTGTGCCGCTTCCCGGCCGAGGGTTCGTCGGTGCATCTGGTCGATATGCCGGAAACGCCTGCGGAATGGCTGAACCCGGGCTTGGCGGCGAAGTGGGAATCGGTCCGCGCCGCCCGCCGGGTGGTCAATGGCGCGCTGGAAGTGCAGCGCACGGCCAAGGTGATCGGGGCAAGTCTGGAGGCCGCCCCGGTGGTGCATGTTGCCGATACCGCGATTCTGGCCGCGCTGAAGTCGATTGATTTCGCGGAGGGCTGCATCACATCGGATATCCAACTGACCGCCGACGACGCGCCGCCCGAGGCGTTCCGTCTGCCCGAAGTGCCAGGAATCGCTGTGGTTTTTGAACTGGCGATGGGCGAGAAATGCCAACGCTGCTGGCAGATCAAGCCAGACGTTGGCACCCACAGGCACGCCCAAACCTGCGCGCGCTGCGACGCGGCTTTGGGGTAAAAAGCACCGCGCCGCCCGGGATCACATCCGGGGCGGCGGGGTGGCTGTGTGGCCCCGGGTCACGTCCGGGGCGGCGTCGATGTCATGCTAGGCGTGGACGATGGCAAAGCGCGGCTTGGGCTGGGCCGGGGTGCCCTCGCGCAGCAGGCATTCCACGTCGAAACGGGTCAGGCCGATATCGTCCAGAAAATGATCATCGGCGCGGGCCAGCAGAGCGGCGATGGCGGGGCGCTGGTGGGCAAACAGGGCTTTGATCATGGCGGACTCCTTCTCGGCAGATCGATTGGCCTGCTTTTGCGCCAAGGATTGACATAAGACAAACGAATTGAAATCATGGGTGCCATCAGTAATGCGAATGGCAATCCCATGATCCCTCTGGACAGTGACCTGATGCGCGCCTTTCTGGCGGTGGCCGATACCGGGTCGGTGACGGCGGCGGGGGACCGCATCGGGCGCACGCAATCGGCGGTGTCGATGCAAATAAGGCGGCTGGAAGAAAGCCTTGGCCAGCCGTTGTTTTTGCGCCAGCCGCGCGGCGTGGCGCTGACGCCCCGGGGGGTGCAACTGCTGCCCTACGCCCGGCGCGTGACGTCGCTTTTGGACGAGGCGGCGACAGCGCTGCGGGAAAAGCCGCTGATCGGCCCGGTGCGGATCGGCATCCCGGATGAATATGCCGAAACCATCCTGCCGCGCGCGCTGGCCGCGTTTTCGGAACGCCATCCGGGGGCCGAAGTGACGGTGCGCTGCGATTTCACCGCCCCGCAACAGGCGGCGCTGGACGAGGATCATCTTGATCTGGCTGTGATTTATGACAGCAGCCATACCTCGGGCGACGAGGTGTTGTGTATTGATCCGACGGTTTGGGTGACCTCGATCACCCATGCGCAGCACCTGCAAAACCCGGTGCCGGTGGGGGTTTATCTGCGCTCGGACTGGTGCCGCGACTTTGCCCTGCGCAGTCTGGACCTGCAAAGCATCCCGTGGCGGGCGGCGTTTGAATGCGACACCTCGGGCAGCTTGCGCATTGCGGTGCGGGCTGGGCTGGCGATCTGCCCGCTGTCGCGCAGCACCATCCCGGCGGGGTGTCGCGAGTTGACGGCCGCCGACGGTTTTCCCATCGTCGACCGCGCCCGCGTGGTGCTGAAACGCAATCCGCGCGGGACGTCCGAGGCCATCGAGGGGCTGGCCGCCATGGTGCGGGAGGCGTTCCGCCCCTTGGCAATTGCCTGATGCGGGCGGGGATGCACAGCCCGCTGGGGCCGATCAGCATTACCGAGCAGGCGGGCGTCATCACCGCCCTGCATTGGCAACCCGCGCCTGCGCCGCAAACGCCGCTGCTGGCCGAGGCCATCGCCCAATTGACCGCCTATTTTGACCGCCGCCTGACCCGGTTTGATCTGCCGCTGGACTATGGCACCGGCTTTGCCGAACAGGTCCGCCGGGCGATGGCGGCGATTCCCTATGGATTGACGCGCAGTTACGGCGACCTGTCGCGGCAGATCGGGGCCCCGGCGCAGGCCATCGGACAGGCCTGCGGGGCCAATCCGATCCCCGTGCTGATCCCGTGTCATCGCATTCTGGCGGCCAACGGCTTGGGTGGATTTTCGGCCAAGGGCGGGGTGGAGACCAAGGTTTACCTGTTGAAACTCGAAGGTGCTGCGTCGCTGCTGCTTTGATGGCCTTGCGGGGCAAGCTGGCGTTCTGTAACAGTTTTGTAAAACAATAGGGCGCCATATGAGCTTTGCCATCCTGCTGGCCGTCCTTGGATCGGCCTTTCTGCACGCGCTGTGGAACGCCCTGATCAAGACCGGAGCCTCGCGACTGGGGGCGATGGTGGTCTTGTCCATCGGCGAAATACCCATCGGTCTGGCCGTGGCGGCGACCCGGCCGATCCCCGCGCCCGAGGTGTGGAAATGGGTGCTGATGGCGGGCTGCGCGCATTTCTTTTACAAGTTTTTTCTGACCTATGCCTATGATCGCGGCGACCTTTCCCGGGTCTATCCGATCGCGCGCGGCGCGGCCCCCCTGATCGTGGCGGTGGCCGGGCTGGCCTTGTTGCCCGACCGCCTGACCCTGCAGGAATTGGCGGGGATCGCGGTGTTGGGTTGTGGTATCTTGTTGATGGCACAGGGGATTTTTGCCAATGGCGAGAACCGCCGCATGCTGCCCTTCGCTTTGGGATCGGCCTGTGCCACCGCAACCTATACCCTGTTGGACGGCACCGGCGCGCGGGTGTCGGGCGACGCGATCGCCTATGTGGCTTGGGTTTTTGTGGCCGATGGGCTGTTGTTCACCACGGGCATGCTGGCGTTCAAAGGGTTGGCGGTGCTGCCGCGCGACCGCAAGGCGTGGGGCACCGGCATGATCGCCGCAGCGGCGTCTTACGGGGCCTATGCGGTGTCCGTCTGGGCGATGACACGCGCCCCGATTGCCGTGGTGGCGGCGGTGCGCGAAACCTCGATCCTGTTTGCGGTGCTGATCGGCTGGCTGGTGTTTGACGAGGCGATGACCCGCGGCAAAGCGCTGGCGGCCTGTGTGATTGTGGGCGGCGTGATCCTGACGCGGCTTTAGCGCGACAATTTGACTAAAATTTCGTTCATCTTGGCAAAAATATCCCACGGGGGCAGCGCAGCGCGGGGGTGTGAAACCCCCGTCCGCCGCCTGCCTACTGCGCCGACCGGTCCGGTATGATCTGCTGCGCAATCCCCGCGAACGACAGGTACAGCGATGAAATCACCAGCCCCCAATGCGCCAGCGACCCTTCGGCAAAGTTCACCCAAGCCGCCCATCCGGCAAAGATCAGCCAAGCCAGTGACATCGGCAGCGTCACCCACCGCCAGCGTTTGGTGCGGGTGGGGTGGACGAATTTCAGGTTGAGGAACATGGCGATGCTCAGCAAGATCACGGTCACCAAGATCACCCATTGACCGGGGGCCACCGCGAACAGCACCAGCACCACCATATTCCAGCAGGCCGGAAAGCCGGAAAAGGATTTGTCCTTGGTTTTCATGCGGGTATCGGCGAAATAGACCACCGATCCATAGACGATCGCGATGATCGCCAGCCAACCGGTCCAACCGTCGAGCATGCCCGATTTGAACAAGGCATAGGCGGGGATGAAGACATAGGTCAGGTAATCGACGATCAGATCCATCAGCACGCCGTCATAGGTCGGCCAATTCGACGCCGTATCGTAACGCCGCGCCAAAGGGCCGTCGATACCGTCGACAAACAGCGCCACCACCAGCCACAGGAACATGGTCTGCCAATCGCCCTCTACCGCCGCCAGCATGGCAAACATCGACAACACAGCGCCAGAAGCGGTGAGCAGGTGAACAGACAGGGCTTTGAGACGAATATCCATAACTTGGTGTCGCGCAAATGCGCCGAATTTGCAATGCCCGTGGCGGTGCGCCTTGCCAGAAGGCGTCAGGCGCGGGGATGGGCCTTGTCGTAAACCTCCATCAGGCGGGCGGCATCCACCGCAGTGTAGGCCTGAGTGGTGGACAAAGAGGCATGGCCGAGCAGTTCCTGAATGGAGCGCAGATCGCCGCCCGCCGACAGCAAATGCGTGGCAAAGCTGTGGCGCAGGGCGTGGGGGGTGGCCGAGGACGGCAGGCCCAGTTGCATCCGGGTTTTCTCCATCACCAGCGCGATCAGGCGCGGGTTCAGTGCCCCACCGCGCGCGCCGCGAAACAGCGGGTCCGTGCGCGCCAGATCATAGGGACACAGGGCGGCATAGCGGGCCACGGCGGCCTGCGTGACTGGCAGCACCGGCACAATGCGCTCTTTGCCACCTTTGCCGATGATGCGCAGCACCTCGGGCAAGGGATGGGCGGCACCTGTCAGCCCCAGCGCCTCGGATATCCGCAAGCCGCAACCGTAAAGCAAGGTCACCACGGCGATGTCGCGGGCGGCGATCCAGTCGTCGCGCGCCTGTTCGCCCACGCCGTCGATCATGTCGCGCGCGCCGTCCACCGTCAAAGGGCGCGGCAGTTTGCGGCGGTATTTCGGGCCGCGCGCCGACAGAACGGTTGTGGCATCCACGCTTTCGCGGTCGGCCACCCAAGCCACGAAGTTTTTGACCGCCGACAGGCTGCGCGCCATGCTGCGGGCCGACACGCCGCGCCCGCGTTCATGGGCCATCCAGGCGCGCAGATCGGGTTGCGCCAGACTGGCCACTGCGCGCAACCCTTCGCCGCCGCCATTGTGAACGGCCAGAAAGGCCAAAAACCCTGTGATGTCGCGGGCGTAAGCGGTGATGGTGTTTGCGGCCACCCCGTCCAGCGCGCGCAACTGGTCCAGCCAGCGCGCCAGCGCATCGCGTTGCGCGGGCGGGATGGCAAGCGTGGTCACGACAGCCAGCGCCGCATCGTGCGTTCAAACACGCCCGCGAAGAAGGTCAGCAAATCGGTGCCATGCGTCGGTTTGAACTGATGCGGGTCTTCGGCCCCCAGCACCAGCATGCCGGGCAGACGGCCCTTGCCGAAATCAAGCTTCATCAGCGCTTCGGACCGCACCCAACCGGCACGCTCGCCGTAAATCGCATCCGACTCTGGCAGCACCTGGCGCAGCACCACCGGGCGCAGCGAGATATTGCGCCCGCCGGTGATGTAGTCGCCGACAAAACCGGGCCGGGCCACATACAAAACATCGCCCAGTTTGCGCAAGGAAGGGTCTTCGGAATCCTGCACTGATTCCAGAACCAGCCGCACACAATCCACCCGCAGGGTTTCGGCCACCGAGCTTGCCAGGGTTTTCAGAAAATCCTCGAAGCTCAGCGGATCCAACAGTTGCAGGATGGCGCGGTGCACCTGATTGGTGCCGGCCAGGTTTTCATAGGCCGCAGCGATGACGGTGCGATGGGTGTCTTCCAGCCGGTCAAGCCGGCCTTCCAGACGCTCCATCGCGATGCCGCGCAGATCGACGATATTGGACCCCATAAGACGCTCATTCGCGCCGATCAGGGCGTTCATGACATCGCGGTCCTCCAATATCACCTCGGGTTCCGCAAGGATGCGGTCGCGCAGGTCTTGGTCGATCATGCTTTGGCCCCCGCCATTTTCACCAAGCTTAACAGATTACAGAATCTTCTGCCCGGTTTTCGCCCAGTCCTTCATGAACTGTGCAAGGCCTGCGTCGGTCAGCGGATGGTTGATCATCGCCTTGAACACCGACGGCGGGGCGGTGATGACATCGGCACCGATCAGCGCGCATTGGGTGGCGTGGTTGACGGTGCGGATCGAAGCCGCAAGGATCTGGGTTTCAAAGCCGTAGTTGTCATAGATCTGGCGGATGTCGGAGATCAGCTCCATCCCGTCCATGTTGATGTCGTCCAGACGGCCGACGAAGGGGCTGATAAAGGTGGCACCCGCCTTGGCGGCCAGCAGGGCCTGATTGGCGCTGAAACACAGGGTCACGTTGACCATTTTACCTTCGTCGGTCAGGACTTTGCAGGTTTTCAGCCCGTCCCATGTCAACGGCACCTTGACGGTGATATTCGGCGCAATCTCGGCCAGTTTGCGGCCTTCGGCGATCATCTCATCGGCGGTCAGGGCGACGACTTCGGCCGATACCGGGCCTGAGACGATCGAACAGATTTCGCGCGTGACTTCCAGAATGTCGCGGCCCGATTTCAGGATCAGCGATGGGTTGGTGGTCACACCGTCCACCATGCCCAGATCGTTCAGTTCCTTGATGGCGGCGACATCGGCGGTATCGACGAAGAATTTCATGGGGCTATCCTTGGCATGGGTTGCGACTGCTTGGGCGGGGGTTTACCCCAAAAGGGCGTAAAAAGGAAAGGGCGAAGGGTGGTGGACCGGGTCTATGAGGCGGGCGCGTTGGTGGCCGTGCTGACAACCGAGCCTTTGGGCCGGGTTCTGGACTACAAAGCGCCCGAGGGTGGCTGTGGGGATGGCGATTTCGTCGAGGTGCCTTTGGGGCCGCGCAAGGTGATCGGCGTGGTCTGGGGCAAGGGCGAGGGCAAGTTTGATCCGGCGCGGATCAGGCCCGTGACCCGCGTGCTGGACGCAGCGCCAATGCGGTTGGAATTGCGCACCTTCCTGACCCGCGCCGCCAAATACACCCTGACGCCGATGGCCGCGATGTTGCGCCTTGCCACCCGCGCGCCGGGGTTGGGCGATCCGCCGTCGATGCGCAAAACGCTGCGGCTTTCCAATACGATCCCCAACCAGATGACCGACGCGCGCTTTCGGGTCGTCGAGGCGCTGCGGCGGTTTGGCGGCGCGCCGGTGACCTTGGGCGAGTTGGCGGAAGAGGCGGCTTGTGGCCCGTCGGTGATCAAAGGGCTGGTCAAGCTGGGCGTGGTGTTGGAGGAAGACGCGCCGCGCGATCTGCCCTATCCGGCGTTGGACCCCAAGGGCGCTGCGCATCTGATGGGCGATCAGGTGGCGGCGGGGGATGCTTTGGTCGCATCGGTGGCGCAGGGCGGCTATTCCTGCACACTGCTGAAAGGCGTCACCGGGTCGGGCAAGACTGAGGTGTATCTTGAGGCGGTGGCGGAATGTCTGCGGATGGGGCGACAGGCCTTGGTGCTGTTGCCGGAAATTTCACTGACGGCGGATTTTCTGGCCCGCGTACAGGGGCGGTTTGGCGCGCGGCCTGCCGAATGGCATTCCGGTGTGACCATGACCGAACGGCGGCGGCTGTGGCGGATGGTGGGGCAGGGGAATGCGTCCTTTGTCGTCGGTGCGCGGTCGGCCTTGTTCCTGCCGTTCCGCGATCTGGGGCTGATCGTGGTCGACGAAGAGCACGACACATCCTACAAGCAGGAAGAGGGTGTCTATTACAACGCCCGCGACATGGCGGTCTTGCGCGCGGCCATTGTCGGTGCGCCGATCGTTCTGGCATCGGCCACGCCCTGTCTGGAAACCTGGGCGAATGTCGAGGCGGGGAAATATGGCCGTCTGGATCTTGGCGCGCGCTACGGCGCGGCAGAGTTGCCCGATATGCAAGCGATTGATATGCGGGCGGAAAAGCTGGCCGCCAATGCGTGGATTTCGCCCAAACTGGCGGCGGAAGTGCGGGTGCGGATTGAACGCGGCGAACAGTCGCTGTTGTTCCTGAACCGTCGCGGCTTTGCGCCGATCACGTTGTGCCGGGCTTGCGGGCATCAGGTTGGCTGCGATGATTGCGATGCGCGGATGGTCGAGCATCGGTTCCTGAAACAGTTGGTTTGCCACCAGTGCGGGGCGACCAAGCCGGTGCCGGTGGCATGTCCGGCCTGCAAGGTTGAGGGCAAGATGGCTCCGGTTGGTCCCGGCGTGGAGCGGCTGGCCGAAGAGGTGGTGGCGCTGTTTCCGCAGGCGCGGGTGGCGGTGCTGTCGTCGGATCTGTTCGGCTCGGCCCGCGCGCTGAAAGAGCAGATTGTGGCGATTGCCGAAGGCGCGGCCGATATCATCATTGGCACGCAGATCGTGGCCAAGGGGCACAACTTTCCGCTGCTGACGCTGGTGGGGGTGATTGATGCCGACCTTGGTCTGCAAGGATCTGACTTGCGCGCGGCGGAGCGCACTTTTCAACTGATGCGGCAGGTGGCGGGCCGGGCGGGGCGCGCGGACAAGCCGGGCACGGCGCTGTTGCAGACGTTTCAGCCCGAGCATCCGGTGATCCGGGCCATCCTTGGCGGCGATGAAGAAGCGTTCTGGCGGGCCGAGGCGACAGAGCGGCGGATGGCGGGGGTGCCACCTTACGGCCGTATGGCGGGGATCATCCTGAGCAGCCCGGATGTGGGCCAGGTGTTTGATTTCGGTGCGGAACTGGCGCGGCGGGATGATCCCTTGCGCCGCATTGGCGCGCAGGTTTATGGGCCAGCGCCCGCCCCGGTGGCGCGGGTGCGCGGGCGGCATCGGGTGCGGCTGTTGGTGAAGGCCGACAAGACAGCGCCCCTACAGGCGGCTTTGGCAGAATGGGTGGGGCAATTGAAGCTGCCAAACAACATGCGGCTGTCGATCGACATCGACCCGCAAAGCTTTTACTAAGGCGCGACCCGAAACAGCCGCACCGGGGCCTTGGCGCGGGCGATCACGCCTTTCGCCTCAAGGTCCAGTTGCACGCATTTCACCCACCACCCGGCTGTGTCGCCGCCGGGAAACAGCGCCTCGGGCAGATGGGGTTTCACCGCATCAATCACCTCCGCCACGGCCATGCCCGGCGCTTTGTCAGGCAACACCGCCAGCATCGCCCCCCGCATTGCCCGGTATTTCGCCGCATCGACGCGGTAGGTTTTCCCCGGCTGCCCGACATTTTGCACCTCGATCTTGTCGTCGCCCATATCAATCCCCAAACCGTGACTGGCAGCACCTTCCCTGCCGCCCTATATTAGAGGAAATTCAATGGAGGCCGTGATGTTTTTCTCAAACGCCAAGAAAATGGAAATGGTCGCCCCGCAGAACGCTTTGCCGGGCCGCCCCGATCCTTTGCCCACCGCCGAGGTGCATTTCCTGTCCGGCCTGCCGCTGAAATCGGCTGTGCCTGCGGGGATGGATCAGGCGATGTTCGGGATGGGCTGTTTCTGGGGGGTGGAGCGGATTTTTTGGGCCACGCCGGGCGTCTGGCTGACGATGGTTGGCTATGCGGCGGGGTTCACGCCAAACCCGACCTACAAGGAAACCTGCACCCAGTTGACCGGCCATAACGAGGTGGTGCGGGTGACCTTTGACCCGTCGGTGATCTCTTATGACGCGCTGCTGCGGGTCTTTTGGGAGAACCATGATCCAACCACGGGGATGCGGCAGGGCAATGACATCGGGTCCACCTACCGCTCTGGCATCTATACTTATGACGAGCGCCAAGCGCAGGCGGCGGCAGACAGCAAGGCCCGCTATGGTGCTAACCTGCTCACGGCGGGATTTGGCGCAGTGACCACCGAAATCCTGCCCGCCCCGGTGTTTTATTATGCCGAGGATTACCACCAGCAGTATCTGGCCAAGAACCCCGACGGGTATTGCGGCGTGCGCGGCACTGGCGTCAGCTGCCCGATCGGGCTGGCCGTGGCGGGGTGATCTTCGATCTTGCTTGCAGGCGGGGCATCCCTTAGGGCTGTCCCACCTTTGCTGGACGGATGGGGCCTATGGCTGCTGATAAAATCGACACTCGGGCCGTTGGGCTGGACACGGCGCTGGCGCTGTCGCGCTGGCTGACGGGCAAAGAGCATTTGCACTACGGGCTGTGGACGGGCCTTGATATTGCGGCGGGCAATGTGGGTCGGGCGCAGGACGCCTACTCGGCGCGGCTGTTTGCCTTGCTGCCGGAGCGGGCCGGTTTGCGGATATTGGACATTGGCGGTGGCGCAGGCGAGACGGCGAAAAAGTTGATCGCCCTTGGCCATAGCGTCGAAATCGTGGTGCCTTCGGCCTATCTGGCGGATCGCTGCCGGGTGAACGCGCCGGAGGCCAAGATCCACGCCTGTTTCTTTGAGGATTTGCACAGCGACGGCGGCTTCGATCTGTGCCTGTTTTCGGAAAGTTTTCAATATATTCCCCTGCCCTTGTCGCTGCAAAAGGCGCGGGGCTTGCTGGCTCCGGGCGGGGAAATCCTGATCGGGGATTGCTTTCGGTCTGAAAGTTTTCGCGCTGATCCGACGTTTTATACCGTGGGCGGTGGCCATGCGATTGGCCTGTTCCGCGAAACCCTTGCCGCCGAGCCGTTGACCATTTTGGCCGAAGTGGACATCACCAAAGCCGTCGCGCCTTCCATCGACCTGGAACAAGCGCTGTTCAACGTGCTGGGCGTCGGGCTGTCGGGGTTTGATCGTGAAATCAAGGCCAAACGCCCGTGGCGGCATTGGCTGTTGCACCGCGCCTTGCGTCTGCTCATGACGGACCGCAAACGTGCGCGCCTGTCGCAGCGGCTGTTTGAACGCACGCGGACCTCGGAAAGTTTCATTGCCAACAACCGTTACCTGCTGATCCGGCTTGCCCAAGCCTGACGCCAACCGACCGGACACATGATGCCAACCTTTACCGCACTGACCACCCTGATGGGTGAGGACGCCGCCAACGGCCTGGCCGGAGCCATTGAAAAGATGGAGCCGGAACCCATGGGCGTCGGTGTGTTCGAAATTGAGGACGACTCGGGTCTGTGGGAGGTTGGTGCGTATTTTCTGGAACAGCCGAACCCGGCGGTGCTGGACATGCTGGCCATGGCGTTCAACGCGCGGCCCTTTGCGCTGTCGGAATTGCCGGAAATCGATTGGGTCGCCAAGGTGCGGCGCGAGTTGTCTCCGGTCGAGGCGGGGCGGTTCTTCGTTTACGGCAGCCACGATGCCGACAAGGTTCCCGAGGGTCGTGTGGCGCTGCAGATAGAGGCGACGGTGGCCTTTGGCACCGGGCATCACGGCACCACGCTTGGCTGTCTGCGCGCCTTTGACCGGCTGTATGACGCCGGTTTCCGTCCCGCCAAAGTGGCTGATATTGGTTGCGGTACCGCCGTTCTGGCGATGGCTGCGGCCTCGGTGCTGCCCGACGCCTTGGTGATCGCGTCGGATATTGACGAAGTTGCCGTTGCCGTGGCCGAGGCGAATGTGGCGATCAATCATATGGAGGGCCGCATCGAATGCATGGAGGCCGCCGGTTTCGCCCATCCGCGTCTGGCCGAGGCCGCACCCTATGATCTGGTTTTCGCCAATATCCTGAAGGGTCCGCTGGTGGAACTGGCCCCCGACATGGCGCGACATCTGGCCAAGGACGGCTTGGTGATCTTGTCGGGGCTGCTGGTGGTGCAGGCCGAAGCGATCACGGCCGCCTATGTCGCGGCCGGGTTCGAACCCCAATCGCGCGAGGATCTGGGCGAATGGTCTGCGTTGGTGATGCGTCGAATTTAAGGCAAATTGCGACGCCTGCCCAAATTTTGCCACTTTCCTGACCTAACATGATTGCAGGCGGGGGCCAGAGTACTGAGGTATTGTCATGGCCGACCCCAATCTCGTTGATTTTTACAGCCGGGTTGCCCGTTTCGAGCGGGCACGTTCCAAAGGCCGCGGCTTTGATGCGGCTGGCACTTTGGGGCGGTCGCATTACGCCCGCAAATCCCGCCCGCGCCGTGCCATCCTGGGCCCTTTGCTGATGGTCGCCCTGTGCGCCGTGGGTTTGAAGGGCGCGATCCTGCACACGGTTGGCGCGGAATCCTACAATCTGCGGGTTGAGCGATTGCAGGCTGGCGAAGGTTTTGACCCCATGGGCGGTTGGCTGATGCAGGCCGATCCGCTGACGGTCTGGGTGTCGGCCAGGATTTCCGACACGTTGGTGCGGTTCAAGTGAGCATTCCTGACAGCAAAAAAGGGCTGACCGGACATGAAAAAGGGCTGGCGTTCAGGTGAACAGCAGCCCCTTTTTATTCAAACGGTGACGGTCTTGGCAGTACAGGTTTGGAGGGAATCGAAAATCGCTGCCTCTTGCTATGCTCGAACGCGATTTTTTCGATGTTTTTGCTTGTGGAAACCTGACCTGCTTTAGCGACCGATCATCTCAATATCGCCACGGCACAGGCCGATGTCGTCAAGCTCACGGTCGGAAAGCTTGGACAGCGCTTTGCGGGTGACACGGGCATCATTCCAAGCGGCCAAAGACGAAAATGTCTCTGCCACGCCCTGAACCGAGCGGAAAATCGAGATGGCGCCGAACGGCGCCGCGCGGGACGTCTCATAGGCGGCCATAGCGGTGATCCTTTATACATATACGCGCCAAGCACATTGCTTTGCGATAGCCGCTATGTAGAGATGCTGCAGCTGCAAAGCAATGTCGCGCCAAGCATGCCTGCATTGCGCCCAATGCATAGCACTTCGCCGCAGTTTCGACGTAAATTTAAAGGCATTCCGCGAAGTCTGGCTGGTTCTGTCGGTTTCTGCTGCCCATCGGTCGCTTTGCTGCACCTGCATAATAGATCGGGCGAAATCTGCCAAGATTTAATTCGCCTTGGCGGATGTTCCCTTTTCGTGCTATTTCGATAAAAAGCAAAACAAAAGGGGCGGGCATGCGGGTTTTGGGGATTGACCCCGGGTTGCGCAACCTGGGCTGGGGGGTGATTGACGTCGTGGGGGCTCGGTTGACTCATGTCGCCAATGGCATTTGCCACTCGGCTCCGGGGGAAGGTGACGGCGATCTGGCACAACGCTTGTTGTCCTTGCACAGCCAATTGACCGAAGTGGTGCGCACCTATGCCCCCGACGCGGCGGCGGTCGAAAACACCTTTGTGAACAAAGACGCGGTGGCGACGCTGAAACTGGGGCAGGCGCGGGGGATTGCGCTGCTGGTGCCGGCGCAGTTCGGGCTGACGGTGGGGGAATATGCCCCAAATGCGGTGAAGAAAACCGTGGTGGGCGTGGGTCATGCCGACAAGGGGCAGGTCGAACACATGGTCAAGGTGCAACTGCCGGGCGTGAAAATCGCGGGGCCGGATGCGGCGGATGCCTTGGCAATCGCCATCTGTCACGCGCATCATCTGCAAAGCGCCGGGCGGTTGGCGGCGGCATTGAAAAAGGCGGCGGTATGATCGGGAAATTGTCGGGGCGGCTGGATTGGCGGGGCGGCGATCAGGTGCTGATCGACGTGCGCGGTGTGGGTTACATTGTGCATGTGAACGACCGCACCATGGCGGCGCTGCCGGGGGTGGGGGAGGCGGTTGCGCTCTACACCGACCTGCTGGTGCGCGAAGATCTTCTGCAACTCTTTGGGTTCGCCACGCTTCTGGACAAGGAATGGCACAAGCTGCTGACCACCGTGCAGGGCGTGGGAGCCAAGGCCGCGATGGCGATCATGGGCACATTGGGGGCGGATGGTGTGGCGCGGGCTTTGACCTTGGGCGATCAGCGCGCCATTCAGGCCGCACCGGGGGTGGGGCCGAAACTGGCGCAGCGGATCATACTGGAACTGAAATCCAAAGCCCCCGGCGTGATGGCGATGGGCGCGAACCTTGTGGTGATGGCCGAGGCCGACGACTCGGTGCTGGAATCCGTCAGCCCGATGGCCCCACGCAAGGCCACCGCCCCGAACGCCGCCCAAAACCGCGCCGCCTTTACCGCCGACGCGCTGTCGGCGCTGGTGAACCTGGGCTACACGCATGGTGATGCGGCGCAGGCCATCGCCACCATCGCGGCGGCGCAGCCCGAGGCTGACACCGCAAGCCTGATCCGCGCCGCGCTGAAGCTGCTGGCCCCGAGGCGCTGATGACATCCGATCCCGCCCTGCGCCCGCAACCCCTGCCCGAAGATCTGGACCGCGCCCTGCGCCCGCAGGTGCTGGAGGATTTCGTCGGCCAGCAAGAGGCCCGCGCCAATCTGCGGGTGTTTATTGAATCCGCCAAGATCCGCGGCGAGTCGATGGATCACACGCTGTTTCACGGCCCTCCCGGTTTGGGCAAGACCACCCTTGCGCAGATCATGGCGCGGGAATTGGGGGTGGGGTTTCGCATGACTTCGGGGCCGGTGCTGGCCAAGCCCGGCGATCTGGCGGCGATCCTGACCAATCTGGAACCCAATGACGTGCTGTTCATTGATGAAATTCACCGCCTGTCGCCGGTGGTCGAAGAGGTGCTCTATCCGGCGATGGAGGATTTCGCGCTGGATCTGGTGATCGGCGAAGGCCCCGCCGCGCGCACGGTGCGCATTGAATTGCAGCCCTTCACGCTGGTCGGGGCGACGACGCGGCTGGGGCTGCTGACGACCCCGCTGCGCGACCGCTTCGGCATTCCGACCCGGTTGGAGTTCTACACCGAAGATGAGCTGGACCTGATCGTCAGCCGTGGCGCGCGGCTGCTGGGCATTCCGTCTGATCCCGAAGGCACCCGCGAAATCGCCAAGCGGGCCCGCGGCACCCCCCGCATCGCTGGGCGATTGCTGCGCCGGGTGGTGGATTTCGTGACCGTGGAGGGCGACGGCCGCCTGACCCGCGCCATTGCCGACCGAGCCCTGACGCGGTTGGGGGTGGATCATATCGGGCTGGATGGGGCGGATCGGCGCTATCTGATGCTGTTGGCCGAACATTACGGCGGCGGCCCGGTGGGGGTGGAAACCATCGCGGCGGCGCTGTCCGAGGCGCGCGACGCGATTGAAGAGGTGATCGAGCCGTATCTTTTGCAACAGGGCTTGCTGCAACGCACCCCGCGCGGGCGGATGCTGGCAGCGCGGGCCTGGCGGCACCTGGGGCTCGAGGCGCCGCGCCCCCCCGGGCAAAGCGATTTGTTCGAGGGGTAGGCCTTCAGGGCAGGGGGCCTTCTGCCCCCTCTGGGCTGACGCCCATTCACCCCCGAGGATATTTGAACCAATGTGAAAGGCCTTTCAGACTGGCCTAAATATCCCCGCCGGAGGCGCATGCTTGCGCAAGAGTGCGGCTGCATGGTTGAGCCTGCGTTGCCATCGCGCTATCGGGGGGCACAGACAGGAGGCCAGAATGACACCAGAACAGGTTCAAGCGCTTTTCACCCGCAGCGACGGGCAATATTTGTTTGCGCGCTGGGGTCGGGCGATGGTGCCGGTGGTGTTTGGTCTGGATGATGCCACTTTGCCCGTGATGAAGGGTGCGATCGAGGCAGTGGCGGGTTTGGCGGGGCATGAGATTGCCGCCGCAGACCCGGAACTTGGCGCCAACCTGATGGTGTTCTTTCTCCGCGATTGGGCCGAGTTGCCAGAAGTTCCCAACCTGGAAAAGCTGATCCCCGGCCTTGCGGCGCTGTGCGCGCGGCTGGAGCTGGCGGGGGCAAACCAGTACCGTGCGTTCCGTTTTGACCCGGCGGGCGCGATCAAGGCGGCGTTTGTCTTCCTGCGCATGGATGCGGCGCTGGACGCGGTGCCTGCGGATGTGCTGGCGCTGTCGCAGGCGGTGCAAATCATCTTGCTGTGGTCGGACCAGGCCTTTGTGGATCGGTCGCCTTTGGTCGATGCGGGCGTGGGGGCGCAGCTTCGGTCCGAGATTGCCGGGTTGATCCGGGCGGGTTACGCGCCGTTGATGCCCGTTGTGGCGCTCGATGCCGCCCATGCCCACCGGCTTGCGGCGCGGCTTTGAAAGAGGCTGAACTTTATCCCGATTTGAAGGTCTATCTGGAACGCCAAGGCTACACGGTGAAGGCCGAGATCGGCGCTTGCGATCTGATGGCGCGGCGCGGCGATGAGCCTGCGGTCGTGGTTGAAATGAAGCTGACGTTTTCGCTTGCCTTGGTGATGCAGGGCGTGGCGCGGCAGGCGCTGTTTGACAATGTCTATCTGGCGGTGCCGGTGGCGGAAAAGGGTTGGAAGCTGCGCTACAAGGGCATCATCGCGCTGTGTCGCCGGTTGGGGCTGGGGTTGCTGGCGGTGAGGCCGGGGCAGGTGGAGGCGCATCTGGACCCGGCCCCCTATGTGCCGCGCAAGTCCACATTGCGGGCCGGGCGGTTGCTGCGCGAGTTTGACCGGCGGCTGGGCGATCCGAATTTGGGCGGCACCACGGGGGTCAAGCGGATGACGGCTTACCGGCAAGACGCGCTGCGCTGTCTGGTGGTCTTGCAGGGTGGGCCGTTGAAGGCGTCTGCGGTGGCACGCGCGGCGGGGGTTGCGCGGGCGGCGGCTTTGATGCGGGACGATCACTATGGCTGGTTTGAACGCGTCAGTCTGGGCATTTACGCTTTGACGCCAAAGGGCTGCGCGGCCATGCTGGATCATGGCGACGAGATTGCACGGCTTGGGGGGCAGGATGGCGCATAGCTTTGCAATGCGGGTCTATTATGAAGACACCGATCTGGCCGGGATCGTCTATTACGCCAACTATCTGAAGTTCATCGAGCGCGCGCGCACCGAATGGGTGCGGGGGCTGGGCGTCGATCAGACCCGCTTGCGGGCCGAACAGGGCATCGTCTTTGCGGTGCGACGGGTTGAGGCCGACTATCTGCGCCCGGCGCGGTTTGAAGATGATCTGAGCGTCACCACCGAGTTGCTGGTCATCGGCGGCGCGCGGATTGAACTGCGTCAAGAGGTCATGCGCGGGGATGAGCGGCTGTTCTCGGCGCTGGTGGTGCTGGTCTGCCTGCATGACAGCGGCCATCCGGTGCGGGTGCCTGCCGATATTCGTGCGGTGTTGCAGCCCTAAGCGCTGCCCTTTGTGGCAGCATTCTGCCCGCCCACGCAGATGTGTTGGCATTCCGCTGCGATTGCAGATAGAATCATCCCCAATAGGCGGCCAAAGAGCCGTGATAACAAGAGCAGGCGTAATGGAAACCGAAGCCATCGGCATGGCAGCAGAGATTGATTTCTCTTTGTTTGCCCTATTTGCACGCGCGACATTCACGGTGAAAATCGTGATGATCGGCCTGATGATCATGTCCTTCTGGTCATGGTCGGTCATCGTGCGCAAACACATCCTGTTCCGCAAATCGCGGGCCGAAGCCTCGGTGTTTGACCGTGATTTCTGGTCTGGCGAGCCTTTGGACGAGTTGTTCGAGAAAATCGGCAGCGAACCGCAGGGGCCGTCCGAGAAAATCTTTGTTGCCGGCATGCTGGAATGGCGGCGCTCTCATCGGCAGGACGGCGGTTTGATCGCGGGTGCGCAGGCGCGGATTGACCGGGCGATGGATGTCGCCATCAACCGCGAAAGTGAGCGTTTGAACAAGGGTCTGTCCTTTCTGGCCACCACCGGATCGACTGCGCCCTTCATCGGGTTGTTCGGCACCATCTGGGGCATCAAACACTCTTTTGAGCAGATCGCCATCAGCCAGAACACCAACCTTGCCGTTGTGGCGCCGGGCATTGCCGAGGCGTTGTTGGCCACCGGCATCGGCCTGATTGCCGCCATCCCGGCGGTGGTGTTTTACAACAAGCTGAACTCGGATTCAGAGCACATTCTGGGCGGTTACGAATCCTTTGCCGACGAATTTGCCACCATCCTGTCGCGCCAGTTGGACGCCTGAACCATGGGCGCGGGGGTGATGAAGAAATCGGGTGGCGGGCGGCGCGGGCGCAGGCGTGGGTCGGCGGCGGCGATGAGCGAGATCAACGTGACGCCTTTCGTGGACGTGATGCTGGTGCTGCTGATCATCTTCATGGTGGCAGCACCCATGATGCAGGTGGGCGTGCCGATTGAACTGCCCGATACGGCGGCCAGTGCGATGCCCGATGAACAGGAAGAGCCGCTGACGGTGTCGATCACCGCCGATGGCCTGCTGCTTATTCAAGATACCGAGATTTCGGATGATCAATTGATCCAGAAACTGACCGCCATCGCCGCAGAGCGCACATCGGACAAGGTGTTCCTGCGGGCCGACGGGGCGCTGGCTTATGAACGGGTGGCGCAGGTGATGGGGGCGCTGAATTCGGGCGGTTTCAACAACATCGGACTGGTCACCGATGCCGGTGGCCCCGCGATGGACGGCAATTGAGGGCGGCTGATGGATCGCGGCACAACCATCTCTGGCATCGGGCATCTTGGCCTGATCCTCTGGGTCGCGCTGGGGGATTGGCTGTTTGCGCCTGCCGAAGTGCCGCCGATTGCGGTGGCGAATGTGTCGATGATTTCGGAAAGCGATTTCAAGGCGTTGCAGGCGTCGGCGCCGAAACCTGCTGATAAACCTGCCGAACCCGCCCCCGAAGTGGCGGCCCCGGAACCCGTGCAACCCGAACTGCCGCCTGCGGAGCCTTTGCCCGAACCCGCCGCACCCGAACCCGCCGCGCCCGAACCTGTAGAGCCCGCGCCGCAGCCGGAGCTGCCTGCCGAAGTGCCGGTCTCAGAAAACCCGCAGCCGATTGAAACGCCACCCCCGGTGGCCGAGATTGCACCTGTTGAACAGCCGATCCCCACACCCAAGGCGGATGAGAAGCCCAAACCCCGCCCGATTGACCGGGTGGCCGAAACGCCCGTCGATGATGTGACCGACACGCCGGACATCGCCGATGTGCCGACGCCCGAGGTCAGCGATCAGCCGGAACCGGATGCGCCGGTGGTGACCGAAGACCTGCCGCCCGCGTCCCCCGAAGAGGCAGCGCCCGTGATCGTCACCGAAGCGGTGGAAACCGAACCAGACGCGCCGCAGCTTGCGCCCACCGCGTCCATCCGTCCGCAGTCACGGCCGGAGCGGCCCACGGAACCGGTGGCAGAACCGCCGACCGAAACCGCAGCGGTGGAACCCCTGCCCGAAGAACCGGCCCCCGATGCCGAGGCCGATGCGATTGCAGCGGCTTTGGCCGAGGCGGTGGCGGAAGAACCCGCCACCGAAACCGCAGATGCGGGCGCGCCAGACCTGCCGCAAGGCCCGCCGATGAGCGCGTCTGACATCGAGGGCATCCGGTCCGCGCTTGGCAGATGCTGGAACATCGGCGCGTTGTCATCCGAGGCCACCCGCACCGTCGTCACCGTCCGGGTGTCGATGCAGGAAAACGGCACGCCCGACTTGGGCACCATGCAGATGGCCAGCTTTGAAGGCGGCAGCGAAGAGTCGGCCAAGAAGCTTTATCAATCCGCCCGCAGCGCCATTGCGCGCTGTGGCAACGAGGGCTTCACCCTGCCGCCCGAAAAATACGACCAATGGAAAGACCTTGAATTGGTCTTTGACCCGAATGGGATGAGACTGCGTTGACCTTCCCCGCCCCGCAACCCGCCGCTGTTGGCAAAATGTACGAATTGAGAATGAGGACATCATGACCCTGTTCAGAACCCTCGCCGCCCCTTGCTTTGCCGTGACGCTTGGACTTTTCGCCTGTCTCAGTGCGGCCCCCGTGATGGCGCAACCCCTGCGCATCGTGATCGACAACCCCAATATCGAACCGATGCCCTTCGCCGTGCCCGACTTTATCGACGAGGGCGGGGCGGGCGATTTTGCGCAGCAAATCTCGCGCGTGGTGGCGTCTGATCTGGCGGGAACCGGGCTTTTCCGTGAAATCGGGTCGGATGCTTTCATCAGTCGCGTCACCGGCTTTGACGCGCCAATTGCCTATAATGACTGGCAGGCGATCAACACCGAGGCCTTGGTGACGGGGGCTGTGCAGGCCAGCGGTGATCAGATTGTCGTGAAATTCCGCGTGTTTGACGTGAACTCCGGCGAACAGCTTGGCGACGGTTTGCAATTTGCGGGCACGCCCAACAGCTGGCGGCGGATGGCGCATAAGGTGGCGGATGCGGTTTACTCGCGCATCACGGGCGAGGGCGGCTATTTCGACAGCCGCGTGGTCTATGTCGCCGAAAGCGGGCCGAAGAACCAAAGGCAAAAGCGCCTTGCGGTGATGGATTACGACGGCGCGAATGTGCAATACCTGACCGACAGCAGTTCCATCGTTTTGGCTCCGCGGTTTTCGCCAAGTGGCGACCGGATCCTGTTCACCTCCTATGCCTCGGGCTTTCCGCAGATTTATCTGATGAATGTCGGCGATCTTTCCACCCGCTCCTTGGGGGAACAGCCCGGAACAATGACCTTCGCGCCGCGATTTTCCCCTGATGGCGCCACCGTGGTGTTCAGCCTGGAACGCGGCGGCAATTCGGACATCTACACGCTGGACATCGGGTCCGGCACTCTGACCCAACTGACCAACGCGCCGTCGATTGAAACCGCGCCCAGCTTCAGCCCCGACGGCGGCCAGATCGTGTTCGAGTCTGACCGCTCGGGCAACCAGCAGATTTACATCATGGGCGCGGGCGGCGGTGAGGCGCGGCGGATTTCGGGCGGCGACGGGCGCTATGGCACCCCGGTCTGGTCGCCGCGCGGCGATATGGTGGCCTTTACCAAACAGAACGCGGGCCGCTTCCACATTGGCGTGATGCGCACGGATGGGTCCGAAGAGCGCCTGCTGACCGCATCCTTCCTTGATGAGGGCCCGACCTGGGCCCCAAATGGCCGCGTGATCATGTTCACCCGCGAATCTGCGGGCGCGGGTGGTCAGGCGCAGCTGTTCTCGGTCGATATCTCGGGCCGCAACCTGCGCCAGATCCCCACCGAAGGCCCGGCATCAGACCCCGCCTGGTCGCCGCTGTTGCCGTGAATTTGTAAAGCGCTGCCGATTCCCATGGCGGTGCAAACCTGATATAAGACCTGAAATCGAGCCCATAAGAACAAAAGGACGACCCTGATGACCCTTCTTCCGAAAATCGTGCTGCTGGTGGCGGCACTTGGCCTGAGCGCCTGCAAGAACCCTGACCGCTATGGCGCCAATGGCCCTGACGGTGCCAATGGCGGCTTTGTCGACACCACCGGTTTGGGTGACCCAAGCGATCCGCGTTCCATCGCTTATTTCAACCAGTCGGTCGGGGACCGCATCTTGTTCGCCGTTGACCAATCCACCCTGTCGGGTGAGGCGCGCGGTGTGCTGGCAGGTCAGGCGCAATGGCTGCAAACCAACGCCGATTACGCCATCATCATCGAAGGCCACGCCGATGAGCAGGGCACGCGCGAGTACAACCTTGCCCTTGGTGCCCGCCGTGCCGCCGCCGTGCAGGATTTCCTGATCAGCCAAGGCATCGGTGCCAACCGCATGCGCACGATTTCCTACGGCAAAGAACGCCCGATCGAGGTTTGTTCGGACGAGGCGTGCTACAACAAGAACCGCCGCGCTGTGACGGTTCTGTCGATGGGGACGGGGGCCTGATCTGATGCGTTGGCTGGTTCTGTGTCTTTTTCTGCTCCCTTTGCCCGCATTGGCGCAGGACAAGGCGCAGACGCTGGCTGACATCAAGGCCGAACTGTCGGTTCTGATGGCCGATTTCAACACGCTGAAGGCGGAGTTGGTGCAAACCGGCGCTGCCTCCAGCGGGGCTGCGGGCGGCGACGCCTTGCAACGGCTGGACGCGATCGAAGCGCAGCTGATGCAGCTGACCGCCAAAACCGAACAGGTGGAGTTGAAGCTGAGCCGAGTGGTCAGCGATGGCACCAACCGGATTGGCGATATTGAGTTTCGTCTGTGCGAGGCCACCGAAGGCTGCGATATCGCCACGATCGGCACCACGGCACCTTTGGGCGGTGACACGGCGGCCACTCTGGCCCCGGCATCACCTGATGCCAACACAGGAACCGACACGCCCGAAATGGCGATGAGCGAACAGGCCGATTTTGACCGGGCCAAGGGGGTGCTCGATTCCGGTGACTTTCGTGCCGCCGCAGACCTCTTTGCGACCTATGCCCAATCCTATCCTGGCGGCCCACTGACCCAAGAGGCGCATTTCCAACGCGGAGAGGCACTGTCGCAACTGGGCGAAACTGCCGATGCGTCGCGCGCCTATCTTGAGGCTTATTCGGGCAAGCCGGACGGGTCTTTTGCCGCCGAGTCGCTGCTCAAACTGGGGCAGGGTCTGGGGGCACTGGGTCAGGTGCCCGATGCCTGCCTGACGCTGGCCGAGGTCGGCAACCGCTTTGCGGGCTCCATCCATGCCACCAATGCGCAGGTGTCGATGACGGGGCTGGGGTGTCCGTAACCGACGCTGCGGAAATCTGGCTGCAAGAACAGGGCGAGGATGCAGGATTGCTGCGCCTTGCCCTGTCTGCATTTCAAGGCCCGGTTCTGGGCGTGGCCGTGTCGGGCGGCAGCGATTCGCTGGCCTTGCTGCATCTGGCGGCGCAATTGGCCCCGGTTTTGGGGGCAACCGTGCGGGCGGTGACGGTGGATCACGCCCTGCGCGCGGGGTCGGCAGCAGAGGCGGCACAGGTGGGCCGGGTCTGCGCGGGGCTTGGCATCAGCCACAGCACGTTGATCTGGGATCATGGCGCGATTGCGGGCAACCTGATGGACCAAGCCCGACGCGCCCGCTACGACCTGATGGCAGGGTGGGCGGCAGGTTGCCCCGTGGCCGTGGCGCATACCGCCGACGACCAGGCGGAGACGTTCTTGATGGGACTGGCCCGAGGTGCGGGTCTGGACGGCCTGTCAGGAATGCGCGCCAACTGGCAACAGGGCACCCCTTTTGTGCGGCCGTTGCTGACCGCAAGTCGCGCCGATCTGCGCGCCTATCTGACGCGGAGGGGTGTCGCTTGGATCGACGATCCGTCCAATGACAACCCGCGTTTCACCCGCGTCCAAGCGCGCCAAACCCTGCAGGCGCTGGCCCCCTTGGGCATCACCTCGGGCACTTTGGCAGGTGTGGTGCAGCATCTGGCCGCAGCGCAAGGCGCTTTGCAGCAGGCCACGCTTGCGGCCTCTGCCAGTGTCACCGAAACTGCCGGAGCCTTGCACATCGACCGCAGGGGCTTTGCAGTGCTGCATCCCGAGATTGCCCGCCGCCTGCTGCTGACTTGCCTGTCATGGATCACCCGCGACACCTATGCCCCGCGCGGCCCGGCATTGGACCGGCTTTACGCGGCGATCATGGCCGAACGCGATGCCACGCTGGCGGGTTGCCGCATCCGTTGCCAAAAAGACATCCATATCCTGCGTGAAGCCCGCGCGGCGGGGGGAGGGGTGGCCAGCGCCGAAATCTGGGACAACCGCTGGCGTGTCGATGGCCCGCATGCCCCGGGTTTGACCCTGCAAGCGTTGGGAACCGAGGGTCTGCGCGCCATCGCAGACTGGCGCGCCTGCGGCATTGCGCGCGCCGATCTGCTGGTTTCTCCCGCGATCTGGCACGGGACCACGCTGATTTCGGCCCCTTTGGCGGGTTTTGGCGCAGATTGGACGGCAACGCTGATTTTGCCCTATGCCAAGTTCATGTTATCGCATTGAATCCGGCCCACTTATCTCTATCTTAAGCACAACCGCCGTAAAGTGGCCCCAACCGGGCCGTCCGGCATAAATTCGGAGTCTCTTCGTGGGCAATGCACGGAACATCGCTTTTTGGGTCATCCTGTTTCTGCTGATCCTTGCTGTTTTCAACATGTTCAGCAACTCGCAGGCCACCCGCGCCACCGGGCAGTGGAGCTATTCAGAGTTCATTCAGAAGGTTGAAGCGGGTGAAGTCACCCGGGTTCAGCTGAATGGCGAACAGGTTTCGATCCAAGGCAAGGATGGCAAGACCTATTCCACCATCGCCCCCAAAGATGACACGCTGACGACACGCCTGATCGACAAGGGCGTTGAGGTGGAGGCCAAGGCACAGGCTGATTCGGGGATACTTTCGCTGATTTCGGTGTGGTTGCCGTTCATCGTGCTGATCGGCATCTGGATTTTCTTCATGAACCGCATGCAGGGCGGCGGCAAAGGCGGGGCGATGGGCTTTGGCAAAAGCCGCGCCAAGCTGCTGACCGAAAAGTCGGGCCGCGTCACCTTTGACGATGTGGCCGGCATTGACGAAGCCAAGGACGAGTTGGAAGAAATCGTGGAATTCCTGCGCAATCCGCAGAAATTCTCGCGTCTCGGCGGTAAAATCCCCAAAGGCGCGCTTTTGGTTGGCCCCCCCGGCACAGGCAAAACCCTGTTGGCCCGTGCGATCGCCGGTGAGGCTGGCGTGCCATTCTTCTCCATCTCGGGTTCGGATTTCGTCGAAATGTTCGTGGGCGTCGGCGCAAGCCGCGTGCGTGACATGTTCGAACAAGCCAAGAAAAGCGCTCCCTGCATCGTGTTCATTGACGAGATTGATGCCGTGGGTCGTGCGCGCGGCGTCGGCATCGGCGGCGGCAATGATGAGCGTGAACAGACCTTGAACCAGTTGCTGGTGGAGATGGACGGCTTTGACGCCAATGAAGGTGTCATCATCGTTGCCGCCACCAACCGTCCCGACGTGCTGGACCCGGCTCTGCTGCGTCCGGGCCGTTTTGACCGCCAAATCCAGGTGCCGAACCCCGACATTCGCGGGCGTGAGAAAATCCTGTCGGTGCATGCGCGCAAAACCCCGCTGGGCCCCGATGTCGATTTGCGGGTGATTGCCCGTGGTTGCCCCGGCTTCTCGGGTGCAGACCTTGCCAACCTTGTGAACGAGGCTGCCCTGATGGCCGCCCGGATTGGCCGCCGTTTCGTGACCATGGACGATTTTGAAAAGGCCAAGGACAAGGTCATGATGGGGGCGGAACGCCGGTCCATGGTGATGACCGAGGACGAGAAGAAGCTGACCGCCTATCACGAGGCTGGCCACGCGATTGTCGGTCTGAACGTGCCGCAGCACGACCCGATCCATAAAGCCACCATCATCCCGCGCGGTCGTGCGCTTGGTATGGTGTTGAGCCTGCCGGAGCGCGATCAGCTTTCGGTCAGCTACACCAAGTACAAGTCGAAGATCGCGATGGCGATGGGCGGCAAAGTGGCGGAAGAGCTGATTTTCGGCGCGGAAAACGTGACTTCGGGGGCCACCTCTGACATCCAGCAGGTCAGCCGGATCGCGCGGGCCATGGTGACGCAGTTCGGCTTCTCCGAAGCATTGGGTAACGTCGACTACGCCAACGAACGTGAAAGCTTTTTGGGTGCATCAAGCGGGGGCACCAGCCATTCCGGCACCACGCAGAAGACCATCGACGATGAGGTCAAGAAGATTGTCGACGAGGGCTATGCCCGCGCCAAGCAAATCCTGACCGACAAGAGCGATGACCTGCACCGTCTGGCGCAGGGCCTGCTGGAATACGAAACCCTGACCGGCGACCAAATCCGCCGCGTCATCGCCGGAGAGCCGCTCGACACACCGGATGATGGCATGGGCAGCGACGCCGGTGGCGGTTCGGGCGTGGTGGCGATCCCGAAAACCCGGGCGCGCAAACCCAAGGCGACCGAGTTGCCAGAGCCGCAGGCTTGAACCAAGCGCCAAAAGACTGGAACCCCGAGGCCCGCGCAAGGCTTCGGGGTTTCCCTGCCAGCATTTCCGCATTGCATTGAGAACAAATGGTAAAACGCGCAACCCTCTGTAACGTTGCCGCAGAACCGAGATTGCGCGATCCGTCTGCTGCGTATTTTGCTGCGCCTACATCAGCATACCGCGCCACAAGATCAACCCGATCGACGATCTGCTGCCTTGGACCGCAAGCCAACTGCGGTCAGGCTGCAGGCTTGCTTTGGAGTCATGCAGGGAATTCTTGGTGGTTTGTGCCCGAGAACCGGTTGTCTTTGACAAACCCTGTGCCGTTCATCGCCGGCTGTGCCTCAAAGCTGAAGGGGGTGCAGAGTTTCCGCTTCGGTCCCATAGCGCCGAATATAGGCTTCGGTCAGGCCAAGGCATTCCGTGGAGGCGCAGCTGTTACGGTGCGGGCATTGGTAGAACCGGTTGCGGTCAAACTCAGCCCAGAACGCAGGGTCGATCACCAAAGTTGGCTGAGCGTTGACCAGCGCGCCGCGCAGATCACCCATCAAGCACTCTGGCACATTCTTGACCTCGACCAGTCGGCCTGCGGCATGGGCGGCCAGAATGGCGGCCCGCAACGGTGGCAAGAGGTCGGCATGGCGTACAATCAACGACTTGTGATCGTCTTCGGCCATCGGGAAGTAATTCCAGAACTCATGCTGGACCACTTTGCGGAACGGCGCCAAGGCCGCCACCATGCCGGCCAAAAAGGTGTAAGATTGCGCGGTGACGACGGTGTTGGTGATGATCCTGAGATCGGCGGGATGCGCCTCGATCAGGGCGATGCCCTGCATCATTCGGCGCCAAGACCCCGGAACCCGTGTGATGTGATCATGGGAAGCGGCATTGTGCCCCGCCACCGAGATGAAGAATTCGTCAACGCCCGCATCGATCAACGTTTCAAGATAGGGCGCGCGGCTCAGGTGCATCCCGTGGGTCTGGATGCGCACATGGGCAAAACCTGCGGCGCGGGCGCGGCGTACCAGGTCGGGCAGATCCCGACGCAGGGTGATTTCAGACCCGGTCAGCACCAGCCCTTTCCACGGTGCTGTTGCGGCCTGTTCCGCCAGTATCTGCTCAAAACTGACGGCATCGGTTGGCGCAAGCCGATCCATGGTGCCTTCGATCATGCAATGTGTGCAGCGCAGATTGCAGCGAAACTCCATCGTCACCGAGACATAGGTGTCATGGTCACGCAGGCTGAAACGTTTTTGGCTGTGAGGGCCATCGGCGGGCGAGGTTGTGCCAACCCTGTAAGACTGTGGGCCAAGGCCCTCGAGTACTTGGGAGTTCATTGTGGGAAAGCGGGCATGGTAGACCTGACGGCATGAGCCTGCGAAGAGCGATGGAGGGAGGCGCTGGCAAAAACTGTATTGAAATTTGCACCCTTATGCCAGTGTTTTTGCCGCCGTCCCCGCAATACAGGGCGACGATGCCGCAAGCGGGCTATAATAATCCGTAAAGTCCGGCCTTTGCAGGCATGGCAACACCGGCGGATGATACAATATAGTCAATGCCGACATCGAACAGATGATGGGCCAGATTGGTCTTCTGGTTTGCCAAAAACCCCACAATCTCTGGTGGAAATCCAAATCTGGCACAAAGCGCCTGCGTCGCCTGAATGTCGATCCGCGAAAAATAAACACAATCGCTGAACTGCTTTTGCGCAAAGACAAAAATCTGTTCCTGCCATGCACCGGGGCAAAGTTCGGCGGGCATGTTTTTGATCTGCGAACTGCGGGCGCTGGCTGCCATGGCGCTGATGATCTCTGCGCGGTCGGGGTGGGAGTCGTAAAAGCGATAGACGTTCTTCAGCTTTAGATCGACCCCGTCCCAAGCATGACACAGGCCAGCCGAGGCGGTGCCGCCAAATCCGTCTGTGTACAGATCAAGGGTGGTCAGGGGCGTTCCGGCAGCAAACAGTCCGGCCTCCCCGGAGTTGAATTCGATGGAGAACATGAAAAACGGAATGGCCTCGTCGAGGGTGAAGCCGGGCGCGAACAGGTCCGGGAAAGCACGCAGGAAGGCACTGATCTTTGTCCGCCGTTCGGCGCGGTCATAGTCGTAGAAATACAATTCCAACCCAAGCTGGCCATCGGCGGATTTAAGACCCCACACCGTGTTGAACCGGCCCCAGAACGCGCGGATCCGCAGCACCATCGCCAGAAGGGCCGGGCCGTTGGGCATCATTGCCAGCGCCTGAAACAGAATGGCCGACTGTCGAAGGGCTTGGGGCGCAGGCGGGCCGGGCGGATCATAGGGCCACTGGCAGAAATCGCGTGCCGGATCGCTGGGGCGGGAGTGGAGTGCGTCAGGCATTGGCGTGGCTTTGGTTAACTGAAGGGCTGGGAAAGCCGTAAAGCGTCACAAAGGCCTGACCTGCCCCCGAGGTGCCGATGGCGACATGGCTTAGCGGGGGACGCAACAGATCTGCCAGCCCGATATCCAAAGGGCGCAGGGCGGCAAGCACATCGTGCAGCAGCGTCAGGCCCGGCGCTGTCAGCGGGTGATCCGAGAAATTGATGTCGATGGACCGGCGGGCCGATCCGGTTTCCACAACGTCAAGCACATCCGGCGGGGTGGCCTGATCTGCCAGATCACGCAGGAACGCTGCGACGGCAGGGCGCAGCGACAGCGGCAGGCCGATCGGTGCCAGCAGGGCAAGGGCGGCGGCGCGGTCAGCCACCGGGTGGTTCAGATAGCGGGTCAACAAGCTGCGCCCACCGGATACCTTGAGGGCGAGATAGTTCAGAGCGGGATCGGCGGCGAAAGGCTGCGCCAGTTCGGCATACACCTTGCGCACCGGTGCGTGGCCGCCGCCGTCCTGCGGATCAATGCCAAAATGAAACAGATCGCACAGCGACAGGACGGGCTGCAAGGCGGCACAGGATGTTCCGGTAAACGCCTCGGATATCCGAATGAAACGGGCGGATGCCTGGGGCGCGAAGGCGGCGCGGGGCAGGGTGCACAGCACGCGGCCGCCAGACACAGTTTCGCCGGTCAGCTTCACCGATCGGGCGCAGAGGGGCGGGCTGGGCAGCAGGCCAAGCAGATGGGTCAGGGCGGGACCATCCATCATGGCGCAGGGATGGGCGTGGCCGCTTGGGGGGCGGGGAATTCCAACAGGCAGCGGTGCCCGGCGGGCAGCACGCCATCGGGGTTTGGCAGTTCTGCCTGCACCCCGAAGGTGCGCGACGCGGTGTCGAACACCCGGTCCACCACGGTGATGGTGGTGGTGTACTGACCTGACACCGGGGCATCCGGCCGCACCACGACCGCTTGGCCCACAGAGGTTGACGCATAGATCTCAACCGGCAGGAACGCCTCGATCAGCAAGGGGTCAAGCTGGACAATCTGCATCACCGGGCGCTCGCCGGTGGCGTATTCGCCGGGCTTCAGCGTGGTTTCCAGCACATATCCGTCCACCGGGGCGCGGATGATGGTTTGTTCCAGTGCGGTGCGGGCGCGGGCCAGTTCGGCGCGGGCGGTTTCCTGATCCAGCCGCGCCTTCTGCAGCAGCGCCTGCGCGTTGACATAGTCATACTCGAACTCTTCGAGTTGGCTGACGCTTTGCGCCTTTTCCTTCACCAGTTGACGGGCGCGTAGGACACGGCCTTTGCTGAACACCACGCGGGCCTGTTGCGCGTCGATCTCGGCCACAGAGCTTGCGCGGGTTTCCAAGATCTTGATCGACGCCTCTTCGACCACCGCGCGAATCCGCGCGACGACCTGCCCTTTGGTCACCGGATCGCCCCGTCGCACCAGAACAGCGTCCAGCACCCCCGGCGCACTGGGGCTGAGGTGGATCAGGGCCGCCGGGTCCATGACGCAATCGTATTGCGTCATCGGCAGGGTCTGGGCGGCTGCAGGGGCCGAAAGTGGCACAAGCAACGCCAAGAACAGAAAACCGGGGCGGCGGGGCGGGCAGCTATGCGGCATGGTGGCAGTTCCTATAACCCTTGCAGGATCACCCTGACGCGGCTGTGAGTGTTGGCTGATCGGCGCGCCTTGTTGCCCGGCAGATATGGCTTTAGGCCCTATGATAAGCTTGGCCTATTTATGATTCATGCAAGAAAAGTGCAATATTCAAATCTTTCGATAGTAAATCTATCTTTAGATAGGTTCACTAATATCTTTATAGACAGTCAATACGATCTTTCGTACGAATGGGATAAATCTTTTAATGCACGCGCTAAAACAATTGGATGTTAATGTTGACAGGTCTTGCCCATCGGGCGATATCCCGAAAGACGATCAAATTGATTGTCTTGTGATAATGAAGGAAACCGCTGCGATTGATCAAAGATCGATGCGTTCCCAACAGGACGCGAATTTGGCGGATTTCGTAGATAAGACGCTGTGGTGGGCGCCTGCACCAGTAAACGATCATAAATCCAATGAGGACACTATGAAAATATCCAACTTGCTTGCAACGACGGCGATGACGGTTGTGCTGACCGCTGGCGTTGTTTCTGCCCAAGACCTGGGTTCGAGCAGCTTCTCGGCCGGCGTTTCCCTGCTTGCACCAGAAGCAACCGGCTTCTTGCTGGGCAGCACGGTCGAAGTGACTGGCCTGGGTTCGGGCGCTGCGGCAGTATCGGCTCAGAACGCCTTGTTCAACATGACCGGTTTTGCGACTTCCAGCAACGATACTGCTGTCGCCAACCAGGGTGCTGAAGCGATTGCAAATTCGGGCGTGTTGACCACGTTCCAGTTTGACCGCACCGTGACCGCAAGCGGTTCGTCGGTCGGCGCTGGCCGCGTTGTCGCAAAAGGCGATGCAAACGCGACAGTCGCGGCTGTTGGCTCGGCCTTCGGCGACACGCTGTCCAACCAGATCCAAAATACATATGCCCCAGTGGGTGGCGCTCTCACGGGTAAGCTGTCCAGCACTTCGAACGCATCTTCCGAATCCGCAGCTTCGCTGATCGGCGAAGGTTCGACTTCGGTTCTGGCTGGCCTGATCGGCACCAGCTCCAACTTCGTTGGCTCGACCGGCACGTCGGTCACCACCGACCAAACCGGCATTGCCTACTCGGCATTGAACGCGCTTGGCGACGAAGCTGGTTCGGGTATCAACATCGCCCCAGGCACCCCGGTCACGAATAACTTCGCGGGTCTCGTAACCGAAATCACCGGTCTTGCAGATGGCCAAGGCGTCATTGGCTTCTCCAACACCATGGCCTTGGGTTCGCCGATCGACCTGGCAGTTGCCAACGTTGGTGGCGGCACGATCTCGCTTGGCGCGACCACGGGTGGCTTCTTCGGTGGCGGCGCTGCAACCACCGGCGGCGCTGGCTTCGGTTCGGTCTTCACTGGAGTGTAACCAGGTCTTCACCCAGCCGTCCTGGCGTTCAGGGCGTTCGGGTGTTGCATGATCCAAGGGTGCCAGCCAGATCTGGCTGGCACCCATTTACACGTAGAATAAACCTTCCGGCTGCCCTGTTTTGGCGGTTCTGATCTGACAGCCCAAGGAACAGTTGATGTTGAAGCGTACCTCCAAAGCCCTGCTGCGCCGCAGATTTGTGGCGTCTTTGGTTTTTTTGGTCGGGTTCAGCTCCGTCAGCGCCTTGGCTCAGACCCTGCCATCGGTTCTGGCGGGCAATGAACAGAATGTGTCCGGCGAACAGAACGCCAACCTGACCAGCAGCCCCTCTGCCAATGTCACGGTGCAATCGATCACCGGTGGCGGTGCCAGCTATCGCATGACGCCAAACGCGCCCGGCATGCCCAGTTTTGCGGGTGGACCCTGCCTTGGTGCCGGTGTGGCCGCCTCTGGCGCCGTACCCGGCGTTTCCTTCGGCGGTGGCGTGACAAAGGAAGATGAAAGCTGTCAGCGCCGCAACTGGGTGCAAACCCTGATCGGCGCGTCGCAAAGCATGTCGCCCGAAGATGCGCTGTTCATGAAACGGCTGGCTTTCGAAGTGATGCGCGATGACGAATACCTGTCGCCCGGCTTTGCCCGTCTGGGCATCGAAGCCCCGACCAACACCGTGCGCAAGAATATGTGGGGCAAGCCAAAGGTCGTGTCGGCCGCGACTGCCACGTCGGACCTACCCATCGGCTACATCGATACGTTCGACCAAGAACCGATCGATACGGTCTCGCAAGAAACGATCGAGGTCTCCCGGCCCGCTGCCAAGGCCGTGGCCGGCTGTGTGGTTGTGGTCGCCGAGTCTGCCCCAGAGCAGATGAAAAGCCTGCTGACCATCAAAGGGTGTGAAGTTGTTGTTCGCTGAACGAAAGGCGCAGAGAAACGCAGGGCATAGGGTAAGAGCATGACATCCAGACATCATATGGCCACACTCGCGTCCTCGCTTTGGGTCTGCATGTCTGCTGGTGCTGTGGCTGCCGACTCGCTTGGCCTGAGTGACCAGCTGAGCCCGATTGAACCTGTGCTGCTGACGGCTCTTGTGGACTCTGTCGGGACGGAGCCTGCGGCTTATAGCCAGCGGTCCCTGACTGTCGGCCCGCTGACGCTGCCGCAGCCTGGTTTTGCCGATGTGCTTGGGATGGTCCTGCCAAAGCCGGTTGCGCCGTGGAACCCAGGCCCGCCGCCGCCGACCTTGGCGGATGTGATCGGCGTTGTGAACCTTGCGAATTGGCATCCTTGTGACCCGCGCCCTTGTGACCCGCTGAACCCGCTTGATGGTTGGGGCGGCGGCCATGGCAGTGTGATCGCCGAGGCTTCAGCGGTCTGGCGTGCCCAGATGGCGGCCTATCTGGCGCAAACCGCCCAAAGCAACGCGCAGCAGATGAACGCGTTTTCGGCGGCAGTCCAGACTCAGTTCGACATTGCAATGGACCCGGACCGCTCGCCTTTCGATGATCTGGCGATCAGCGAACTGATGCAGGACGGCGGCTCAATCATGACAGAGTTCGAGTGGGGACGCGGTGACATGCAACATGTCGAGAGTGTTTTCGCGAAATTCCGGGAATCAGAGTCCGGCTTTTTCGGTGGTTAAGGATCGCGGTGCAACAAGATTGCCCGTTTCAAGAAGGATGTACGGATGACAATGCGTTTTGGCTCTAAATGTGTATCGCTGGTCCTGGTGGCCCCTTTCGTTGCGTTGGCGGCCTGTGCGCCCGCTCCGGCCAAGCTGATGAGCTCGGCAGACCAACGCTACCTGGAGATCCGGGTCGTACCGCCGATTCCGTGCAGTGATCTGAAGATCGATGTCGTGAACAGCTACGCGGGCTGCGAGCGCTTCGGCGGCATGATGGACGGCGACAAGTTCACCAAATACGACAATCCAGTCGATGACTCGGCCATGATGACCGCCGCTCACGTGCGCTGCTACGATCTGCAACCCGAACGGGTCCGCTTTTATGCGGTCTGCACTCCGATTGTCCCGGTGGGTTCAACCACTCCTCCCCCGGTGGGAGAGCCCACGCCGAGTCTGCTGACGGCTCAGAACACTTCTGGCACCGGCGCTGGTATGGTTGAGACTTTTGTCTTCAGAACCAGTGCTGGGGTCAAAGGGGCAACCGCGAAAGCCGGAGACACCGAGGCGTCTGCGACCAGCATACCGCAGCTGAATGGTGATACGGTTCTGCGTGCCGGCGATGTAGAAGTGACGATAGACAGACATGGCAACATCAAAGATCATTCCGGGTTGTTTTAAGCCAGCCGTTCTTTGTCTTGGTGGGATCAGATGACGCGACAGGTTTTGGCGATCCGTATCTTGGATCGCCAGTTTACAGAGTGTCCCACACCTTGGTTTTTCTATGGAGTACACGATGCGTAAGTTCTTGATCCCTTTGTTTCTTGTGGTTCTGGCGTCCTGCTCACAGGTTCCGCCGGTCAAGGATCGTGGCGTGCCAAGTGCGTTCTTCGTGTTCTTCGATGAGAATTCCGCCAAACCCGTGGAAGGGTCGGCAAAGATTCTGGACGAGGTTTCGGCCTTTCTGAAGTACTACGACGAGCTTTCCGTGAGCATTGTCGGTCAACGGGCCGTCAGCGAGACATCCGACACGACGGGCGGAGCACTTGACGCACAGCGTGCGGCGGTCGTCGCGGCGCAGTTGCAAAAGCGCGGTATCGAGATCGGGCGGATGCAGGTCATCAACAAAGACGTGTCGGAATCGATGGCTGTTGCGGCAGGCGGCGACGAAGCCGTTGATCGACGCGTGGATATCATGATCCGGATTGTGCCAGAGCTATGATCAAACAACCGGTTCCTGGCTTCTGGGTTAAGGCAAACGATCGAACAACGAAAGTCCCCGGCTGACCAGCTTTGGGGGCTTCTGGCGTTGATATGTCAGAAAACTTGACCCGTTACCGTCCGAGTTTCGACACCAACTTGCGCTGCGATATTTACTAAAAAAGGACACACAGTGGCACTTCCGTTCGCAGTCAACACATTGGTGTCTTTGCCCAAATTCATGGGCAATCGGAAGTCGCGGCGTGCACTTGCCAAGTCGGCCCCTACCCGATTTGCAAAGCTGAGACAGGCTGCGATCAGCTATCTTCTTGATCCGATCGAGCCGCGTATTCTGCTGAGCGCGGACCCGATGTCCGTTGTCTTGAACACCAATATGGGACTGGACCCGACAGCCAATGTCTCCGCCACGGTTCGGCTGTTTGCCACGGGCGAAGGCGTCTCAAAGGTTTACCAATATGAAATTCGCGATGCGACAAACAACACCGTGCTGGTCGCAGCCACCCAAATCACGTCAACCACGGCTCTGAACTTTGCTTCCGGCAGCGGTGCCGATGCCATTTCAATGCGGTTCGAAGACAGTTTCACCTTCGACGCGGATTTCATGGTTTCGGTTGATGGTGGCACAGGTGCCGATTCGATCGGCATTACGTCATTTGCGGCGGGATATCTTGGAAGCCTGAACATCGCGGCGGAAACAGTGGCGGTTTCTGCCCAGATCGGCTCCGCCGTTTCTCAGGTGAATGACGTTACCATCCATGCCGACAGCACGTCGAATTTCGGGACGGCTTCAAGCCAGATCTCGGTGAATGCATCGATCTTCAGCCAAGGCGCAGTGACCCTGTCAGCGCAGGCGATGGTCAGCGGGGCGCTCAACATCGTGATCCCTGAGCTGGGCGATCCGATGTCCGTCGGACAAATTGCGCGGGTCACCCTGGCCGACAGCATCACGATGCAGGCAGCATCGCTGAACATCAGCACGCTGGCGCGGCTGGATCTTAACGTAGCGGTCAGCAATCAGTTGTTGTGGAAAGGCGAAGGTTCCATCAACAGCGAGTCGCAGATCACCATCGGTCAGGGCGTTATTCTGTCCACGACCAACGCTGCCGGGATCACCCTTGCGGCCTCAGACATTGTGAATGCCGATTTGTCTGTCGCTGCGGCAGAGCTTGCAGTCTTGGGCGAAAGCATTTTCAACATCAACGCGTTGTGGATGCAGATCGATGTTGCCCGGATCGTCGGAGTGAGCGTCGGCGAGGCGGGCGTTTCGGCCGTGGATACCGAGATCACCGCTGCGGGCGCAGGCAACGTCACGATCACCGCATCAAGCACTGGTGTCATCACCACCAAGGTCCAAAGCTCGTTTCTTGGGCTTGCACAGGTCACAATTGGCGGTGTCGGCGATGGCGCGCATATTGATCTGACAAATGTGATCGTTGACGCAGGGGGTGCCCTTCGTGCCGAGGCGACCGACTCGACGAAAGTTGCAACCACCGCAATGATTGCGACCACGACGGCGGATGTGGCCGTCAGCGTAAATGTCACGGATTCCAACCTGACAGCCGGTCTGGACGTGACACTCGCGGCGCTGAGCACGGCGACCTATGACGCGACGTCGAAGTTTGTCGGCACCGACAAGGTGCAGTTCGTCGTTCCGGCCTTCAATTTCAAGGCAGCGTCGGCGATCAACACGGTGAATGGCGATATCGCCGTTGTTGTAACGCGCAGCACTGTCGAAAGCACGACGGGGTCCGTTCTCGCGCAGGCGACCGATCAGCGCTGGCTGGTTTCCACCACCAAAGCAATTCAGGATATTGATACCACCCTGTCCGCACTGTTTTTTTTGCGCACAAACTTTGCTGCCAGTGCGACGCTGAGCGTCAACGTGCTTCGGGGCACTGTCACCGCCGACGTCGTTTCGTCCACCATAACTGCAGCGGCAGGGAATGTGACAGTCTCAGCGGATCTCGCCATTTTCCTTGATGCGCGCACCGTCGCGGCCGTGCTGCAATCTGGTGGATCGGGTGCCGCGGCCGGATTTTCCATTGCCCAGAACTATGTGGGCTATGACGTGAACGACATTGCTGCGCAGACCATCAGCGCCATATTTGGTCTCAACTGGGGGATTGTCGAGGAGAACTACAGCGTTCTGGCGCGGGTTCAGGATTCGAACGTCACTTCGGGTGCGACGCTAAGGATTGCGGCCAGTGATACCGGCAAGTTCAACGCAACCGTGTCAAACATTGTGACCAATGCCTCGGTGATGCCATTCGGCATGCAGACGAGTTCGGCGATTGGGTTTGTGATTTCATCAACAAAGATTGCCAGTTCGGTGCGGGCGGTGCTGGAATCGACGGCGACTGCCAAGACGGTTCATGCGGCGACGGGCGTCGTGGTGACGGCGTCGAACACGGCCAGCATTGCGGCCAATGCGCGGGTTTATTCTTCGTCGATGGCGGCCAGTGATGGTGGGGCAAGCTGGGCCAACAATCTGATCGGGCTTCTGGTGTCGGCCGATTTCCGCACGACCGGTGCGGGCGCGGCTGGCAAGACCTTCACCGGCCCCAGTGTCTTTTCGCTGGTTGAAGTTCCGGCAGTCTCGCAGCAGGTCAAGTTTGGCGACCGCGTGCAGTTGTTGCCAACCTACCAGGATGGCAAGGCAACCGGCACGGCGGGGCGCGGGACAGAGGGATCCGTCTACAGATTTTTCGGTCAAACCGGTTTTCTTGACCTGAAAAACACTGACTTTACCAATAAGGACCTTTGGCGCGAAGAACTGGACACTTCGATCATTCCCGCGGGGCTGAACCTTGCCGCCTCGACCTCCACCGCCTTTGGCGGGCTTGTTGTGCGCAATGATGTGACGGGCGACACCACGGCAGAGGTTCTCAAGACAAATATCGGCACGGTGGGACAGGCTTCGGGCGCGCTTACGGTTTCGGCGGTTCAGGCTGGCAGCTTGACCAGCCTGTCGGATGTGGCCGTGGTCAGCAAGGGCACCAGCGGTGTGACCGGCGAGGGCATGAGCTTGGCGATTGGCGGCATGATCGTCATGAACTCTGTGCAGGGAACCGCCACGGCCCGGATCGCGGATAGCAACGTCTTCGCAACCGGTGCCTTGACGCTGACCGCCAGCAACAGCATCGCACTTGCTGCCACAGTGAAAAACGGATTGTCCAGCGATCAGGCTGGCGGCGCTATTGTGGTTGCGATCAACAGTGTGGGCTACGCGCCGACCGATCTGTTCGCCGCCACTTGGGATACGTTGGCGGGCTCGAGCGGCACCAGCCCGCAGGCTGATGGCGCTGTGGCCGAAGTGACAGGGTCCAACCTGACGGCAGGCTCAGTTGTGGTGACGGCCACGAATGACTCGCGCCTGAATGCGCTTATCACCTCGGATGTCGGCGCGGCGGCAACGTCGGAAGTTCTCGCAGCGGGTGGCGCGGCGGCCAGCGGTGTGATGGCGTCGAACAGCCTTGCAGGCAAGGCGCGGGCCACGGTTGATCTGTCAGGCGGCAAGACCGTGACCGCGACGACGGGCGGTGTGACGGTTGAGGCCCATGACGAGACCCATTTGACGTCGCGCACTTTGCTTGTCACCAGCGCGTCGGGCTCGGGCAGTCTGGGCGTAGGCGCCCTTGGCAGCGTGATCGACAACATCATGAACCGCTACGAGTTCACAACCTTTTCGGGCATCAAATCGCTCGCCTTTGGCGATATGGTCTATATGGGGTCGAATGGCGACGAGCTGGAAGGCAAGCTTTTCAAGTTTCTGGGCGACAGCGCAGTCGGGGTTGATCTTGGTGACATCGACATCTTCGCCGATCTGGGCCTTTGGCGGGAAGTGACCTCGGCGACTGCGGCGGCGGCGAGTCTTGCCAATAGCATTGCCAAGTTGGTGACGCCGACGCAGACGACCTCGGTTGCGGCGCTGATCTCACGCAACCGGAGCGAGGCCGGGGCGGAGGCCCAAGTGCTGGACGGGACCGTGACGGCTGCGGGAACCGTTGCCGTGCGCGCCTTTGAAAATGCGACACTGACCGCTCGGGAATCGTCTGAGGTGTCGGCGGTCGGCGGAAGCGCTGCAGCGGTTGGGGCGATCATCGCCAGCAACACGCTGCTCAGTGCGGCGAATGCCACAATTTTGCGCAGCACGGTCCTGTCATCTGCCGGGGATGTCGCCGTGCTGGCCCGCAACACAGCGATTGTCACCGCTTCGGTGACCTCGAAAGTCACCTCATCCGGCTCTTCGGTTGGCCTCGTCATGGCCTTCAACGCGGTTGGTGTCGACGGTGGCAATGTCTTTGCGATGGCGGCGGATGCGCTGCTGGGGTCGGGCTTTACCGCAACCGAAACCCCGGTTGGTGCGAATGCATTGATCCGTGACAGCAAGGTCACGGCCTTTGGCTCTGTCAGTGTCATTGCCGATACCCGCGAGGTGATCAGCTCGGATCTGGGTCTGCTTGACGTCACCGCGCAGATGTTTGATGACATGGTGCCGGACATCGAAGGCAACCGGGACGAAGCGCGCGTCACGGCCGCCGAAACGGCGCTCTTGGCGGCTTTGACGACGCTCCATCTGACGTATGAGGGGGATCTCTCGGTCGAAGCCCTTGTTCCGGCGCAGATTTGGCTTTTGTCGGATGAGGTTGGTACCACGTGGCGCGCCGAGCTGACAGCTTCGGGAGCGGTGGAGTTGTCGCGGGTCAACCTGATCGACTCGGTGGTGGGCAACGAAACAGCGACGGCCAAGAACAGCCTGCCTTCCTTTGCGTCTGCTGTCGGTGACCCTTTCAGCAACGCCGGTATTGCGGGGGGCGGCATCCTCAGTTCCAACCGAATTGCAAGTGCGACAACCGCCAAGATCGAGCGCACGCTCAACCTGATCAGCCCGGTTGCAGCGGCGGATTATGTGACGGCACAGACGGGTGATGTGACGGTCAGCGCGACGGATTCGGCGAATATCCGGGCTTACACCTCGATCGCCGCGTCCTCAGTGATAGCAAGCAACCTGAACGCCGTGCGTGATTTTGCCTTGGCGCTGGCGGCCAAGAGCTATTCGTTTACCACCCAGTCGGGCACGCAATCGGTGGCGAACGGCGATCTGATCTATATCGACGTCACGATGGCCGATCCGAGCAACCCGGCACGTGTCATCTCGGCTGGATCGGTCTATCGGTATCTGGGAACCGGCGGAACCAAGGATATGTCCGGTCTGACCTATGCCGATCTGTCCGATACGTCCAACTGGACACGCATCAATGGCAATGCCGATGTGGTGGGCATACTTTTCACGTCGTTGGGCAACCTTTCGGCTTCCAGTTCGCGCGCCATTGGCGCGATGGTGGTGTTGAACGACGTCAAGGCCGGGGCGACGGCGCTGATCGACCATGTCGGCATTCAGGCCGGCGATGATGTCACGGTCAGCGCGGTGTCGAAGGCCGCCCTGATTGCGCGGCTTGATGCGACGGTGCAATCGTCCGGGGGCAGCGCTTGGGGAACCGGGGTGTCTCTGGCCGTGAACGGGCAGATTGCCACCAACCTTGTGCGCAATTCTGCCTTGGCCTCGATATTGGACAGCACGGTGGTGCGCGGCGGCGATGTGGCCGTGACCGCAGATCAAGGCGCGTTGCTGGATGCCCGCGTGATTTCCACCACAGAATCTGGCTCCCATGGCGTGGGTGTCACTCTGGCGTTCAACTCGATCGGCTGGAATGCGTCCAATGTGCTTTACAATGCGCTGGATGTGCTGATCGGTGATCCGATACTGTCCTCGCTGACGGCCATTCCGACGGCCGGAGCCACAGCGCAGATCGTCAGGTCGCAGGTTCTGGACCTGGCCGGTGTCGCCGGAGGGGTCAGCGTTGAGGCCATTTCGTCCAGCCGCATCAATGCGACGGTGTCGAACGCGATTTCGGCGGTCGCAACGGCCATCTACGGCGCGAGCAGTTCATCGACTGGCATCGTTTTGGTGTCGAACAAGACCGCAGGTGGCACCCAGGCCCTGATTGACAGCTCGACCGTCGAAGCGGGTGGTGACGTGCGTGTCGCTGCATCTGACATTCAAGAGATTCATTCGAATTCATCGGTCTCGTCCAATTCGTCCGCTGCGTCCGACGGTGGGGCAAGTGCACTACAAAGCGCGATCAACAGCGGCACACCGACAGATTGGGCAGCCACCGTCGGTGGGCCGGCCCAGCCGGTGTCGTTGCGGTACGACGACCAAGTGCGCGTCACGGATGAACTAGGGAAGGTGGTCATTTATGACTACATGGGCGCGACCGACCCGACGGGCCTGTCGCGGACCGACCTTAGCGCCGCAGATTATGCAAACGCCGATTACTGGCGGCTGCAGCCGGACTTTATCCTGCTGAGTACCGGCTTTAACGTCAGCCTAAGTGACTCGACCTCTATCGGGATCATTATGGTCCTGAATGATCTGCGCTCGACCGTCTTGGCAAAGATTCTGAACTCGACCGTGGATACCACGAATGGCTCGGTTGTCGTGGACAGCGATCTGGCCTCGGTGCTGGACGCAACCGTTGATGCCTCTATCACTTCGTCGGGCGGGTCAATCATTGCGGGCGCCGGCTCCAACGCGGCTTGGGGCGGCGCCGGGGCCACGAACACAGTGATGGGCGGCGCAACTTCGCTCATTTCGGGATCAACCGTGACCGCCGCAGGCGCTCTCACAGGCAATGTGTCCGTCACCTCAAGCAATTCGGCAGAGTTGACTGCAACGACCAGTTACAACGCCGAAACCGGCGGCGGCGGCGGGGCGACGCTGGCTTTCAACTCGGTTGGCTGGAACCCTTCGAACCTGTTGTACAATGCCATAGATACCTTGATCGGTCAGTCGGCTTTGGCCAACACCAATCCGGTTGATGCCACGGCGCAGATCCTCAATTCCGATGTGACGGCAGGCGGTGATATCACTGTTGATGCCGTAGATGTGGCGACCATCACGGCAAAGACGTTAAATGCCACCGAGATCGCCAAAGGCGGCCTCCCGATGGGCGATGAAACGGGCGGCAAGGGGGTGATCCTTGCACTGAACAAAGTGTATGGCAGCGCCCATGCCGAGATTTCAGGAACCCGCTCCGCCGGTGTGCTGGATGAAATCCTGCGGGCGGGGGGCGATATCCTCGTCACCGCAATGAACACCTCGGTGATCGATGCCACCAATACGCTGAAAGTCAAAGCGTCCCTTGGCAACGACATTCTTCAAGTGGGGTTTGACTATATCGAAGCGAAACGCTTACGCTACGATTACACCACGGTGTCAGGCACGCAGACGCTGATATCGGGCGAGGTCGTGCGAATCGGTGCAAAATTCGTCGCCGATCACGTAGCTTCCGCGCAAAACACGATTCCGCTAGGCGATATCTATCTCTACATCGGCGTTGATGGCGTGAGCATGGATCTGGCGGTTGCAGATTATACCGATGAAAGCCGATGGCGCCGCATGCCGAGCGGTGATATGGCCAATTACATTCCCGAATGGCTTTCGCAAAGCCTTGGTACCAGTTCTGCAACGGCTGCTGGTGCGCTGATGGCGGTCAACGATGCGCGGGGGGAAACCACAGCGCGGATCGTGTCGGTGGATATTTCCACATCGGGTGGCGACCTTGTCGTCAGTTCCGACAACAGCATCACTATCGAAGCGCTGAACACCGGTAAACTCTATTCGCACGGCGGCTCGCTCTTTGCGGGCGGCGCGACAACCACGGTCAATATCAACATCGCCACCAACACGGTGCTGACCAGCGCCCTTGCTGAAATCTCCGATGCCGAGGCCAAGGCAACGCTGGGCGATGTCACGGTGAACGCCGTTTCCGCCGGGGCGGTCATCGCCACAGTGAACACCAGCACCAAGGCTTATGGCGGCGGGGCTTCGGTTGCCATCGGCATCACCCTTGCCTTCAACTCGGTCGGGCAAGAGCCGCAGAATGTGGTGTTCAACACGGTCGATGCGCTGATCGGCACCGCCCTGACAGGCTCGGATGCGGCAGCCGCCGAGGCGCGGATTTACAAATCGAAGGTGACGGCGGGCCGCGACATCGCGGTGACGGCCTCATCGGAATCGACGATTGACGCGGTCATCGCCAGTGCCGCGGTGTCAACTTCGGTCACGCTCGCAGCCGGTTCCACCGTGACCGTTGCTCCGATCATTGCGCTGAACCGCATTGCCAGCCTGGCCATCGCGGAAATAGATAATGAGTTGGCATCAGGCCGCACCGTCATGGCCGGGCGAGACATCCTGATTGACGCCGTTGACCAGTCGATCATCATCGCAAATGTTGAATCGTCATCGATGGCCGTGACGGCCAGCACGAAGTCAAGCGCGGTTTCGGTTGCTGTGACCTTTGCGCGCAACGAAATCCAGTCGGATGTGACCGCCCAGATCGTGGATGTCCCGACACTGTCGGCAGGCGGCAATCTGTCGATCCTTGGCCGGCGTACCGCAACGATCGACGCTTTGGGCCTGTCGTCCTCAGTGGCGATTTCGGCCAGTATGGGCGCTGGCTCGACACCATCGGTCACGGGCGGCGGTGCCGTTGCGGTCAACCGACTGAACGGCACGGTCAGCGCCCGGATGAGCGGAACCGCCGCCACGGTGACGGGGGATGTGTCCGTCACCGCCAGCAATATTGCGCAGATCTTTGCCACGATCCAAGTGCTTGCAGCCTCGGTCGCGATGTCGGGCGGGTCTTCGTCGGCGGTTGGGCTGGGGATCGTTGTCGCTGACAACCTGATCGGCTATTCCAACGCAGTGACGCCTACGGCGACTTACACCAGCGACAGCCGCCCGATGACGCTGACCACCGGCCAGACGGTGCATGTCATCGGGGGCCATGCGCTGAACGGCGGCTATTACCGTTTTACCGGGCCGACCACCGCTTCGACGCTGAAAGATGCCAACAACACAACGGTCGGGTTTGATCTCACTCAGCAAGATTACAGCGACACCCGTTTGTGGGAGCGGGTCGATCTGTCACCCACTTCCGCTGCAGCCATCGCTGAAATCGTTGCGGGCAGTGTCACGGCCACGGGTGACATCTCGGTGCTGGCAACAGCCGGCCAAACCATCATCGCCACCGTTTCTGCCGCAGTTCTGGCAATTTCGGGCGGCAAGTCGGGGTTGTCGTTTTCGGCGGCAGGGTCGGTTGCCAAGAACAAGATCCTTGGCGGCGCCACTGCGCGCATCACCGATGCCACGGTCATACAGGGCAATGACCTGACCGTTCTGGCGCGTGACACCTCGCAGGTAAACAGCGTGGTGCTGGCCGCTTCGGCAGCCGCAGCCATCGGTCAAACCGCCACTGCGATTTCCGTTGGCGTGGCTATCGCGCTGAACGAGGTCGAGAACTCGGTGGCAGCGTTGATCCAAGGGGTTGATGCGGTCAATCTGACCGGCAATCTGGCGGTAACGGCCACCGTGGCGCCTCCCGCTAATTTCAGCGTGAACAAGGCTGCAATCACAGCCGACCGTCTGAATGACGCGACTGAAACCGCAATGGTGGAAGTGGCAGGTTCGGTCATTGCCGACGCTGTCGACAAGGCCAGCGATGATGTGATCTTGGCCGAACTTATCACCCTGTTGAACTCGCAGTTGCCGGTCGAAACCCAAATCCCCAACACAATCAGTGCGGGCACGATCCGGCTGAGCAAATTGCGCGATGACGAGGGCTGGATCCTGATCGACGACTCTGGGCGGGCCTTCACGCTGGAGCTTGACGGAAGTTTGCTGAAGGTATCGTCATCGACGATCAATTCGGCGGCAACCGCCGCTTCGATGGCGCTGGCATTGGGGCAGACCGGCATCGCAATCTCTGGCGCCGGTGCGATCAGCAAGAACGATGTGCGGACCTCTGCCACCGCCACAATCCGCACCAGTGATGTGACTGCGTCGGGAACGGTCAGCGTGGCCGCGCGCAACGAAAGCGCGATCAATGCCGCGGTCATTGCGGCCTCGGCTGCGGTTGGCGTGGGCAGCACGGGGGTTGGTGCCTCGCTGGGGATGGCGATCGTGCTGAACCAGATCACCGGCATTGACGCAAACAGCCCGGTTCAGGTTCTGGCCTCGATCGAAGACAGCGACGTGGCGGCGGGCGGGGCCTTGGCGGTCACCGCCACGTCGCAACAAAGCATCAACGCGCTCAGCTTTGCAGGTTCGGTCGCGATTGCAGCGGGCAGCACGGGCGTGGCTCTGGCAGGGTCGGGCGTCGGCGTCACCAATGACATCAACGTGGAAACCAGCGCCTTCATCGACGGACAGTATGCCGGAGCCTCGGGCTTGGCCATCTCGGCAGACAGCGTCGCAGTCCAGGCCAGCAATCTGTCTGTGATCAATGCTTATGGTGGCGCTGCCTCCATCGCCTTTGCCGCAGGTTCCACCGGGGTTGCCGTATCCATCGGCGCGTCGGTTGTATTGAACGAGATCGGCGGCAAGACCTATGCTGCGATTACCGGCACGACACGCGGTGTTCTGGCTTCGGCGGGGAGCATTCTGGTTGCGGGATCGGATACATCTGTTCTGAAAAGCACGGCGCAGGCCGCTTCGATTGCCGCTGGTTTCGGGTCCACCGGCATTGCGATTTCAGGCGCGGGGGCGTTTGCCACCAATATCATCACGGCAGCGGTCGCGTCCGAGGTTGTCGGGTCCGACATGACGGCTTCGGCAGGCGTTTCCGTGACCGCCTCATCGACCGGAAGCATCAAGGCATCGGTCATGGCGGCATCGGCTGCGGTCGCAGCTGGATCGACCGGCATTGGCGCAAGCATTGGTGTGGCCGTCGTGCGCAACATCATCGGGTTTGGCACCATTGCCGCCAACAGCCTGACTCCGACTTTCAAGACAGCAACAGACCGGCCGACCACAATCAATATCGGGAATACCATCCACATCTCTGAAGGTGGGCGCGCGGGTCAGGTGTTTGCCTATCGTGGCACCACGGCAATCACCAAATCCGGCGGCGTTGATCTGTCGACCATGGATTATGCCAACACAGACATGTGGGAAGAAATCAGCCTGAGCCGGACTCCGGCCGGAATTTCCGCCCTGATCATGGACAGCGATATCACCGCATCCGGCGCGGTTCTGGTGTCTGCCATCAGCCAACAGCGGATTGCGGCGGCGGTTTTTGCCGGGTCGGCAGCTGTGGGCGCAGGTTCTGTCGGCATTGGTGTTTCGGGTGCGGGTGTTGGTGTCACCAACAAGATTGCCTCGTCCATCAGCGCAATGATTGACGGCGGCACGATACAGGCACAAAGCGTTGCCGTGCTCGCCAGCGACGACAGCGTGATCAACGCGTCAGCGCAGGCGGTTTCTTTGGCGGCGGGCTTTGGCCAAACCGGCGTTGCTGTCGCCATTGGTGTGTCTATCGCCCATAACGTGGTCGACAATGATGTGCTGGCCAAGATCGACGGTGCCACTCTGACGGTGACTGGCAGCGGCACTGCGGTATCCGTGCGCGCCCTGACCGGGTTGTCGGCGCCCGAGATGACCCTGTCGCTGACTGCGGCCAATCTCGATGACGCGGCAAAGACCGACACCAATTCGGCCGGCACGGCGCTGGACTCGACCGATTTGACCGGCGACGTCGCCTTGCGCAACGCTCTCAAGACGGCGTTGACCATTGCGGGCGAATCCGTTTCCGGGGATCTGCGCGTTTCCATCGTTGAGGCGGGCAAGAAATGGGCCGTGATCGATGGCAACGGCACCCATTGGACGCTTGAACTGGTTGGATCGACCATCCGCGCCACCCGTTCCACGATCAATGCCGCCTCGACTGCGGCTTCAGTGGCGATTGCGGGTGGCATGGTTGGCGTGGCTCTGTCCGGCGCCGGGGCGTCTGCGGTCAATGCCATCACCTCCACGGCTCAGGCCTCCATCACAGGGTCGACCCTGACAGTGACGAATGGCGCGGTCCTTGTGGATGCGCAAAGTGATGCGAAGATCAACGCATCCGTCATGGCCACAGCCCTGTCTGCCGGGTTTGGTCAAGTCGGCGTCGGAATCAGCATCGGTGCGGCCATCTCGCGCAACTTCATCGGATTTGACTCGCAAGGCGACGCGGTCGCCAATCGTGGCTCGACGATAGCAAAAGTTGAGAACAGCACGATCACTGCCTCCCTTGGCGGTCTGACGGTGAATGCCGCAAGTGGCCAGTCCATTCAGGCAATGGTGATCGCCGGTGCGGGCGCCGTGGCGGCGGGCCAAGTTGGCGTTGCGCTTTCGGGGGCCGGGGTTGAAGCGGAAAACCGGATCGGGTCGACGACGGCCGCGCAGATTCTGGGATCATCGACCAATATCAACGCGACCTTGGTCGATGTTCTTGCGGCGGACACTTCCGTGATCGAGGCGATGGCGGGCGCGGTCGCGCTGAGTTTGGCCGCCGGTATGGTTGGCGTGTCAGGGGCGATTGCCGCCTCGATTGCGGTCAACAGCATCAGCAGTGCCACCAGTGCCATCGTCAGCCGCAATGCCTTGTCGGGTGCTTTGGGATCGGTGCGCGCCACATCCGGCGCGATCCGCGTGCTGGCGGATGATGACAGCACGATCAAGGCCACAGCCGCTTCGGTTGCCTTGTCGGCCGGGTTCGGGGCTGGCGGCATCGCCGTCAGCGGGGCAGGGGCGGACAGTCAGAACGTGATCACCACCACGACGCAGGTTGTTGTGGATACCATGCGCCTACAGGCCACCACCGGCATCACGCTTGCCGCTTCCGGGGCGGCTGTCATTGAGGCGCGGGTGATTTCCGCCGCCGCCTCCATGGGAGTGGGTGCCGTTGGCGTCGGCATTTCTGTCGGTGCATCGCTGGCACATAACAGCATCGGCAATGGCATTGGCAGCGGCGTCCTTGCCTCGGTGACCAATGCCACGCTTGCGACCACCCAAGGCAGCATTGCGGTTGGGGCCGTGATGGCCTCTGGCATCGACGCCTTGGTCGAAGGCTTTGCGGTGTCGGTTGCCGGCGGGGCGGTTGGTGTCGCAGCCAGCGGGTCGGGTGCAAGTGCCGATAACACGATAGACTATGATGTCAGCGCAATCGTCACCGGCAGCACCGTGACGGCCACGGCGGGCGGCCTGAATGTGACCGCCGGGGACACCAGTTCCATAGATGCGACAGTGCGATCAGCTTCGATCGCGGGTGCTGTCGGTCTGGGTGGCGCGGTGGCGATCGCGGTGTCCTTGGCCAATGCCGCGCTGTCGAATACGATCACCGCGCGCGTGCGCAACAGCGACGTTACCGCCGGGGCGATGACCGTTTCTGCCACGGATTCTGCCACGGTGAACGTGGTTTCGTCGGCCTCCGCGATCAGCAGTTCTTTTGGCGGGGCTGCCATGTCGGGCGGTGGTGCCAATGCCACCATCGCCAATGCAAATGTGACACTGGCTGAGGTTGACGGCACCGTCTCGGACATCATTCTGACCGGGTTGGCAACGGTTTCGGCGCAATCGCTGGCCCAATTGGTGGCAGAGGTCGACGTGACCAGCATCGCAGTTGGGCTGCTTGCGCTGGCCGCAGGCGGCGGCACGGCTTCGATCAGCACTGGCGGCTCTGTTGCCGCCCGGGTTTCGGGTGTCGAGATGACCGCCGGCAGCCTGAGCGTGTCGGCGCTGAGCGGGATTTCGCAACGGACAACCGTCTGGGGTATGACCGTGGGCGCCACCGCAGGCGTGGGTGCCAGCGTGGCGGCTGTCGCAACCAATCGCTCTGTTGCCGCCACGGTTGGCGGCAGTTCCGGCACTTATCGGCTTGGCAGCCTGACGGTCGAAGCCGAGGCTGGCGGCATCAATGGCAGCACCATCGAAGATGTTGCGGCCTATGCGTCTGGTGGCGGGCTTTTGCTGGGGGTGCAATCCACGTCCGCGACGGCCACGAATACCAGTCAGGTCGATGCCGGGATTGAATCCGGGGCAACGCTGATTGTCAGCGGCAATGCCGTGATCTCGGCCAGCGGCAGCGATAAGCAGCAGATACGCTCCAAGGCCGTCGCGGGTGGCCTGATCGGCGTCGGTGCGGCCGATGCCTCGGGCACCACCAATACCGGGGTCAGCGCCACGATCGGTGAACTCGTTCAACTGACGGCAGGCAATCTGTCCATCTGGGCCGTCGGCAGTGATGCGGTTTCCGTAGGGGTTGTCGCGGGTGCCTATGGTCTGGCCAGTGGCTCGGCGGCGACGGCGACCACTGACATCACATCGGATGTTCTTGCAGGGATCGTGGACGCGAGTGCCTCAGGCCGCAAATCAACCGTCACTGTCATCGGGACATTCGAGATTGCGGCCTCGCATCTGGCAAACCCGGATGCGGAAATCGACACCAGCGCTTATGGGGTTCTGGCGGGCTCGGGCGCTGCGGCAAGCAACACCATCGACTCGACCGTGGCGGCAGAGCTGGGCAATCATTCAGTGGTTGCGGCGGGCACTCTGGACATCAACGCGACGAACCGGCTGACGGGCTGGATTGACATCGACGGCAAGACGGGTGGCCTCGTCTCTGGGGCCAGCGCTGACACACTGACCACCGTCCATTTTGACACCAGCGTGCGCTTTGGCACCAGCAGCGTTGTGGATACGACGGACGCTGACGGCACACTCAAGGCTGTGGTGTTCAACGCATTGGAGCAGTGGCACAAGGTCAAACTGGTCACCGGCGGCGCGCTGTCCGGGGCGGGGGCCTATGCACAGTTCGACGGCACTGATGTGCTGGGCGAAATCGTCATCGGACAGGGCGCTGTGCTGCGGTCTGATGGCGAGATCGAGATGGAAGTGGATGGAACCACCGACATCAAGCTGCAATCTTATTCCGAGACGTTCGGGGCCGCGACTGTGGCGCTTGGCTACTCCAAGGCCGATATCACACCCACCAACCGGATCGTGTTTCTTGCCAGCGCGTTCGTGCGGGCCGCTGAAGACATGTTCATCAGCACCGGCACTGACCGGGATCTGAACCTGCCGAACCATGCGCTGAATATGCGGGTCGATAACTTTGCGGGATCTCTGATTCCGATTTCCGATCTGGAAACCCGTGCGCTGTATGAAGCGCATAACCTGGTTCAGATTGATGCCGGGGCCATTCTGGAGGGTTATGCCAACATCGACCTGAATGCTGACGGCTTCAGCTTTGCCGATGTTGTCGGAGTGGCCAAAGCCACCAACTGGGCGGCCTCGATCGGCAATGCACTTGGCGGCGGCAGCGTCGGCTCGGGTGCAGGTGCGACACGCTCTGTCATCATGGGCGATGTCGTCAACAATGGCACGATCCGCACCGGCATCAAGCGCGCTGTCGCGCTGAAGCTGGTTGTGAACTCTGCCGGCAACACGGTGATCGACACCGCCAATTCGACCGGCGAATGGATCAACGGGGTGTTTGTCAGCGATATCGGCTTTACCGCCGGTCGGCAGACACTGCAATCGGCACAGTTCGATACGATCGCGCAATCGCGTGAAAACATTCAGACCTATTCCAGCAACGCGACTTTGGTCGCGTTCTACACGGCGCAAATCCAACGGATCGAGGCGGAACTTATTCTTCTGGGGCTGGCTGAAACCATGCCCGACGGTACCGTTGTGCCGCTGACGCCAGAGGTTGACACGGTTCAGATCGGTTACATCAAGGCCGCAGCCGGTCGGGTGCGCATATTTGCGGATCAGTTGTCCGGCAGCGGGCAGATCGACGTGCCGAAGAACGCCAGCATCACAATCACCAGCAACTCTTTTGCGCAGCTTTATTTGGGTGACATTGCGATCCCGGACACCAATGGTGGCATCTACTTCAACGGCACTGACGTTACCTTGGTGACCGAAGGCTCAACGACAGCGGAACAGGCGAAAACCTGGATCAACGCCGAAAACGTCCGCAACCGAAACTTCAACAACGACAACCTCTCAGGTATCGGCGCATCGGATTCGACCAAAACCGCGACGTTCATCATCACGAACGCCAGTGTGGATCGCACCAGTTCGACACCGCAGGTCACCATCAGCGTGGCGAACATCAACACGTTTGTGAATGGCAGCACCGGTGACATTCCCTCGCCACAGGATATCCGCGTCGTTGGCAACATCATTGCCCGCACCAGCCATGTGTCGATCACCAACCCGTCAAATGGCGGGTCGATCACCATCATCGGTCAGATCGCAGCCTCATCCCTGAGCATCGTGTCCAAGAGCAGCGTCAACATCTCTGGCGCCTTGATGCAGCACGTCGGCGGGGATCCCTATGGGCAGTTTCTGTCTTCTGGCATCATGGGCAATGGCTCGCGGGCGGCAACGGATGCGGCGATCACCGCGTATCTGAACATTCAGCCAACCACACCGTCGATCATGTCAGACCGGGTCACGGTCAGCGCCGAATTCATCAACGTCAGCGGTCTGATCCAGTCCGGCAAGCCGACCTTTGCGCTGACACTTGGGGCGACCGAGCAAGCCCAGATCAACCGTGCAAAGGCAAGCGGCTCCAACTTTACCAACATTGTCGTCAGCAATACCGATTTCACCGCGAGCTATGATCGGCAAAATGATGCGTTGATCATCAAGGCATTGCGTCCGACCGGCGGTTATATCGAATTGACCGGCAATGTCATGAATACGCAGAATGGCAAGGTGGTGGCGTATTCGGGTTATCCGCAGATTTCCATCGTCAACAACATGACCCTTGCGGGCATTGACCTGACGCTGGAAAGCATTGATGCCGATACCCGCGGCAACGGCATCATCATGCTGAATGACAAGGCGCGCAGCCTGACAACGATCTATACCAAGCAGGCCAATGGCGATGTGAAAGTCGACCGCATCGCAACAGGCTCGTCAATAACCGCGACTTCGACTCTGACCGGCGGCGCGGCAACCTCCATAAATTACGATCCCGTCACTGGCTACCGCTATGGCTGGACCGTGGGTGTGTCCTCGCGTGTGAAGCAAACGGCAAAGTGGTCGGAAAGCGGCTGGCTCGGGATCATCGATCTTGGCACTCAGAATATTCCTGTCGCACCGGTCACTCAGACGCTTAACGCCGAACTTGTGCCAAACTCCAACTACTTCTACCGCGACACAGGCAATAACGGCGATGCCTATATGTATTCCAGCAATACGGTCACGACGACGTCGACGGGCTGGAAACAGACGCAGTATAGCGTGAAGAAAAGCTGGTATGGCAAAAAGACCTATACCTATGAATACCAGAAGATCGACGGGCTGTTCACCTCGCACCTTCACAGCATCGAGGCTGATCGCCCGATTGGCATCAGCTTTTTGCACAACACTGCAGGCAATATTTCCATCAACGCAGGCAGTGCGGATATCGTCATCAAGGGGAAGCTGACCAACCTGACTGGCATCACGACACTGATCACAACCGGCACGATCAGCACCACAGCCACGATGGGCGGCGAAAGCCTGGCCAGTGTGGGCGGCAAAACCGTCAACCTGACCGCTGGAACCGGAATCGGCACAGTGCTGGCACCGCTGCAGATCGATTTGGCGGATGCAGTTTCGCCTACCATCCTGAACGCGTCCAGCGGTGGCAACATCTATCTCGCGGAAGTGGACGGCGTTCTGAACGTTGGCATCATCACCGCGGTGCGCAACGCAGGCACGGCGCAGGAATCCCGCGGGCTGGTCTCGCTCAGCGCTGCGGGTGCTATTCTTGGCACCTCCTCCAGTCTGGTTTCCGGCGGGGCAATCGTGCTGGATTCAACTGCAGGGGCAATTGGTGCTTCGGCCACCCTGCTGCGAATTGATACCGGAACTGGTGTGGCGCATACACTGACAGGGACCGCCGCAAGTGGCATTTACGCCGAGGAAATCTCGGGCGATTTGCGGGTGTATGAGCTGCAAACACCGGGTCAGACCGTGTCGCTGCGCATCGGCTCCGGCAGTCTGATGGATGGCAACAACAACGCTGTGGTCGACACACGCGCGGTCGCGGAATTGCTGGCCACGGTCTGGACCGATCTGCAACTGACCGCCGAAACCGGCGCAGGCGACAAGGTGCAAGAGGCCAAAGACAGCCTTTCCGCAGCCAAAACACGGGAATACAAGACCTATTGGTCCTGGCGACTGTTGCAGGGCGACAACTTTGCGACCGTCATCGCCGACAGCCAGCAGATCATGGTGCTGAACGCCGAAGAAGAAGCGGCGCTGACGCAATTTTATGCCGAGGCGTCCTTGCCTGTCGGCACGACCTGGGCTTCGGCAACGGACAGTCAAAAAGCCGATGCACTGGTGGCGGCGGGGCTGCAGGTCACGACACTGAAAGTGTCGCGCACCGAGCAATTGCGGACGCTTCATGTGGATTACGGCAGTGCCACGCCAGCGTATGACGCCACCTATGTTGCGCCGCTGAACGCTGCTGAAATTTCCAGTATTGAGGCCTCCATCAAGATATGGACGCCGGATGAGCTGATCTTTGGCTTCAGCGTCGGGTTGTTGCAGCCCGTGACCGACACCTCGACCACCATCGAGGATGCCAACATCATCGCGGGCAATCTGATCCTTTCGGTCCGCGACAACATCGGCACGACCGGGGGGCAGGTTCTGATCAACATGACCGCCACCCTGACCGACGATGAACGCGTGCTGCTGGCCGCTGCCGAACGCAAGGATGTGAATTTCCTGACCAGTGACCGCGTTGCGGCCACGGTGAATTTTGTGACCGGCAGCAATGTCATGCGCCGTACCGACGGCGGCACTTGGGGCGCCGCATTCAAGATCGGTGACTACATCCAGATCGAAGGCAAGACAGCCAATGCGACGGGTGAAGGGTCTTTCTACAGAATCCTGTCGATCAGCGGTGCCGACATGGTGTTTGAAACAACCGGCAAAGTGCTGTCCACACTGGAGTTTGCACAGTCCGTCACTGTTTCGGTCGTCGCGCTCAATCCGCTTGGCGACATCTTCAATGCCAGCGTGAATATTTCGGGCAAGACCATCACACGGTATGATGGTGGCACGTTCTCGGGACTGACGATTGGCGACAAGATCATCTTGTCGAATATCTCCGCCGGGGTCGTCGGCGTTGCAGGCGAAAAACGCCCGTCGCTGAATGTGAATTCACCGGCAACAGCCTATACGATCACCGCGATCAGCGGGGGCACCATCACGGTGGCCGAGAATCTGCTTGCGGAAAGTGGGATCGGGATCACGATCAACGAAAAGGTCGATATCAAATACGTCCAGATCCAGTTGCGCGAAGACTTCGACGTCACGCTGACCAGCGGAGTCACATCGACATCGGGCGGCGACACGTTCCTCGGCTCGGAATCTGATATACGGTTGAATGTTCTCAGCGTCGGCGACTCTGCGCGGATCAAGACTTCGGGGTCGATCTTCACGATTGCGGCGGATGGCGCGGCCACGATCACTGCCGTGAACGATCTGGTGCTGGAAGCCGGACAGGGCCAGATCGGCACCAGCGCAAAACGGGTTTGGGTCAACCAGACCGATGCGATTGCCAACATCACGGTGCGGGCGCAGGGCGATATCTGGCTGGGCGAAACCGTGGGCGACATGCGGATTGCGACGATCTATTCGCAATCGGGCGATGTTGATATCTGGGCGAGCGCCGGGTCCGTCGTGGATGCGATGAATGCCGATTTTGTCAATATCGAAGCGAATGATATCCGGATGCGGGCATCGGGCTCCATCGGTTCGGCCAGCAACGCCTTCAACATCGAGGCGCGCGGCGATGGCCACGCTGCGGGCAATGGCTGGGTGACGGCTTTTGCCGGCGTGAATGTCGTGCTGAAAGAAGCCTTTGGTGACATGTGGATACGCAACATCTATGCGGGCGGCGATGTCACGCTGGTGGCCGCTGTTTCGATGTTCGACGCGGTTGATGTGACCACCCCGTCAAGCCCGACGAGCGGCGACAATGCCATCACAACCTCAAACCCCGGCACGGATATCACCGGTAACAACATCACGCTGACCGCGCTTCTCGGGTTCATTGGCGCGGCAGGCAACGAGCTTGATCTGAACATGTCCGCCAGTGGTGTCGGCGTTCTGAACGCGACCGGCGCCGAGCACATCTATCTGATCGAAACAACCGGCGATCTGTCTTTGGGACTGGTCACGGTTACGTCTGATGCGACCGCCTTCCTGACTGCGCTCACAGGCAGCATCCTGAACGCCGCAATTCTGGGGGCGTCCAACATCACGGGTGGCAAGGCCTATCTGGTTGCCCGGGACAACATCGGTCGCGTTGACAAGGCCATGTACTCGACCGTTGCAATGGTACAGGGGCGCTCCACGCTGGGCAGCACCTACATCGCCAACATCGGTGATCTGACGATCGCAACCATTGTTGCGTCTGATGATGCGCTTGGCATGTATTCTGGTGGGGATGCGATTGTGACGGCGCGCAGCCCAATCACGGTGGCCTCGAATGTATCCGTGGTCGGAAACATCGTTTACACCGCCACCGAAAGCAGCGCAGACAACCGCGACAATATCACGATCAACACCGGAATCAGCGTGACCTCGACGGGCAGCATCACGCTGAATGCCGGTGACAATCTGACGGTTGCATCAGGTGCGGTGGTTTCGGCTGCGACGGATCTGATCATCAACACCGACCATGGCGATCTGGATGCTTTGGGCGGCAACGTGACCCTCGCGGGAACGCTCAGGGCGGTTTCGGGCGAAACCCGCATCACCACCAGCGCAGGTCAGGCAGACACCATATCCCTGACTGGCACCTTCACCAGCGGCGGTGATTTCTCGCTGTTGACCGGAGGCGGCAACGATACGGTAACCTATTCCGGCACACTGACGGCAAAAAATGCGCGCCTGATGACGGGTAGTGGCTCTGACACAGTGACGATGCAGGGCTCTATCTCAGCCACGGCAAGCGATGCCACAGCAGGCGATGTGCAGTTCGATCTTGGCACTGACAGCGACGCGCTGGATCAACTGACCATCAGCGGCACCGTTGCCGCTTCGCGCGACCTGCTGATTCACAAACTGGCCGAAAGCGCTAACACCGGGTTGGCTATAATCACCGTCAACGCCAGCGGCTCCTTGACGGCCGGGCGAAATATGGAAGTGAGCACTGGAGGCGGGGCCGATACCCTGCAGGTCTTCGGCGCCTTGCGAGCCACGACCGGCAATATCACCCTTAATCTTGCCAACAGCCCGACCTTATCGACTCAGACCATCAATCTGACCACCGGAGGGGTGACTGCGGCGGGCAATATCGCAATAATCACCACAGGAACAGGCACGGCGCAAATCAGCATCGTCAGCGCAATTTCTGCGGGCGGCGACGTGCAGATCGAAACTGGATCGGGCGCGGACAGTATCACGGCAAGCGCAACCTTCACGGGTGCCAACCTCTATGTCTGGACCGGCAACGGCAGTGATACCGTCGTCTTGACCGGCCCGCTGACCGCCACGGCAGGCGATGTGCTGTTCGATCTTGGCACTGACAATAACACGCTGGATGAACTGACGATCAGCGGCGCTGTTTCCGCCTCGCGCGATGTCAAGATTTTCAAAGGGGCCGAAGCTTACACCGGACGGGCCACGATCACCGTCAACGCCAGCGGCTCCTTGACGGCCGGGCGTGATATGGAAGTGCGCACCGGAGGCGGGGCGGATATTCTGCAGGTCTTCGGCGCCTTGCGAGCCACGACCGGCAATATCACCCTCGATCTAGCCAACAGCCCGACCTTATCGCTTCAGACCATCAATCTGGCCAGCGGAGGGGTGACTGCGGCGGGCAATATCGCAATACGCACCACGGGCACTGGCACGGCGCAAATCAGCATCGTCAGCGCAATTTCTGCGGGCGGCGACGTGCTGACCGAAACCGGATCGGGCGCGGACAGCATCACGGCAAGCGCAACCTTCACGGGTGCCAACCTCTATTTCCGGACCGACAACGGCAATGATACCGTCGCCTTGACCGGCACGCTGACCGCCACGGCAGGCGATGTGCTGTTCGATCTTGGCGATGACAGTGACACGCTGGATGAGCTGACAATCAGCAACACCGTTGTCGCCTCGCGCGACGTGCTGATTTACAAACTGGCCGAAACCGATTGGTCGGCAACGCCCGGCGTGGCGCAGACCGTTTCGCTTTCGCGTGGCGATCTGGTGAAGGTTTCCACAGGCAATAAAGCCGTGATCCATGAATATCTTGGCAGTTCCGGGACGCAGAATATCGGTGCCGCCAACTATGCCAACAGCGCGCTTTGGCGCGTGATCGACGTGTTCGCGAACACCGGACTGGCCACGATCATCGTCAGCGCCAGCGGCTCCTTGAGGAGCGGGCGTGATATGGAAGTGCGCACCGGAGGCGGGGCCGATACCCTGCAGGTCTTCGGCGCCTTGCGAGCCACGACCGGCAATATCACCCTCGATCTTGCCAACAGCCCGACCTTATCGACTCAGACCATCAATCTGGCCACCGGAGGGGTGACTGCGGCGGGCAATATCGCAATACGCACCACGGGAACGGGCACGGCGCAAATCAGCATCGTCAGCGCAATTTCTGCGGGCGGCGACGTGCTGACCAGCACCGGATCGGGCGCGGACAGCATCACGGCAAGCGCAACCTTCACGGGTGCCAACCTTTATTTCCGGACCGACAACGGCTATGATACCGTCGTCTTGACCGGCCCGCTGACCGCCACGGCAGGCGATGTGCTGTTCGATCTTGGCGATGACAGCGACGCGCTGGATGAGCTGACGATCAGCAACACCGTTGTCGCCTCGCGCGATGTGCTGATTTACAAACTGCCGCAAACCGCCCTGTCTGCGGTCGTGGGTGTCAGCCAGACAGTGACCCTTGCGCCCGGCAATCTGGTGCGCGTGACCACGGGCAACCGCCCGGCGGTTTATGAGTACATCGGCGCGACAGGTTCCGTGGATTTGGGCAGCGCGACCTATTCAAACACCGCACTCTGGCGCGAAACCTCGTTCAACCCGACCAACACAGGCAGCACTGTGGTTGCCGTGACCGGAACAGGCACGCTGACCGCGGGCCGCGACATCGATATCTGGACCGGCGGCGGCAATGATAGCATCGTGGCTGCAACTGTGCTGAAAGCACAAAGAGACACGCGTATCCAAACCGGCAACGGCACCGATGTGATCAGCCTGCCAAAGGGCATCCAAGCGGCAGACGGAGCCGTGCGGCTTGATTTTGGCGACTCCGCGATCAGAACGGTGCAAACGCTGGATGCCTCCAATATCGCTGCGGGGACTGACATCGTCATCAAATCCAGCGGCAAGGCTGATTTCGCTGTTGTCATAACGCAAAGCCTCGTGGCGGACCGTGATCTGCTGATCCAAAGCGATGAAGGCGCGGATTCCGTCGTGGTCAAGGGCGTTTTGACCGCAGGCCGCAACGCGACCGTGACAACCGGAACCGAGACTGATGTCGTTGAAATCAAGGGCACGCTGAAGGCGGTCACTGGGTCTGTGTCGGTTGATCTTGGCAGCGGACTGGTGGGAGAGATCCAGACGTTCGAGATAAGTGCAGGCGATATCATCGCTGGCGCCAATATCACCCTGCAGGCGGCTGGTCCCGCCGGATCAGCGATCCATGTCATCGGCGGAATGACCGCAGGAGGCGCGCTGACCGTTGCCACTGGTTCTGGCAAAGACCTGTTGCACGTGACCAAGGACTTGCTTTCGGGCGGGGCCATGACGATCAGCACCTGGACGAATTCCGACAGCATCAATGTGCTGGGCGACATGACCAGTACGGCAGGGCTGATCCTTGTGGATATGGGCGTCGGCGGTTCGGGCAGCGGTGGGCGACCCGCCGCGCCGGACACTCTGGAGGTCGGTGGATCGCTGGATGCGCATACGTCGCTTACCATCACCAACGCCGGCAGCTCTGGCGCCGTTGTTGACATCACCGGTCAGGTGACGACTGGGACTTTCGTTCTGATTCAACTGGCGAATGGCAGCGATGCGATCACCATCGACGGCGAGGTGAGCGCTGGAACGGATGTGAAGATTGCCACCCCGACCGGAACGGATGTGGTCGTTCTGAACAGTGCCGTTGTTGCGGTGACCGGCGCTATTTTGATAGATATGGGTGCGGTTGCCACAGGCACTGCCAGCCTTTCGCTTTATGGCGCGCTGTCCGCGGCGACAGACATCACCTTGACCAATTCAGGCGCTGGCGCGGCAAGCTATCTGGTGGACAAAGGCGCGACCGCAGACGGGGCGTTCCTTCTGGCCAGCGGATCGGGTGCTGATCTGATCGTGATCAATGATGTGGTCACTGCCGCCGGGCAGACCGCCATAACCACCGGCGCGGGCAGCGATGTGGTGCGGATCAATGTTGATGCCGCTCTGATCAGTCGCGGTGCGGATGTGGTGATCAATCTCGGGGCCGATGACGACGTGGCGGACGTGCTGGAAGTGACCGGTGATCTGAGCGCGTCGATCGGGCTATACGTTCTGAACACCGGTATCGGCTCTACGATCATGACACTGCAAGGCAGCACGGTCGCCACCGGGCGCGGCGGCATGACGGTCGATCTGTCCAATGGGCAGGATTTCGTGACCCTGACGGACACCAACCTGAGAAGCACTTCCTTCCTCACGATCAAGTTGAACGACGGGAATGACCGGTTCGTGCAGGACGGCGGCACCATCACTGTTACAAAGGCAACGCTGATCGATGCGGGCGCCGGGGCTGATGCCGTTTATCTTGCTGACGGGGCGATCCGGTCGGCCACAAATACCCTCAATCTTGGTGCGGATGCGGATTACCTGCTGATGCAGGACATGACAGCTCTTGGCGGCACGTCGATCGTCTATGGCGGTGCGGGAATCGACACTGTCGATGTCATCCGGCTGCCGGGGCAGGGCCAAAACGACACTTTGCTGATCGATGGCGGCGCGGACAGCGATCAGGTGAACATCCTGACCCACGGCTCGGCGACCGGGGCCACCAAAGCAGTGAACTACAATATCAAAGTCTTCGACAGCGGCGCGGTCAGACAGGGTGTCGACCGTTTGGTTGTGCTGGGCACTGTCGAGCGGGATACCTTCCTCAGCCGCGAGGGCTATGTCGCTTTGTTGCATGGCACACCCGAGCAGATACTGGCGGATACCTTGGCCCGCCCGGTCACAGCCGAACGGATCAGCTATAACGCAAACATCGACGGCGGATTGCTGGTCAGCGGTCAGGCGGGCGACGATCTTTTCGTGTCCGATGACAACAGCACCGTGATGGTTCTGGATGGCGGCGAAGGGAGTGACACCTTCCTGATCGGGCAGATCTACGGATCGGCCCCCGCCACCAGCAGCAGTTTCGGCAGCGGAACCGACGGCATCACCACAACCGAAACCACACGCGGCTGGGTTTCCAACGGCATTGCTTATGACACGCTGATCCGCGGCGGTGCTGGTGCGGATACCTTCATGGTTTACTCCAACAATGCGGCATTGCGCCTTGAAGGAGGCGATGCCGATGACAGTTTTGCCCTCCACACCCTGTTGCGCGCCGGAACTCAGACCGAAGCCAATCGCTACAAGGCGAACGGCACGGTTGAAATCATCGGCGGCGCGGGCAATGACACGATGCGCGTCTTTGGCACCGAGGGCGCAGATGCTTTTGTGACTGCCGAAAATGGCATCTGGGGCGCCGGTCGCAGCATCAGCCTGTCGGGTACGGAAGACTTCATCGAACTGGACGCCCGCGAAGGCGACGACGCCATCTTCGTGCAATCGACCCGTGCGATGACGGCAACCCGGATCATCGGAGATTTGGGCAGTGACATGGTTTCGCTTTCTGGCGATGTGACCAAGGGTGTGATCACCGGCCAATCCACAGGGTCCGGCTTTGGCGGGGGCAGCTTTGGCGGCTCTGCGGTCAGTTTTGCCAATGCAGCTGCCGTTTCCTATGAAGCCTGGGTCTCGTCGGCCAGCAAGACGGCGTCGAGCGCCAACAACCAGAGCGGAGCACTGAAAGACTTCGATGCGGGAACGCATCAACTGTCTGCGCTGGCAGGTGTGCTCACGCTGGATGCCGCGCGGGTCTACACGCTGGCATTCCGTCAGCCGGTGATGCTGCAGGCCGAAACCTTCAGCGGACCAAAGACTGTCACCATCCCGACGCTGGAAACGGCGGCCAATGATTGGGTGGTGTTTTACAGCGATGGTGCAACCATCGGATTGGCCGGAACCATGCGGAATTCCGCCGGGTTTGATGGCCGGCAGCGCACGCTTGTGGCCGGGCTGGGCATGGCAACGGGGCCGGTTACGCTTGGCGCTGATGCCGATGACAAAGGTGGCCTGATCTATCAGCGCGGTGTCTCCTATAGCGGGTTCGAGACCATCGAGGTCTTGATGGGCAAGGGCGATGATACAATTGTCATCACCGACACAACGGCAACCGCCGACAGCACGGCTTTTGTCGCGACCACCGTGATCTATGGCGGCGCGGGCGCCGATGCGATCACGGCTTTGAACGTGGCCGACGGCACGGCACTGCTGATCTACGGCGACTCTGATACCGCAGGCTTGCGCTACAGCGATGCGATCGGCACCAAGAGCGGCAATGGCTGGGTGTTCGATGCGACGAAAACCGCATCGGGCAATGGCGACACGATCGACGTATCGCAGGTGAGCGCCGGGTCGGCGGGCGTCGTGCGCGTCGTGATTGATGGGGGCACCGGCAATGACGCGATCCTGGGCAGCCAGGGTGCCGATCTGATTGCAGGCGGGTCAGGCATTGACACGATCAGCGGCAGCGGCGGCAACGATCTTTTGTTCGGCGACAGCGGCGTCTGGGTCAATCTGGTGACGCGGGCCGTCACGGTAGAGGGCGTTTCTCAAAGCACAACCGGCAAACCGTCGGCCGATCCGCGTACGGCGGGGGTGGATACGATTTCAGGCGGCGCGGGCGATGATCTGATCTTCGGCGATCTGGGCACAATCGAAAGCCAACCCGGCGGCTTCCGACTGGGGCAGGCCTGGCTGGTTGCGGTGGCACGGTCGACCGACACCACCAAAGGTGGCGCGGACAATCTCGACGGCGGCGCTGGCAATGACATACTGGTCGGCGGCACCGGCGCGGATGCGCTGAATGCCGGTGACGGAGCCAACATCCTGATGGGCGATCATGCGCTGATCACGTTTGCCTCGACCGCCACGGACCAGATCGTCATCGGGGTGGAAACCCTGATGGCCACGAACGACGGCAACGACTCCCTCATTGCTGGCAACGGCGCCAACATCGTGCTTGGCGGTTCCGGGCTTGATACGGTGACGCTGGGCAACGGCAATAATGTGGTGATTGGCGACAATGCCCGCATCACCAGCACCGCCACCGGTGTCAAAGCCGCAGATGCGCTGATGCACACCCTCACTTCAATCATCAGCCTCAGTGCAACATTGGGTGGGACAGACAGCATTGTTGCAGGCTCTGGCAAGAACATTGTCATGGGCGGCGTTGGCGCAGATTCCATCACGCTGGGCACCACCTCTGCCACGCAGGCGGCCAGCATCGTGATCGGCGACCATGCAACCTTGAACTTCGACCCGGTCAGCGGCGTTGCCACCCGGATCGAAAGCACGTTCTCGGGCTTGGGCGGGGCGGATACGATCACCATGAGAAACGGAGCCGCGATCATTGTCGGGGGCGCTTATGGCGATCAGATCACGACAGGGGACGGCAATGCCGTCATCCTTGGGGACGAAGGTGTATTGATCGGCTATGCCACCGTGCCAGCGACGGGTAAGGTTGTGATGACGCTGTCAACTGCATCCACGGTGATCAGCGCCAACCACGGGGCCGATATCATCACCACCGGTCTTGGCAGCGCGCTTATTCTGGGCGGCGCGGGCGACGATATCATTGCGACCTCTGCCGGGGCTGCATCTGGCACGGCGGCTGGGGCCAACATCATCTTGGGCGATCAGGGGCGGGTGGTGTTTGCCAACCCGCAGACCGGCGCGAACCTGCCGACCTTGGTGGAATCGCTGTTCTCGACCTCGGGCGGCAATGATGTGATCACCTCGGGTGCCGGAAATGACCTTATCATCGGCGGCACCGGGGCAGACCGGATCAGTGACTCGGCGGGCGACAACCTGATGTTTGGTGACCACGCGAGCATTTCCGGCACCATTGATCCCACACGGTTCCTGCAATTCTCTGCGGGCTACACGATCTCTTCGGCCTTTACCGGGGCAACCGGCGGCGGCAGTGCAGATGTGATCAACGGGGGCACTGGCAACGATCTGATCGTGGGGGGGCAGGGCGCCGATACAATCTACGGCAGAGCCGGGGATGACGATATCATCGGTGGCCATTATCTGTCGGCAGCCCAAGCCATCTTGGCAACCGCTACGGCCTCATCGGATGCAGGCGATCTGATCGATGGTGGTGCGGGCCATGATGCGATCCTTGGCGACAGCGGATCTGTGATCCGGGCGACAACCGACGTGCGTATGCGGGCAATTGCGGGGGCAACCTCGGTTGGCACTGTCGCGCAGGCCAATCCAGACAGCCCTGCGCGCACTGTATGGCTGTTTACCTCACCCACCATGGTCATTTCGACCTATGGCAACGACTATATCGCGGGTGGTGCTGGCAACGACATGGTCTTCGGTCAGACCGGCAATGATGTGATCCAGGGCGATGGGTCGTTGGACCTGAATCGCAACGGAATCGCGGATTCAGCCGAAAATCTGGGGGTTGGCGCCTGGAGCGGGGCCGCAGCCTATGCGAAACTGCTGGCTTGGAAAGCCAGTCTTGCCGTGATCAACGGCCAAAGCGCGGCCGCTGCCACAGGTGGTGTGATGCTGCTTGAGGCGGCTTCTGCGGGTGGAATGCTTGATTACGCCTACGGTTCGATGGGCACGCCTGAAATGCTTGGCGGCGGTGGCGGCGTGTTCCTTACCGTCAAGGCGTCGGTGTTGGATTTCAACGGCAGCGGAACCGACGGCGAGGATTACATCGAAGGTGGGTCCGGGGTCGACATGATCTTCGGAAACGGCGGACAAGATGACATCATCGGCGGGTCGTCAGGTTTGTTTGGCGGATTGATTGTGCAGACCGGGTCAAAGATACCTGTCGGGAATTTGGCCGGAGCCGATGTCCTGTTCGGCGGGTCAGGTGCGCTGAACGAAGCTGCCCCGGTGACGTCAGCAGACGGGCGTGCCGGCGAAGGCAATGTCGTGGTGGCTGGCAATGCCAATGTGATGCGAGGTGTCAGTGACGGCGTCGCGCAATTCATTGATCAAAGCGTTTCTGGAACCACCGCAAAGGTCGTGCGCCGCGCTGTTGAACTGCTGGACAGTGCAACGGCCAACAGCGCCAATCTGACCTATATGGTGGCGGCAAGCGCGCAGGATATCATCGTCAAATCGACGCTTGGTGATGTGGCCTTAGGTGTCAATGGTTCCGCACAGATGGCCGTAAACCGAACCGGAGCCTCGGTGCTTTCGGCCAGGGTTTCCGGTGTGGATGTGACCAAGCTGACGGGCTCCTACGGTCGCAGCAGCCCCGATGTCGTCAAGGCGGCTTTCGCAAGCCAGGCAGTGAAAATCACTGTTGGCACCGCCCTGACTGCCAAGAGCGCCAAAGGTGTCTCCACTTACACCTACAACGCTGCCACCAAGGCCTTCGAACCAATCACCGCCGCAAGTCGCAAGGTGACAACCGGAGCGTTGAAGCTCACCGAACTCACAAAAGTGAACGGCGGGATGTTTGCTTATGTCGACGATAAAGGTGGATTCTGGATGGTACCGACGTTGGCCGCCAGCACGCCGTCTGCGCAACCAGTTGCTTCAACCGCGCCTTCAACCGCGCCTGCAATCACAGCTTCAACCACACCTTCAACCTCAACCGCCACGAGCAAAACACAAGCGGTGTCTCCAACGAAAGCCCCGGCCTTGACGGCCTACCAACGCTTCCTCGCAGCGCGCGCGGCACGCGCGGCACGCTAGAGTGTCGCGGTTCCCAATGATTGACCGATATAGAAAGTTGCAATGAAGAACGACGAGCCAAGCAGAACTGAAGCCAGCCGGTCGGGGGTGGTGGAATGGTATGACGACAAGATGGAAACGTCGTTTTCAAACGTGATCAACGTTCAGGCCACACGAGAGCAGATCGAGATCTTTTTCGGAATCACCCGCAGTTGGAACGCCGAGGCCGACAGCGTGGTGCGGATCGATCTCAACCATCGTCAGATTCTGACGCCTTATGCAGCCAAGCGGCTAAGCCGCATCCTTTCTGATGTGCTGAACACCTACGAAAGCCGCCACGGGGTGTTGAAGGTCGACGAGGGATGATCGGATCTGCGCCGCAGAACCTCACCTCCGAGGGCTTGCCGGACTCTCAAGACCCGCCGCGAGATGGGCGCGACGAGTTCAGTTTGTTGCAAGAGCTGACACAGGCGTCTTCAATCGCTGATTTTGCGCATGATTGGGTGGCGGCGATGATGCCACGCTTGGCTGCGGTGCGCGGAACAGAACTGCAGTTCTTGACTGTGGTCGGGTTTGATGCTGGCAATGGTGGCACGGTTCCCCACGCTCAACAGCCCGCAAACCGTCTTGCGGGTCAGTCCTTGCTGGACTCCTTGGCGAATGCGTTTGAACGCGGCCAAATCATCGTGTCTGGAAAATTGCCGGGGTCGGCGCTCGATCAGGGGCAAAAGCTGACTGCACTTGTCGTTCCGGTGCTGATTGATGGTAAAGCTGCGGGGGCAGTCGGGATCGAGGCCCAGTTTGCCGATCAAGCCGCAATGACGCAGCTTCTGGCGCTGGTGCAACTGGGCGCAGGCTGGTTGCAGGACCGGTTTCGTGCAGAAAGTGTTGCCCTCTCCGGGCACAGCTTCAACTCCGCTGCGGCAGCACTCCACACTGTGATCGCGGTTGCAGAACGGCACGCCTATCTGGAGGCAGCGCAGGCCGCCGTTTCGGATCTGGCGCAAAGGTTTCGCTGTGACCGCGTCTCGCTTGGCGAGCACAGGCGTCGGCGCACGCGCGTTCAGGCGATTTCTCATGCCGCGCAGTTCGCGCGCAACCTGCGCGTTGTCCGCGACATTCAGGCGGTCATGGATGAGGCGATAGATCAGGAAACCGCCATGTTGTGGCCTTCGCCGGATGGCGGGGGCGGGTCGTTGTCGGTGGCGCATGAAGCCATGGATCACAACGTTGGCGGGGCCTGCATCTTCACAGTGCCGATGTTTGATGGCGAGGCCTATGTCGGTGCAATGGTGTTTGAACGGCCAAGTGCCGACCCGTTTCAACCCGCCGAAGTGGAAATCCTGGAGGCCATTGTCACGGTTATCTCCCCCATTTTGGTGGAAAAGCGGCAGAATGATCGCTGGCTGATCACCAAGGCGCTGGAGGTTGTGCAAAATCAGGCCCGCGCGCTGGTCGGGCCGCAGTATTTCCTGCGCAAGGTGATTGTCGGGGCCGTTGTGCTGGGGCTGATCCTGCTTGTGGCGGTGCAGCAGACGCTGACCGTTCCCGCCAATGCCTCGGTCGAAGGGGCAACGCAAAGGGTGATTGCCGCCAGCTTTGATGGGTTCATTGCGGCAGCCAATGCGCGCGAAGGTGATCTGGTGACGCTGGGGCAAGTGGTGATCCGCTTGGACGATCGCGATCTGGTGTTGGAGCGCTTGCGCTTAACGACGGCAAAACAGCAAGAACAACTGGAACTGGACAAGGCAATTGCCGCGCGCGATCGCTCGCAGACCGGAATCCGCGAAGCGCGCATTCAGCAGGCCGACTCGCAGATCCTTTTGATCGACAATCAGCTTGAGAGGTCGCAACTGCGCGCGCCATTTGACGGACTGGTGATTTCGGGCGATATGAGCCGGTCTATCGGGGCGTCGGTCAGCCGGGGCGAGCCGTTGATGACCATTGCGCCGATCGCCGATTTTCGGATCGTTCTGAAAGTTGATGAACGCCAGATTGCCAATGTGGTGGCCGGGCAATCTGCTTTGCTGCGGCTGACGGCATTGCCAGACCGGGCTTATCAGTTGCATATACGATCAGTCTTGCCGATTGCCGAATATGGCGAAGGACGCACCACGTTCCGCGTCGTCGCGGCGCTGGATGCTCCGGCGCCCGAACTGCGCCACGGGATGCAAGGGGCTGCCCGGATCGAAATAGGGCAACGGCCGATGTATGTGATCTGGCTTCGGCCGGTGACCGACTGGCTGCGCATGGCAATCTGGACGAACTGGCCGGTATAGCGATGGCGGGGCCGTTTCTTTCGGAAGATTGGTACAGAGTGGCCGCGCTCAAGCCGCGGGTGCGCCGTCAGGTTGACTTTCATCGTCAGATCTTTCGGGGAATGATCTGGGTGATCGTGCAGGATCACCAGTCGGGCAAGTTCAACCGGCTGACCCCGCAAGGGCATTATCTGTTTGGCCGGATGGATGGCAAACGCTCTTTGCAAACGCTTTGGCAAGATGCCTGCGCCCGGTTTCCAGACGATCCCCCGACGCAGGGTGACGTGATCCGGTTGCTGAGCCAATTGTATCAGGCCGATCTGATTGCTGCCGATGCAGCACCCGATCTGGCTGAACTGGCCAGTCGATCACAAAGATTGAGCCGCCAGAAAACGCTGGCGCATTTTCGAAATCCATTGGCGCTTCGCTTGCCGCTGCTGGACCCGAACACGTTTCTGGAACGCACCAAGTGGCTGGTTGCGCCGATCTTCACTCGATGGTTCTTGGCGCTTTGGGTCTGCTTCATCCTGCTGACGCTGGTTTTGGCGGTGTTCAACTGGCCAGCACTGAGCCAAAGCGCGGGTGATCAGATCCTTGCGGGATCAAACATCGCGCTGATCCTGTGTGCCTATCCGTTGGTGAAGGGGTTACACGAACTTGGGCACGCCTATGCCACAAAATGGTGGGGGGGGGAGGTGCGGGAAATCGGGTTGATGCTGCTGATCTTCATGCCCGTGCCCTATGTCGACGCATCGCAGGCCACGGCGTTCGCATCGAAATGGCAGCGCATTGCGGTCGGGGCTGCGGGGATTTTGGTAGAGCTGACATTGGCGGGCATGGCGCTGCTCTTCTGGCTCAATGCAGAACCGGGCATTGCGCGGGCTTTTGCCTATAACGTGATGCTGATCGGGGGCGTTTCAACGGTGCTGTTCAACGGCAACCCACTTTTGCGATTTGATGGTTATTTCATCCTGTCAGATTTGCTGGAAATTCCCAATATGGGGCCGCGTGCCAACAAGTATTTCTGGTATCTGTGCCAGCGCCATCTGCTGTTCAACAAAAACGCGACAAATCCGGCAACCTCCGGTTCCGAAGCGCCATGGTTGGTGGCTTATGCCATCGCGTCCTTTGTGTATCGGCTGATGATCATGATCGCGATTTCGCTGTTCATCGCCAGCCGGTTCTTTGTGTTTGGCCTGCTGCTGGCAGCTCTCAGCATCTTCACCGCGCTGGTCTATCCGATCGCGAAAGGAGTTTATTTCGTGTTGTTTTCTCCGTCACTTGGCCGCACGCGGGGCAAGGGTCTATTGGTGTCTTTGGGGTTGTTGTTGGTCGCGCTGCTTGGGTTGTTCGCGGTTCCCATGCCCTACACAACCGTGGCGTCTGGCGTGATCTGGCCGGATACGCGGGCGGTTCTGCGGTCTGAAGCGGAAGGGTTTGTAGCCAATGTGGGTGTTGGCCTCGGGCAATCCGTGGGTGCCGGAGCACCGGTTCTTCATCTTGTGGATCCGATCCTTGCGGCGCGCATCAGCGTTGCTGCCTCCAGCCTGCGGCAACTCGAGTTGGAGGCGCAGGCAGCCTCTCTTCTGGACCGGGTTCAGGCCAACATTCTGCGCGAACAGGTTGCGTTTGCCCGGCAGGAATTGACTGATCTGCAACTGACCGAGGCGAACCTGGTGCTGCGCGCACCCGACGGCGGCCAGATCTTTTTGCCAAACATAGAGGATTTGGTCGGTCGTCTGATCCGCAAAGGCGAGGCTGTTGGCTATGTCTGGCCAGTCGCCCCCCCCACCCTGCGCGTTGCCGTCGGGCAAAGTCAGGCCGAACTGGTACGCAACCGCACGCAACAGGTTGATTTTGTGCTGCAACGCGACCGAAGCCACGCCTATCCGGCGGTTCTTGCAAGCTCGGTGCCCGAAGGCTCGATGATCCTGCCATCAAAGGCGCTGGCCACCAGTGCGGGCGGTGATATCGTGTCGGACCCCAATGATCCCAAGGGATTGCGCGCGATTGAAAGCTTTTTTCAGTTCGAGATTGCCCCAGTGGCGGGATTGACGGGGGCAATGATCGGTGAACGCGCCATTGTGCGGTTTGATCATGGGGCCGAACCCTATGGCTACCGGGTGCTGCGGGGGCTGCGTCAGCTGTTCTTGCGGCATTTCAGCCAATGAAGGTCGCCGCTTTCCACCCTGATCTGCAACGCGTTGGGATGTTGCCATCGGTCTTTGTCTATCCCGAACGCGTCCAACCCGAAGTGACCGAATTTGACCGCATCGCGCGCTCCATTCTGGCTTATGTTGCGCCGGTTCTGGCCAATCTGCCGCCAATGCGCCGCAGCGCCGCGATTGTTCGGGCCACCCAGGCTGCGGGCGTCGATCTTGCCACAGTGTCAGATGCCGCCTTGTACCAGCATTTGCGCGGGCTGCGCCCGGTCCTCGCCCGCAGTCTGCGCCGGGCACGGCCTGACCGGACGGCTGTGGCAGGTGCCTTTGCTGTTATCCGCGAATTTGCCGACCGCACGTTGCAACAACGGCCCTTCGACGTGCAGATTCTTGCCGCATGGGCGATGTTGAATGGCACCATTGCCGAGATGCGCACGGGCGAGGGCAAATCGTTGACGGCCACACTTGCGGCTGGCACCCTTGCGCTTGGGGGGGTGTCGGTTCATGTGATCACGGTGAACGACTATCTTGCACAACGCGACTATGACAGCTTTGCTCCGCTCTATCGTGCACTTGGCTTGACCGTAGGGCTGGTGCTGGAAGGCCAGACCCCCGACCAGAGACGGCGCGCCTACGCCTGTGATGTCGTGCATTGCACCGCCAAGGAAATCGTATTCGATTATCTGCGTGACAGAGGAAACCTGCGTGCCAGACCCGGCAATCTGGCCCGGAAGGTAGACCGGATTCTGGTGGGTGATGAGGCACCGGCAAGCCGGTTGGTGATGCGGGGGCTGACGGCGGCGATCATCGACGAGGCGGATTCGGTGTTGATAGATCAGGCTTGCACGCCCTTCATCCTCAGTGGCGGGATCACCCACCCCGGCGGTCTGGCACCGGAGGTTTTGCGGCTGGCAATGCAGGCAGCCCGTGATCTGACGCTTGGCCGTGACTTTCAGGTGTTGGCGCGGCATCGGGTCGCCGAACTGACCGATGTGGGCCGCGATCTGCTTGCCCACAGTCTTGCCGAGGTGCAAGGGCCGCTGTCGATCGCCGCGATCCGGGAACATGCGGTAACGCAGGCTCTCAACGCGCTGCATGTGTTCGACCGCGACCGCGATTATCTGATCGAGGCTGACAAGATCAAGATCATTGATGAAAGCACCGGGCGGGTCATGGGCGACCGGACTTGGTCCGAAGGGCTTCACCAGATGGTCGAGCTTAAGGAAGATGTGCCGCTGACGCATCTGTTCGAGACCATCGCGCGGATCACGCTTCAGAAATTCTTCCGCCGCTACATACGGTTGGGGGGGATGACCGGCACGGCTCGCAGTGCGGCGCGCGAACTTTGGGATGTCTATGGGATGCGGGTGCGCCGCATTCCAACCCGTCTGCCTGACCAAAGGATATGGGACACTGCCGAGGTTCACGCGACATCAACCGACAAATGGGCGGCGATCACCCGGCATGTGCAGCAACTTCAGGCCAGTGGCGCGCCGATCTTGATCGGCGCCAAGACGGTGGGCGGATCACAAGAGGTCAGCCACGCCTTGCAAGGTGTGGCGCATCAGGTTCTGAACGCCCACAACCACGCCGAAGAAGCGGCAATCATTGCCCAAGCGGGATTGGCGGGCAGGGTTACCGTTGCCACCAACATGGCCGGGCGCGGCACTGATATCAAACTGACACCCGGCGCACGGTCTGCGGGCGGCCTGTATGTGTTGCTGACCGAATTGCACGACAGCCGGCGGGTCGATCTGCAACTGTCGGGCCGCTGCGGGCGACAGGGTGATCCGGGCCGGGTCTTGCATGTGTTGAGCCTGCAAGATGACATTCTGATACGGCGGGGCGCTGCGATGAGGGGTGCCGCGCAGTGGGCGCACCGGGCAGGCTGGCCACGCCTGACGCTGGCGCTGTTGCGGCATTGTCAATCGCGCGAAGATGCCCGGCAGGCAAAGATCCGTGTCGATCTGCTCATACGCGAACGGCAACGTGATGTGCAATTGGCGATTTCCGGCTACACCGAGTAGCCTCGTAAAGCCCGTTCGACAATGCTGTGGACCTTCGCCGCAACCTCTGCAGCGCCGCAGGTCGCATCTATCAGATCGTCCGCAAGGGGGCGAACCTGTGTCGCTTGCTGCACCAGACTTGGCGCAATGATGCGGGGATAGGCTGCCAGATATCCCTGCAACCAATCGCTCAGCTCTGTCACGGACGCCCAATCGCTGGCCGTCACCGTTTCACCGATCTTGCGCGCCAGGGCGATATCCGCAGGGCAATCCAGCCAGATCGAACGGGTGATCAGGCGGCTGTGGTCAGGAACTGCGCGTCCCAGCGGCGTCTCAAACAACACCGGGCGATCCTGACAGGCTGCGCGCAGATGAGCGGCAAGCCCAGGTGGCACCAATTCAACCAGCGGCATCCCCCGCGAAAGCCAATCCTCGATTTCGGCAACAGGCCGGTCCGTCATCGTCTCATGCGCGTCGAAATAGACCGCATTCAGCCTCATCTGGTTCAAAAGACATGCAATGACGGTTGATTTCCCGACACCAGGAGGGCCGCTGATGGCGATGATCGGAAAACTCACCGCTTGTGTTCCATCGCGGTCGTGACGAACCAACGCATGTCCAAAAGAACCGGGCGGATCGTTACCTGCGCCGCTGGCCAAGCTGTGCGCAGCGCCGAGGCATAAAGGTCGGGTTCCCGGTAGAAGGCCGAGAAGACAAGGTTTGCGCTGCTGCTGAAGGGGATTTCGGGCAGATTGGCGCTTGTATGGGCCCCCCGTTCCAGAATGACGATCCGGCCAGACGGGGCAAGATACCGGGCGGCGCGCGCCAACAGTTCGGCAGCCTGCTCGGCGGGCCAATCATGCAAAACCGATTTGAACAGGATCACATCGGGCGCCCTGCCGGTCTCCATTCGCCAGTTCATGCGGTGCATGTCGCCGGGCAAAAAACGCAACCTGTCGCCAAAGCGGGCATTTTCAGGATCGTCGCGACCCAGCGCACAGACGCCCGGAAGATCCAGGATCGCGTAAGAAAGGCCGGGATGGCGCAGCAGAACATGGCGTGCAAAGGCACCCGCGTTTCCGCCGATCTCAAGCACCAGGCCTGTGTCGGGCAGCGCCACGACGTCCAGCAAACCCGGCGCTTCGGCATCGGTCAACGCCGCAACGTAATCCACCCAGCGTTGGGTATGGGCACGCGCAACCGGGTCATCCCGCATCGCAAGGCCATAGTCAAAATATTGGAATGTCGAAGATTCTTCCATGAAACGATGGGTGTCGTGGAACAAATCTTCAGCATGCAGGGCGACATCGGCAGCAGCAAGGCGCAGAAAACCAACGCGCGCCCGCAATTGGCTGGACTGGGTCTGCCAAAGTGCCGCGAAGCCATCGGTCAACGCGAAATCATCAGATTTGAGCACCCCGATCGCGCGCAAAATCGCCGCGAGCGGGGCAGGGTGAGGGTCAGCCCGGGCGTCTGACGCCAAAGCCGCAATCAGCCCCGAATTGATCGCCACATCCAACGCCACGGTTCCCAGAAAAGAACCAAGGCAGTCTTCGATGGTCATATGATGGGCGATCAGATTCAAGCGCCTTTCCGACGGTCAGTTCTGGCCGTAAAGCCCAAATCAGGCTGCGGCAGTTTCAGCTGCTGTGGCAGCACTCAGATACTGTGTCATGTCGTTGATGTTGTTCAGCGATTGCAGGTGCAAATAGCACAATTCCAGTTCATCGTTCTGGAACATCTCGGACAGTTGCTCTGCCGGGATCGCCTTCAGCTTGTCGCGGTTGATGGTGAAAAAACCTGCCAGAGATCCGGTTTTGCCATCGGGCAGTGAAAACCGCGCCTGAGCCGGATCGAGCACTTTCAGATCGACCAACCTCTTGCAAAACAGCTTGGTGCGTTCGTATTGGCCCTGATAGCTGGAAACAAAGTTCAGAATGCCAGTCAAATACTGCGTGCGGCTGCCTTCGCTGTCAAACAAACGCTCGCCTTTGCCTTCTTTGTTCAGGCCTTCATATTCTTCGTCAATGCACAGCGTGAAGTTGCCGTTGCCTTCGGCTTCGGCAAAAACGAATGGGTAGCGCCGCAAAAACGCAGTGACATACTTGCCCTTCCAGGCGCCGTCTTCCGCTACAAAGATGTTTTGCCCATCTTGAAAGCCAAGGATCACCGATGGAAAAACCGCTTCTGCAGTGCCCGCAAAGATGATGGTGAACTCAGGTGCCGCCGAAGCAAATTCAGCCGCCAAAAGCGGCGAGGAATTGACAGTTTTAGCAAACCCATAGCTCTTCCCAGACTGAACGGACCAGTCGCGGTGCAATTCGGATGAGATTGGAGTCGCACGTTCGTAAATCAACAACTGCTTGGACATACTTCAGCCTCATTTTCAACAAGATGGTGTCTGGATTTAACAGGCTACAATGTACAATTGCTTAGGCCCAATTTGCAAGTGCAACACTTGCGGCCTGCCACGGAAATCGCATTTAGAAACTGACCTTGTCTGACCGGTCTTGCGATTTTCCGGGGGTTTAATTCTGGGGTGGGGACGGCTGGGCGCTGCATCCGATGACCCGCAGGTGGCAAGCTCTGTTCATGATGCGCGAAGGCTTTTGTGCAGGCCGCGCGCCAAGCTGGCCGAGGGGGCTGCGTTGCCCGCTGGGCCGCGCCGCAAACAGGTGCATCAGCACGGGTCGCCCGAACATCCCATGCATGGTTTGCACCCAAACCATTGTCGGGCAACGGGGCATCGGCGGCATCACAGCCGCACAGAAACTGAAATTGGCCGCGTGAATGCTGCGGCTGCACTTTGCGAAAAACGGGAGGGGATTGCCCGCTTATGTCAAGGCGTGGGTTGCATGCCGAGAATACGTCATAAGTATATGATATTATTAGAAAAACAATTCCTTTTCTGCATCTGCAAACCTGTTGGCGCTTATAATCCAAATTTTGTCAACGGCCGCCCGTTCCGGTAGAGTCCGCCTGCGGTGCGCTCTGCCCAAACAGACGGAATGAATGGCCCACATTCGTGGTTCCGGGTCGTCCCTGTGGCAGGCTGCTTCGCTGGAAACAACAAACTTAGGATAAAGCATGACACGACATATCAAACGCTCTGTGATGGGGCTTGGCCTGACAACAGTTGCAACCATTGCATTGTTGGCCGGTTCGGCATGGGCTGCGGACAGCGCTGGCGTGCTCGACGTCACCTTTGGGGCGGGCACCGATGATGGCACCCCGGCTGGGGTCGTTTCGACCTCGCTGGGCAACGGCGATGACGTGGCCAGTGATCTGGCCGTTGGCGCCGATGGCTCGGTTCTGGTTGTGGGCAACCGTGCCGCCGATACCGGCAATGACATCGTGCTGTTGCGCTATCTGGCGGACGGCAGCTTTGACGCTGGCTTTGGCGTGGGCACCGATGACGGCACGCCGGACGGCGTTGTCGATATTTCGCTTGGCGCGGGCGATGATTTTGGCACGGCGATGGCGGTGCAGGCCGATGGCAAGGCGCTGGTGACGGGCTATCACGTCGACGGTGCTTCGACGAACATCTTCGTTCTGCGCGTGAACGCCGATGGCTCGCTGGACGACAGTTTCGGCACGGCGGATGACGGCACGGCCAATGGCATCGTCAACATCTCGCTGGGTGATGGCAACGACACGGCGCGTGACATCGCGGTGCAGGCCGATGGCAAGATTGTCATCTTGGGCGACAGCGTGGTGGCCGACGGGTCGTCCAATATCATTCTGGCGCGTCTGAACGCAGACGGTTCGGCAGATGACAGCTTTGGCGTCGGCGACGACGGCACCCCGAACGGTTTTGTCGCCACCTCGTTGGGCGATGGCGACGACAAGGCCAATTCCGTGGCACTGCAGGCCGATGGCATGATCGTCTTGGTGGGCACCCATGTGGACGCGGACAAATCCTCCAACATGATCGTCGCGCGCTATGACGCCTCGGGCGTGCCGGATGCGAGTTTCGGCAAGGGCGATGATGGCACTCCAGACGGCTTTGTGAACATCTCGCTCGGCGCCGGCAATGACGTGGCGCATGCCGTGGCCTTGCAGGCGGATGGCAAGATTGCCGTGGCGGGAGACAGCGTTGGGGCGGATGGCAGCTCGAACATCGTGCTGGCGCGTCTGAACGCCGATGGCACGCCGGACGACGCTTTTGGCGTGGCTGACGATGGCACCCCGAACGGCTTTGTGCAAACCTCGCTGGGGGCTGGCAACGATTTCGCCACCGGTCTGGCCGTGCAGACAGACGGCAAGGTGGTCGTGGTCGGCTACCACGAGGATGGCGCCAGCACCAACATCGTCGTGGCTCGGTATGACGCAGACGGCGCGCTGGACCAGACCTTCGGCACGGCGGATGACGGCACCGAAAACGGCATCGTCAACCTGTCCTTGGGTGACGGCAACGACTCGGCCAGCGGTGTTGCCCTGCAGGGTGACAAACTGGTTGTGGTGGCCGGGACCACGACGGCCACCGACGGGTCCAAGAACATCGCAGTGCTGCGCCTGACGGCCCAATAACACCACCACACTGTCGTGAAGATTGCTGTCAGAGGGAGCGCATGGCTTCCTCTGACAGTCTCTTTCGATCAAATATTGCTATCTTTGGTTGATCTCTGCCATCCGAATGCCCAATGGCGCTTGAGGGCGTAAAGGCGCACGGATGCTGCGAAGCAACCGCTGGTGCAGGAATGCCTTCCGCCTCTTATCCGTTTTCGGCCAAACTGCGCGCATGGCGTAAAGCCGTGGGCCTGAAGCAAGACGCCTTGGCTTACCTGCTGGGTGTCACACAGCCTGCGGTTTCACGCTGGGAAGCCGGGCATGACCTGCCCTCCAGACATCTGATGATGCGGTTGCGCGACATGATGTGTGTGTCGGGCGAGGACCGCAGGAAAGTCGATGGTTTTGCTGTCACCCAGCAAGGATCACTGCAAGCATCGTTCGATCTGGATGGCATCAAGCTGTTGGAAACTTCACGCGGGGTTCAAAGGGCTTGGCCGCGCCTTGTTGCGCTGTCTGGCCACCGCCTCATGGATCACCTTGTAGATGAGGCCGGGGCGTTGATGCATGACGACGACTTCGTGCGTCAGGTCCGGCGCGGCGAGGTTGCGTTGGTCTCGGCGGTCAGCGTGCGGCAACTGTCGCTGGACATCGACAGCGCCGCCCGTCACCGCTGGCTTGCCACTTTTCGCAGCTACGGCAGCCAGATGGTGATCAACATGACCTATGAGCCTTGCGAGGCCGAAGCCGCGCTTGGGGTTGAAAAGATCGTTCGGATCGACGCATTGGTTGACTGAGGGCAATTGCCGAAACCGCCGCTCGGGGGTAGGCTGAATCCTGTCCGCGGGGAAAGCCAGAGCATGCAGGTGGCGCAACAGGGTGACAGGATGAAGGGCGCTGTCCTTTGCCGGGACCACCGCCACGCGCCCCGTCGTGGAAAAGCTGACCGCAACCGAGGCAGCCGCCTTTCGCACCGCCGATGACCAGACCTTGGGCGCGGCCCGTCCGCTGCAACCTGATGGCTCTGCGCTGCCCCGTTTCCGCCGCAATTTCTGCATCTTGAAGGTCTGACATGCCAGCACTGAAGCCCACCGCCTTCATCGGCACCATCACTTGGTTGGGCCGCGTTGCCGACCGCACTGCGGCCCTTGAAAGCGCGCCCTTGCTCGAATTGATGGCGCGTTTTGCCGGCCCGGAGGTCGAGGCGCATGGCGGCCTGACCCGTTTGTCGTGCAGCCGCGTCTTGGGTCAGTACAAACGCAACACCGAGATTCGCAACACCCGGCAATTCTCTGTGCTCGGTGCCGAGGATCTGGCTGACATCGCCGTCAGAATGGGGCTGACCGCCCTTGATCCGGCTTTGGTGGGGGCCGGCATGGTGATCGCGGGCATTCCCGATTTCAGCCGCATTCCGCCCTCCAGCCGCTTGCAGTCTGAAACCGGCGCGACCTTGGTGGTGGATATGGAAAACCGCCCCTGCACGCTGCCAGCACGGCCAATCGAAACCCGTCATCCCGGTTTCGGCAAAGCCTTCAAACCTGCGGCGCAGGGCAGGCGTGGCATCACCGCTTGGGTCGAAGCCGAAGGTTTGCTGCGCGTCGGTGACAAAATCCGCCTTCATATCCCGGATCAACCGGTCTGGGCGCATCTTGCCACGGCACGCAGCGGCAAATCAGAATAAAAACCCGCTTTGGGCTGGATTTCCGTTCGCGTTCCACTATTTCCGATCGGAAACCTGACAAGGCGGAACTCGGCGCGAATATGTCGGAAAACTGCCTTCTCTTGTGGCTTTGACAAGGTATCAAGTCGCCAACGGGACAGTCCGCGCCCCTTGGGAGACAGCCATGGCCTTTAAGACCGACATTGAAATCGCACGTGAAGCCAACAAAAAGCCGATCATGGAAATCGGGGCCAAGCTCGGCATCCCGGCAGAACACCTGCTGCCCTATGGCCATGACAAGGCCAAGATCGGGCAGGATTTCATCAAATCGCTGGCCGGGCGTCCGGACGGCAAGCTGATCCTTGTCACCGCGATCAACCCGACCCCCGCCGGGGAAGGCAAGACCACCACCACCGTCGGTCTGGGGGATGGCCTGAACCGCATCGGCAAAAAGGCCGTGGTTTGCATCCGCGAGGCCTCGCTTGGCCCGAACTTCGGCATGAAAGGCGGGGCTGCCGGCGGCGGTTATGCCCAAGTCGTGCCGATGGAAGAGATGAACCTGCATTTCACCGGCGACTTCCACGCCATCACCTCTGCCCACAACCTGCTGTCGGCGATGATCGACAACCACATCTATTGGGGCAACGGTCTGGACATCGACGAGCGTCGCGTGATGTGGCGCCGGGTCATGGACATGAACGACCGCGCCTTGCGTGACATCGTGGTGTCGCTTGGCGGCGTCTCGAACGGCTTTCCGCGCCAGACCGGCTTTGACATCACGGTCGCGTCCGAAGTCATGGCGATCCTGTGCCTGTCCAACGATCTGGAAGACCTGCAAACCCGTCTGGGCAACATCGTTGTCGCCTACACCCGCGCCAAAGCGCCGATCTATGCCCGCGACCTCAAGGCCGATGGCGCGATGACTGTGCTGCTGAAAGACGCGATGCAGCCGAATCTTGTGCAAACGCTGGAAAACAACCCGGCCTTCGTGCATGGCGGCCCGTTTGCCAATATCGCCCATGGCTGCAACTCGGTGATCGCCACCAAAACCGCGCTGAAACTCGGCGAATATGTTGTCACCGAGGCCGGTTTCGGTGCCGATCTTGGGGCTGAGAAGTTTTTTGACATCAAGTGCCGCAAGGCCGGTCTGAAGCCTTCGGCGGCGGTGATTGTGGCCACCGTGCGCGCAATGAAGATGAACGGCGGCGTCGCCAAGGCCGATCTGGGTGCGGAAAACGTCGAAGCCGTTAAGAAGGGCTGCCCGAACCTTGGCCGCCACATCGGCAACGTGAAATCCTTTGGTGTGCCGGTTGTGGTCGCCATCAACCATTTCTTCAGCGACACCGATGCCGAGATTGAGGCCGTGAAGGCCTATGTCGCGGCGCAGGGGGCCGAGGCGATCTTGTGCAAGCATTGGGCGCTGGGGTCGGCGGGCATTGAAGAACTGGCGCACAAGGTTGTGCAGATGGCGGAATCCGGTGTGGCCAATTTCGCACCGATCTACCCCGACGACATGCCGCTGTTCCAGAAAATCGAAACCATCGCCAAGCGCATCTATCATGCCGATGGCGTGCTGGCCGATAAGTCGATCCGCGATCAGTTGAAGGCGTGGGAGGTGGCGGGTTATGGCCATCTGCCGATCTGTATCGCCAAGACTCAATACAGCTTTACCACAGATCCAAACGTGCGCGGCGCACCGACGGGCCATTCGGTGCCGGTGCGTGAAGTGCGGCTGTCGGCAGGGGCCGGCTTTGTTGTGGCGATCTGCGGTGAAATCATGACCATGCCCGGCCTGCCGCGTGTGCCTTCGGCCGAGGTGATCCGGCTGAACCACGACGGCCATGTCGAAGGCCTGTTCTGATCATCGGTCACGTTGTTCTTTCGGGTCGCGTCGGCTATGACGCGACCTGTAAAGACAGCGAGGCACGATGAAAACTCCGGCAGACTGTGCGACAATGACCGACCTGCGCGTCGAGATTGACCGGCTCGATCAGGCCTTGGTGGCGCTGTTGGCGCAGCGGGCGGCCTATATCGACCGTGCCGCGCAGATCAAATCCGAGGTCGGCTTGCCTGCCCGGATCAACGTGCGGGTCGAGGAAGTGGTGGCCAATGTCCGCAGTCATGCTGTGGAACAGGGCCTGCCGCCGGACCAGATCGAAACCCTCTGGCGCAACTTGATCGATTGGTCGATTGCGCGCGAAGAAACCCATTTAGGCAAGGACGCAACCCCATGACTGCGACAGTGATTGACGGCAAGGCGTTCGCGGCGAAAGTGCGCGCGCAGGTTGCGGCCCATGTGGCACGTTTGCGGGAAGATCAGGGGCTGATCCCCGGTCTGGCCGTGGTTCTGGTGGGCGAAGATCCGGCCAGCCAAGTCTATGTGCGCAACAAGGGCACCCAGACGGTTGAAGTCGGAATGACATCAATCGAACATAAGCTGCCGATTGACACGCCCGAGGCCGTGCTGCTGGAACTGGTTGCACGACTGAACAACGATCCCAAAATCCATGGCATTCTGGTACAGTTGCCGCTGCCTGCTCATTTGAATTCTGAACTGATCATCAACTCGATTGATCCGGCCAAGGATGTCGATGGCTTTCACATTTCGAACGTTGGCCTGCTGGGCACGGGTCAAAAGTCGATGGTCCCCTGCACACCGCTTGGCTGCCTTATGATGCTGCGCGATCATCACGGCAAACTGGCCGGGTTGAATGCTGTTGTGGTTGGCCGCAGCAATATTGTCGGCAAACCGATGGCGCAATTGCTGCTGGGCGACAGTTGTACCGTCACAATAGCGCACAGCCGCACCAAGGATCTGGCGGCCGTTTGTCGCGGTGCCGATATTCTGGTCGCGGCCGTCGGCCGCCCCGAGATGATCACCGGCGATATGGTCAAACCGGGCGCAACGGTGATTGACGTCGGCATCAACCGGATAGAGCGCGACGGCAAGACCAAACTGGTGGGCGATGTGCATTACGCCAGCGCCGCGGCCGTGGCTGGCGCGATCACGCCGGTGCCGGGCGGTGTCGGGCCGATGACCATCGCTTGCCTGTTGGCCAACACCCTGACCGCCTGTTGCCGCGCCAATGGTTTGCCGGAACCCGAGGGTCTGACGGCCTGAAACCTGCGCTGTCAAACAAATTGCCTTAGTGCCCGCAAAGCGCTAAGCGCAGGGCGTCTTGTGGTCGCAGTCCGGGGGGGCATGTCGGCATTTGTTTCAGAGTTCAAGGCGATGGTGCAGTCAAAAGTACATATTGTGCTTTGGCTGACCCTGTCCTTGGTGGTGGCCGTTTCTGGCCCGTTCGGCAGTCATGACCAGCTTAACTTGTTGCAACGCTTGGTCTTTTGGACGCCACTGCTCTGTCTTGGCGTGTTGATCAGTATCGGCATGCGGACCTTTGTCCATGGCGTTCTTGGCTTTGTCAGCTATCGCCACGGTTCATTTCTTGCCACCGCGCTGGTCTGCGCCTTGGTGTCGCCGCCGCTTTTCTTCCTGATCCCTGCGGCATTTAATGGCAATGCCCTGACAGTTTCCTTCTTCGTCGAGATCGTGTTGCTGGTCGGCTCGGTGTCTTTGGGGGTTTGCGCATTGCGGGTGTTGGCGGAGCCTGATCTGGCGACAACTCCGCAGCCCCCAATGTCGGACCAGCGGCTGATGCAACGGCTCGCCCCCGACTTGCGCGGCCCGCTTTTGGCAATTTCCGTGCGCGATCATTATGTTGAGGTCTTGACCGCGCAGGGAAATTCCAGCCTCCTGATGCGCCTGGGCGATGCAATGGCCGAGGCGGGGGTGGATGGTGCGCAGGTCCATCGGTCACATTGGGTGGCGTGGAACGCTGTCGTCGCGGTGGAACGTGACGGGCCCAAGCTTTTGTTGCGTCTGACCTCTGGCGCGCAGGTGCCTGTCAGCAAAAACCACCGCGCCAAGCTGGAGGCGCGCGGCTTGATCTAGCGCCAAAGTCTCAATCCAAACCGCGCTTTGGCACACAGCTTTGACGCGGCATCGGCATCGGCAGGGCACGCGACCCGGTCAAAACGGCCAGCGCGCCTGCGGTCATCAGGGGCGCAAAGGCCGCATCCTGCGCCCAAAGCCCCCCGGTGTAGGTGCCATAGGCCGGCAGGATCACGCGATTGCGGTCGATCAGAAAACAGCGATGCGCGCGCCCGGCAAGTCGGGCCTTGGGATGGTAATGGCCTGATATTTCTGGCGTTTCATCGCTGGCAATGTGGCGAAAACGGATGGCGTCAATATGAAACGCGGCCAGATGGCTGCCACCCAGATCAACCGGGCCTGTATCGTGATTGCCCTCCACCCAGATCCATTCGCGCCCCGCCATCAGGCGCAACAGCCACAGCCGGTCGCCCTCATCCAGCCCTTCGACAGCGGCCAGATCATCAAAACTATCGCCCAGACACAGGATCCGGCGGGCGGCCGTGGTTTCAATATCGGCGTCCAGCCGCTCCAGCGTGGCGCGGGTTTCATAGGGTGGCAAAAGGGCGCCGCCGCGCCGGGCCAGCCGCTCGGATTTGCCGAAATGCAGGTCAGACACCACCAGCAGCGATTGGGCAGGCCAGAACAACGCACCCGAGGGCAGGGCGCAGAGGTTGGCATGGGCGAGGGCAAAGTGATACATGCCCCCGGTTTGCCCCGGGATCACGCGGTTTTCAAGCCAAACCGGCAACGCGCATCAGTTGCGCCGCCGCCGATTCCGCCAGCTTTTCGCGGCCTTTGCCATCAACGGGCACCTTGCCCGGCTCCAGAAACAGGGGGGCAGCCAAGGGCGAGGGCCGGTCCAGCCGAATATGATCGATATGCGGGCCAATTTGGGCCAGCATGTCGTCAAGCCGTTGATAATCAACAAGGCCCCGCATCGCCTCTTCGCGGGTGATGGCCAGCATCAGGTGGTTTGGATCGTACTTTCGCAGGGTTTCGTAAAGAATGTCTGAAGAAAATGTCGCCTGCCGCCCCGATTTGCGCCGTCCTTGATGCGTGCGTTCAATCAGCCCGGCGATGATGGCGGTGTTGCGAAACGTTCGCTTCATCACGGCGTTGCCCGCCAGCCATGTTTCCAGATCGTGGCGCAGGGTGTCGCGGTCCAACAGCCGCGCGGGATCAGTGACGGGTTCCAGCCCCCAGATCAGCGTCGCGTAATCGGTCGCCACAAAACCCAAAGGCGCAAGCCCTTGATCTTCCATCCGTTTGGTCAGCAGCAGGCCCAAGGTTTGCTGCGCATTGCGGCCCGCAAAACCGTAAACGCACAGATGATGCCGCGCCTCATAGGGGAAGGTTTCGATCAGCAGCCGCCCCGGTTCGGGCAGCCGCGACAGTTCGCGCTGCATCAGCAGCCATTGCGCGGTGTGACGGGGCAGGGCGGGCCATGCAGGCGCTTGAAAAATCTGTAAAATCCGCTCGGCCAGCACGGTGGAGGTGGCGAATTTGGTGCCCGAAAACACCGCCAGCTTCGGATCGCGCCCCGGCGTCCGCGTGACCTCGACTGTCATCTCGTGCAGCCCTTCATAGCGCACCACCTGACCGCCGATCAGAAAGGTATCGCCGGGCGTCAAGGTGCTGGCGAAGGCCTCTTCCACCTCGCCCAAAGCTGTGCCGCCCAAACGCCCCTTCAACCGCACTTTCAGGGTTTCGGTGTCGATGATGGTGCCCAGATTCTGGCGGATGACGGCGGCGGTGCGCGGATCGCGCAGGTGCCACAACCCATTGGTTTGCTTTAACCTTTGCCAACGGTCATAGGCGCGCAACGCATAGCCCCCGGTGGCCACGAAGTCGAGACAAGCGTCGAATGCGGGTCGGGTCAGGGCGGCATAGGGACCGGCGGAAACCACCTCGGCATAAAGCGCATCCGCATCGAACGGCGCGGCGCAGGCACATTGCAAAAGATATTGGCACAGCACATCGCGGGGGCCGGGGCCGCGCGGTTCGCCGTCCAATGTGCGGGCGCGCACCGCGTCCAGTGCCGCCTGACATTCCACCACTTCAAACCGGTTTGCGGGCACCAGAAGCGCCTTCGACGGCGCGTTGTAGCGGTGGTTGGCGCGGCCAATGCGTTGCACCAACCGCTTGACGTTCTTGGGTGCACCGACCTGAATGACCAGATCAACGTCGCCCCAGTCGATCCCCAAATCAAGGCTGCCGGTGCAGACCACGGCGCGCAGCGACCCTGCTGCCATCGCCTGTTCGACCCGGTCGCGCTGTTCGCGGGAAAGCGAGCCGTGATGAATGCCGATGGGCAGGGCGTCTTCATTCTGCAGCCACAGGTTATAGAAGAAAATCTCGGCCTGCGCGCGGGTGTTGTGAAAGATCAGCGTGGTCTTATGGCGTTGAACTTGCTGCAATATGTCGGGAATGGCATAGCGGCCACCGCCGCCTGACCATGGTGGTGGCGTGTCTGTCACCAGCATGGAAATATCGGGATCAGGGCCGGGATCGGCCTGCAAGATTTGGCACTCCGCCCCCAAAAAGCGGGCCAAAGCGGGCGGGTCTTCGACCGTCGCCGACAGACCGACACGCCGCAAGCCCGGCGACAGGCTGGCAAGCCGCGCCAGACACAGCATCAGTTGATCGCCGCGCTTGGATTCGGCCAGAGCATGGATTTCGTCCACGATCACCCGCTGCAACCCGGCGAAAATCCGCGGTGCGTCTTCATAAGACAGCAGCAGCGCAAGGCTTTCGGGTGTCGTCAGCAGGATATGCGGCGGATCGGCGCGCTGGCGGCGGCGCTGGGTGTAGGTGGTGTCGCCGGTGCGATCCTCGATGCGAATCGGCAGGCCCGCGCCCTCTACAGGGCGGCGCAGGTTGCGGCGGATGTCGGACGTCAGCGCCTTCAAAGGCGAAATATACAGCGTGTGCAGTCCCTTATACCCACCGTCTGCCAGTTCGGCCAGCGACGGCAGAAACCCTGCCAGCGTTTTGCCACCCCCCGTGGGTGCAATCAGCAGGGTCGATGCATCGCTTGCACGCGCCAGCATATCCATCTGATGCGGGTGCAGGGTCCAGCCTTGGCCGGCGAACCAATGGTGCAAAGCGGGGTTCATGGGCGGAACCTAGGGCGCAGGCATTCAAAGGGAAAGGGCTTGCTGATTGCGCTGTCAAAGCCTACTCCTGCGGCCATGAAAATCCTGTTTCTTGGCGATGTGATGGGGCGCGCGGGGCGTGCTGCGATCACCGAGCGGCTTCCCGGTCTGCGCACCGCGTGGGGCCTTGATTTCGTTGTGGTCAATGGCGAGAACGCGTCACAGGGCGCGGGTCTGACTGCCGAGCACGCGCGGGTGCTGCTGCAGGCGGGGGCGGATTGTCTGACGCTGGGCGACCATGCCTTTGACCAGAAAGACATGTTGCAGTTCATCGAACAGGAAAACCGCATCATCCGGCCTTTGAACTTCTCCAAGGTGGCCCCCGGACGCGGCGTGAAGATTTTTGACGCCACCCAAGGCCGCAAGGTGCTGGTGGCGCAGGTCTTGGGGCAGGTGTTCATGAAACGGCCCTTTGACGATCCCTTCAGCGCCATCGAAACCATCCTGAAAACCCACCGCATCGGCGGCTTGGTGCAGGCGGCGATTGTCGATGTGCATGCCGAGGCGACGTCGGAAAAGATGGCGATGGGGCATTGGTGCGACGGACAGGCCTCGCTTGTCGTGGGCACCCATACCCATGTGCCGACCGGGGACGCGCAGATTTTGGCGGGCGGCACCGCCTATCTGACCGATGCCGGCATGTGCGGCGACTATAATTCCGTGATTGGCATGGAAAAGCTGGAACCGTTGCGGCGGTTTATCACCGGCATGTCCAGCGCCCGTTTCACCCCTGCCGAAGGCCCGGCCACGCTGTCGGGCGTCTATGTCGAAACCGACGACCGCACGGGTAAGGCATTGAAAGTGCGCATGATCCGCAACGGCGGGTTGCTGGAACAGGCCGCCCCATGAGCCCGCGTTGGCTTTATCCTGCCATGCTGCTGGCGATGGGTCTGGGCTGGGGGCTGACGCAGCCCTTGGGCAAGATTGCGGCCAGCACCGGGCATCCGCCCTTTGGGCTGATCTTCTGGCAGTTGGTGATTTGTACGCTTGTACTGGGCGCGCTGACCCTGATCCGGGGCAAGGGTCTGGCCACCACACCTGCCGCATTGCAGTTTTATGTCGTGGTGGCCGTGATGGGCACGCTGATCCCGAACGCCAGCTTTTACATCTCGGTGGTGCGGTTGCCGTCGGGGATCATGTCGATCCTGATTTCGATGGTGCCGCTGCTGGCTTTCCCCATCGCGCTGGCTTTGGGAACGGATCAATTCTCGACGCGTCGTCTGGGCGGCCTTGCCTTGGGCTTGACCGGCGTGTTGCTGATTGCCCTGCCAAGCGCCAGCCTGCCCGATCCGGCGATGGCGGCATTCCTGCCGCTGGCCATGGTCGGGCCCCTGTTTTACGCGCTGGAAAGCACCTATGTCGCCCGCGTTGGCACCTTTGGCATGGACGCGGTGCAGGCGATGTTTGGTGCGTCTTTGGTGGGGCTGGTGCTGTGTGTGCCGGTGATGCTGACTTTGGGTCATTGGTTCCCGATGCCCTTGCCGCCGGGGCGGGTCGAATGGGCGTTGATCGCCTCCAGCGCCTTGCACGCGCTGCTGTATTCCAGTTTCGTCTGGCTTGCGGCCCATGCCGGGGCGGTGTTTGCGTCGCAGTGCAGCTATATCGTCACCGCGTCCGGCGTGGTCTGGGCGATGCTGATTTTGGGCGAACGCTTTAGCCCTTGGGTCTGGGCAGCGGCACTGGTGATGCTGGCGGGGCTGGCGCTGGTTCAGCCCCGGATCAGGGTCGTTGAGGGTTGAACTGATACCCGCCTGACTTTGTCGAGACTGTTCTTTGCTTGTCGCGCGGCTTTGCCATAAAGGGTGTGCGCAGACCGGAGGCTTCCATGATCGGACTTGAGTTCAGCCAGAATTCCCAAGCCATTGTGGCCTTGTTGATCCTTGCCGGCATGTTTGCGCTGTTTGTGCGCGAAACCTACCCGGTTGAGGTGACGGCAATTGGTGGGGCGGCGCTGATGCTGATCCTTGGCATCCTGCCGGTCAAGGCGGGGGTAGAGGTGCTGTCGAACTCGGCACCCTGGACCATCGTGCTGATGTTCTTGCTGATGGGCGGGCTGGTGCGCACCGGCGCGGTCGAGATGATCATCGGGCTTGCCGAAAGCCACATCACCCGGCGGCCCAAGCTGACCATCGTGGCCCTGTTCGGCTTCGTCGCCTGCGCCTCCGCCGTGATGAACAACACCCCCTTGGTGGCGGTGATGATCCCCGTGGTGATCCAGATTGCCAAAAGAATCGGCACCGCCCCATCCAAGTTGTTGATCCCGCTGTCTTACATGACAGTGATGGGCGGCATGATGTCCTTGATCGGCACCTCGACCAACCTGTTGGTGGACGGGGTGGCGGTGAAGGCGGGGCTCCAGCATTTCTCGATCTTCGAGATCATGCCGCTGGGCATCGCGGTCACGCTGACGGGGGGGGCGTTCCTGCTGTTGTTTGGCAACCGGCTGCTGCCGGTGCGCCAGTCCATGGGCGCCTTGCTGGGCGACCGCAAGAAGATGAAATACTTCACCGAAGTTGCCATCCCCGAAGACTCGCAACTGATCGGGCAGTCGGTGCTGGAGGTGGCGCAGTTCAAACGATCCGGCGTGCGGGTGATCGACGTTCTGCGCGGTGATGCCAGCTTGCGGCGCGATCTGGCCCCGGTGGTTCTGGCGGCGGGCGACCGCGTGGTGCTGCGCACCGAGATGTCCGAACTGCTGGGCATGCAGGAAAACAAGGAACTGCGGATGGTGGACAAGCTGTCCTCGGTGCAGACCGAAACGGTGGAGGTTCTGATTTCACCCGGTTGCCGGATGATCGGGCGCACCTTGGGCGAAATGCGGATCCGGCGGCGCTATGGTGTCTATGTTCTGGCCGCACACCGCCGCAGCCAGAACATCGGGCGGCTGGACGAGCTGGAGGTGCAGGTCGGCGACACCCTGCTGCTGGAAGGCTCGATCGAGGACATTCAGCGCCTTGCCACCGATATGGAGCTCTTGGACATCAGCCACCCCACCCACAAGGCCTACCGCCGCACCAAGGCCCCGATTGCGATTGCGGCGCTGCTGGGGGTGGTGGTGCTGTCGTCCTTTGACGTGGCCCCGATCATGGCGCTGGGTCTGGTGGCGGTGGCGGTGATTTTCCTGACCGGCTGCATCGACTCGGACGAGGCGTTTACCTTCGTCGATGGCCGTTTGCTGGCGATGATTTTCGCCATGCTGGCGGTGGGCGAGGGTTTGGATCAATCGGGGGCTGTCGGGATGATCGTGGGCGCGGTCAGCCCGTGGATGACCACAATGACACCCTTTGTGCTGATCCTCTGCGTTTACCTGCTGGGCCTGATCCTGACCGAGTTTCTCTCCAACAACGCCGTGGCGGTGATCTACACCCCGATTGCCATCGAATTGGCGCAAAATCTGGGCCACGATTCGCGCCCCTTCGTGGTGGCGGTGATGTTTTCGGCGACCTTGGCCTTTGCCACCCCCATTGGCTACCAGACCAACATGATGGTCTACGGGCCGGGCGGCTATAGATTCTCGGATTACGTCAAGGTCGGCCTGCCGTTGAACATCCTCATCTGGCTGGTGTGTTCGGCGCTGATCCCGCTGATCTGGCCGCTGTAGCGCCGGGGTTGCGGTTCGCCCCCCGGCTGGTGTAAGGCAACCCATCACCGAAAGCGGAGTTTTGGGTCATGGCAGGCCATTCTAAATGGGCAAACATTCAGCATCGCAAGGGCAAGCAGGACAAACTGCGCTCGAAGATGTTTTCCAAGCTGGCAAAGGAAATCACCGTTGCCGCCAAGATGGGCATGCCCGACATTGACATGAACCCGCGCTTGCGGCTGGCCGTCAAGGCCGCGAAGTCGGTGTCGATGCCCAAGGACGTGATCGACCGCGCCATCAAGAAATCGCAGTTGGGCGACGGGGCCGATTACACCGAAATCCGCTATGAGGGTTACGGCGTCAACGGCATCTCGATCATGGTCGAGGCGATGACCGACAACCTGAACCGCACCGCGTCGAACGTGCGCAGCTATTTCACCAAATGCGGTGGCAATCTGGGGCAGACCGGATCGGTCAGCCACGGCTTTGACCGGGTGGGCGAGGTGTCTTATCCCGCCTCGGCCGGGTCCGCCGATGACATCATGATGGCGGCACTGGATGCAGGCGCGGATGATGTGGAGTCGGACGAAGACGGTCACTGGATTTACTGCGCCTTTGACGCTCTGAACGACGTCTCGGACGCGCTGGAAAAAGCGCTGGGCGAGTCGCTGGAATCCAAGCTGATCTGGAAGGCGCAAGTGCTGACCGATGTTGATCTCGACACCGCGACCAAACTGATGCGGCTGATCGACATGCTGGAAGAAGACGACGACGTGCAGACCGTGACGCACAACTTCGACATGTCGGACGAAGTGGCGGCACAGCTGGGTTAAGGTGTGGCGGGTCAATGACTTACCCCGCCCGCATACTTGGGCGGGTGTATCACCCACTACCCGCCCAAAGCCCATCGCAGGGTGGGTCATTGACCCACCATCCTCCCAAAGCCGCGCTCCCCGCGCGGCTTTTTCATAGCGCCTCGGCACAGAAAAGGGGCGCGCGTAATGGGTGCGCAACTGGGCCTTCATCTGGCCGCAGGTGCTGCGCGGACATCCAAGCCAAGCCCCAAAGCGCGGTCTGCGCTGCGTTCTGTGCTTGAAAAGTTTTCCGTCGGTCCACTTGCCGCGATCCCAAGATAAACCTCATCGGCATATCGGTTGGTCATGGGTTGAGCATGGCATGACTGCAACTGACAACCGTTGTCTGCAAAACACCGAAGGCGGTTCCCCAAGCCTGCCTGTTATAGCGACTTCACTCTGCCCCACACAGCGCAACCAAGGCCGCGATGGCCCCAAATCGTTAAAAATCCCTTAATTCCACCACCCCAACCCCCTGATCCCACACAATAAAAATTCGGTCCCAACTCGGGACCGCCCCTATCCCCCGATCAGAACCCGCGCCGCTGCCGCCCGGATTTCACGGGTCAGCGGGGCCAAGGCCGGGGCGGTCAGGCGGGAGAATTGCCAGTGCAGCGCCACATCGAGGGGCGTGTCCGCGACCAGTTCCACCAGCCGCCCCGCGTCCAGATGCTCGGCCACCAGAACCTGCGGGTTCAATCCCCAGCCCAGACCCGCAAGGCAGGCATCGACAAAGCCCTGACTGCTGGCAAGCCGGTGGCTTGGAAAGGCCGCACGCTTTGATGCAGCCCCGATCCGGGCCGCCACCCAGATGTCCTGCAGCCGATCCTTGTCTGAAAACGTCAGCGCGGGTGCGCCGGCAAGGCTGGCCGCCGTCACCCCGCCCGGCATCCACCGCGCGATATAAGCGGGCGAGGCCGTGGCCCGGTAGCGCAACGCCCCCAAGGGAATGGTATCGCACCCCTGCAACGGACCGGGGTGCGAGGTGATGGCCGCCGCCACCTCCCCCCGTTTCAACCAGTCTTGCGACACATCCTGATCATCAATCACCAGATCGAACAGAAACCCCTCGGTCGCCGCCAGTGCCGGGATCACCCATGTGGCCAGACTGTCCGCATTGACCGCGATGCGCAGGGTGGCGGGGCGCGGCGACAGCCAAGGCAGGTCGGTGGCAAGGGCGCGCTCCAGCAACGTCACCTCATCATGATGCCGGATCATCCGCAGCCCCGCCGGGGTGGCGGTGCAGGGCTGGCCCCGGCGGATCAACAAGGTGCCCGCCGTCTCCTCCAGCGCCTTGATCCGCTGCGAGATCGCCGAGGGCGTGACATGCAATTCCGCCGCCGCAAGATCGAACGATCCACGACGATGAACGGTGGCCAAAGCGGACAGTTGGGCTGCGTCGAACATGGCATCCTTGGATTAGGGCCGCTTAAGTCAGGGTAGAAAGATTAACTGGAATGAAGCGGCTGCCCCGCGCTAGGTCAAGTCCAAACAGGGGGCGATGATGATGGAAGCGGCGGTTCAGGGCTATCTGGTGGCGATCAGCCTGATCATGGCGATCGGCGCGCAGAACGCCTTTGTGCTGCGCCAAGGCTTGCGGCGCGAGCATGTGGGGGCGGTGGTTCTGGCCTGTGCCACCTCTGACGCCATCCTGATCGCGCTTGGGGTGACAGGATTCGGCATCATGTCCGCCAAGGTGCCGTGGCTGGGCGATGCGATGCGCTGGGGCGGTGTTGCGTTCCTGCTGATTTACGGAGCTTTGCGGTTCAAGGCGGCGCTGACGGGTGGTGAGGCGTTGCGGCCCACGGTTGGCGAGGCGGCCCCTTTGGGCAAGGTGCTGGTGACTTGTCTGGTGCTGACCTGGGCCAATCCGCATGTGTATCTCGATACCGTTGTCTTGCTGGGGTCGATCTCGGCGCAGTATCCGGGGCAGCGGCTGACCTTTGGCGTGGCGGCGGCCTGCGGCAGCTTCAGCTTTTTCGCAGCGCTGGGCTATGGCGCGCGTCTTTTGGCGCCGGTGTTTGCCAACCCCAAGGCTTGGGTGGTGTTGGAGGTGGTGGTGGGCGTCACCATGTGGGCCATCGCGGCGGGGCTTGCCTTTGGCGGCTGATCCGGGTTTGGTCCAGGCATGATGCAGAAAACCGATACCGGGCGGCCCCTTGTGGGCGTGTTGTGGATGCTGGCCTCGGGCCTTTCCTTCGTGGGTGTCAACGGAATCGTGCGCTATCTGGGCACCGATTTGCCCGCCGCGCAGTCCGCGTTTTTGCGGTTCGCTTTTGGAGTGCTGTTCCTGCTGCCGATCCTGCCGGGCGTGCTGCGCGCCGGTTTTGCCCCGGGCGCGCTGCGTCTTTATGCGTGGCGGGGCGTGGCGCATACGGCGGCGGTGCTGTTCTGGTTTTACGCGATGGCGCGCATCCCGGTCGCCCATGCGACGGCGATAGGCTACCTCAATCCGGTGGTCTTGCTGGTGGTGGGATCGCTGCTGCTGGGCGAGGCGATGACGCGGCGGCGGTTGATCGCAGTAGGGGTGGCTGGTTTGGGCGCGCTGGTGGTGTTGCGGCCCGGAGTCGCGGTGGTGGGGCTGGGTCATCTGAGCCAGATCGGCGCGGCTTTGTGCTTTACGATCAGCTACTTGTTTGCCAAGCGGCTGGCTGCTGCGGCCCCGGCTTCGGTGGTGGTGGCGGTGCTGTCCTTGACAGTTGCGGTGGGGTTGGCCCCGATCGCAGCCTTGGTTTGGGTGCCGGTGACTTGGGCGCAAATGGGATGGCTGGCAGTGGTGGCGGTGCTGGCCACGGCGGGGCATTACCTGATGACGCGGGCGTTCAGCGCCGCCCCGTTCAGCGTGACGCAGCCGGTGACGTTTTTGCAATTGGTCTGGGCTGCGACCCTTGGTGCCGTGGTTTTCGGCGAACCTGTCGACGGCTATGTCCTGTTGGGGGGGGCCATGATCATCGGCGCGATTTCATGGCTGACATGGCGCGACGCTTGCGCTGCGGTGGTCCCGCAAGAATAGCGTACGCAGCATTAGCCTGCGTTAACCCCTATTTCATAGCCTCGGCCTTCACAGCGTTCTGCGGAGGTTTGCATGGCTGATAACTCAACGATCTTGGCGTTGCCGCTGATCTTGCCCGCTCAGGCGCAAAAGCATGTGACCCACAACGAGGCGCTGCGGGTTCTGGATGTGGTGGTGCAATTGGCGGTGAAGACCCGCACTCTGGTTGCGCCGCCTGCCCTTCCCGGGGTGGGGGATCGCCACATCGTGGCGACGGGGGCGGTTGGGTTTTGGGCCGGGCAGGCAGCCAAGATTGCGCTGTTCGAGGATGGTCTGTGGCAATTTTTCACGCCGCTGACCGGGTGGCGGGCCTATGTCGAGGCCGAAGCCACGGTGGCGTCCTTTGACGGCGCGTTGTGGAAAACCGCCGCCGATGCGCCGCTGGAGGTGGCGCAACTGGGGGTGTCGGCGACGCCCGATGCGACGAACCGGCTGTCGGTTTCGGCCCCTGCAACCTTGCTCAACAATGCGGGCGCGGGTCATCAACTCAAGATCAACAAGGCCAGCACGGGTGATACAGCCAGCCTGTTGTTTCAAAGCGCGTGGTCGGGTCGGGCCGAGATGGGGTTGGCCGGGACCGACGATTTCGCGGTGAAGGTCAGCCCGGACGGATCTGCCTTTTACACCGGCCTGTCGGTGGCTGCGGCGGATGGGCAAGTGACGCTGCCCGCGCCGCTGCAACTGGGTGGGCAGGCCAGTGATCCGGCAAGCCCTGACGATGGCATGGTCTGGCTGAACACCTCAACCGGGGCCGTGATGGTGCGGTCGTCGGGGGTGTCGCATGCCGTGGCCGCCCCGCTGACCGATGGCAACCGGGGCGACGTGACCCTTGACGGGCCCGACTGGCGGATTGATCCGGCTGTGAAATACGGCCTGCAAATCGCCCTCAACAACCAGATTTTCTTCAATTAGGAGCAATAGATGCCCGCGAATTCGGCACCGATCTTTTCGAAAGTCGCTCATGTGGAATGGGCCAATGGCATCACCGCCGCCAACACCGCCAAGGATGGCACCGGCACGGTGGAGACGGTGTTCACCGCCGATGCCACCAACGGATCCTATCTGCAAAAGCTGGTGGTGCGCCCGCGCGGCAGCAATGTCGCCTCGGTGTTGCGGGTGTTTTTGAACAATGGCGCCAGCAATGCCACGGCGGCCAACAACGCGCTGATCGCGGAAATCGGCCTGCCCGCCACCACAAACAGCGAGGTCGTGATGATCATTGGCAATGAACTGCCGCTGAACCTACCGGTCCCGCCGGGCTACCGGGTGCATGTCACTTTGGGAACGGCAGTCGCAGGCGGCTACGCCGTGACAGCAATCGGAGGCGATTACTGATGAGCTTTCCGTTTCATTTGCCGAAAGAAGCGGGGCAGACCCGACGGTTCGATCCGTCGGGATCCGGGTTTCAGACCTATGCCGTGCCTTTGGGTGCGACCCTGCTGCATATCATAGTATTGGCCGGCGGCGGTGCGGGTGGCGCGGGATTTGGGGCAGCGGTGGCCACGGCCCGGGGTGGCGGTGGTGGCGGTGGCTGTGGAGCTGTGTCGCGGCTTTTTGTCCCCACTGCCATGCTGCCTGACACGCTTTTTGTCCAGGCCGCCGTGGGGGGCACGACGACCGGGGGCGGCAGTTCGGTGGTTTGCCTGCGACCCAGCGCCAGCGCCGCCAATTATCTGATCACAGCAAACGGTGGCGGTGTCGGCGGCGCAGGAAGCGCTGCGGCAGTCGGGGCGGGCGGTACGGCGGGCGGTGTCGGCGGCGGAGCCTACAGCACATTGGGGGTGTTTTCCACAACTTCGGGCCAGGCCGGTGGCGCGGGTGGCGCGGTGGCCGGAAGCAACGGCACGTCGCTCTCCTTTGGCGCGACCGTTAACCTTTTTGTCACCGCTGGCGCCGGTGGCGCGGGCACAACTTCGGCTGACTTTGCCGGAGGGGCGATCATCGGAGCAGAGCGATGCCCGACCATTGCTGGCGGGCTTGCTGGAAGCAACGCAGGCAATGCGGGCTATGAATTGTGGTTGCCGCCGACATTTTGCGGTGGCTCCGGTGGCGGCGCGTCCAATGCGGGTGTGGGTGGCGCGGGTGGCGCTGCGGCGCGCGGCTGCGGCGGCGGCGGCGGTGGCGCTGGCACAACGGGGGGCGCGGGTGGGCGCGGTGGCGATGGCTTTGTGCTGATCACCGCACTGTTTTAAGGGGTTTGCATGGAAAACCTGAAAGAAACGCTGCTGGAGCGCGGCTTTATCAAGGTGCGCTTGCGCGCGGACACCCTCAGCACCGATTTATGGCGGGCCGGGGACGCAGGCGGAGTCATGGCCTATTTCGACGGCTCCGGCGCGGTGTTTGGTCTGCCCGAGGTTTGTGAAAGGGCGGTGTCGGACTCTACGATCTGCGCGCGCATCGGCTAAAACCTGTCGACCAATAGGCCAAAGCTGATACTGGGGGCCGCCGATGTGGCCCCTTGGCATTTGACAGCGACTCCGCGGCTTTCTAGACAAGGGCAGGAACGGTGCGGGGCAGCTACCATGAAAATTGCGATGATCGGAACGGGCTATGTGGGCTTGGTTTCGGGGGTGTGTTTTTCGGATTTCGGGCATGAGGTTGTCTGTGTCGACAAGGACCCCCACAAGATTGACCGCCTGAACGCAGGGGAGGTGCCGATCTTTGAGCCCGGACTGCAGGCGCTGATGGCCAAGAACGTCGCGGCGGGCCGGTTGTCGTTCACGCTGGATCTGGCGCAGGCGGTGGCCGGGGCCGATGCGGTTTTCATCGCGGTGGGCACGCCGACGCGGCGCGGTGATGGCCATGCCGATCTGACTTATGTGATGACAGCAGCCGAAGAAATCGGCCGGGCGCTGACGGGTTATGCGGTGATCGTGACCAAATCGACGGTTCCGGTTGGCACCAACCGCAAGGTAGAGGCAGCAGCGCGGGCGGCCAATCCGGACGCCGAATTTGACATCGCCTCGAACCCCGAATTCCTGCGCGAAGGGGCGGCGATTGACGATTTCATGCGGCCTGACCGCGTGGTCGTGGGCGTGGAAAACAAGCGGGCGCGCAAGGTGATGGCCGATGTTTACCGCCCGCTGTTCTTGCGCGAATTTCCGGTGGTTTATACGGGCCTCGAGTCCGCCGAGATGATCAAATACGCCGCCAATGCCTTTCTGGCGACCAAGATCACTTTCATCAACGAAATCGCGGCTTTGTGCGAAAAGGTGGGGGCGGATATCAAGGATGTGTCCAAGGGCATGGGCATGGACGGCCGCATCGGCAACAAGTTTCTGCACGCAGGTCCGGGTTACGGAGGCAGTTGTTTTCCCAAGGATACCAAAGCCTTGGCGCGCATCGGGCAGGATCATGCCGTGCCGATGCAGATCACCGAAACCGTGATCAAGGTCAATGAGGAAATCAAGCGCCGGATGATCGACAAGATTGTCGATCTGTGTGACGGCAGCCTGAACGGCAAGATCATTGCCATTCTGGGCGTGACCTTCAAGCCCAACACCGACGACATGCGCGAGGCGCCTTCGTTGACCATCGTGCCCGCTTTGGTGGGCGCGGGCGCGCGGGTGAAGGTGGTCGATCCGCAGGGGCAGCGCGAGGGCGAGGCGCTGTTGCCCGGTGTGAAGTGGGTCGACAGCCCCTATCAGGCAGTGCAAGGCGCACATCTGGTGGTGATCCTGACCGAGTGGAACGAGTTCCGCGCGCTGGATTTGTGCAAACTGGCCAAAAAGATGGAGGTCGCCCGCATGGCCGATCTGCGCAACGTTTATTCGCAGGAAGAAGCGTTGGAGGGCGGCTTTGAAACCTATGTGGGCATCGGGCGCTGAATCGGCTCCAGTCTGCGAGGGATCGAAAACTGCCGCCGCGCGAAGTGGAAACCTGAATCGCTTCAAATCAGGTCATAAGTGATCGCCCCCAGCCGCAGGTTGATGTCGGTCATCGCGGCCCCGTCTTGGATGACCCACAGCACTTGGCCGCTGGGGATATGAGTGACAAAAGCCTCGGCTGTTGCGTTGCCTGCACCGGTGACGGCAGCAAAGGTCACGCGGAACTGCGCTTTGGTCGCGGCGGCGGCATAAAAAAGGTGATCGCCCTGTTTGGCCGCGTAATCGGTGATCCAGTCCTGACCCCCGGCCGCATTGGATTGCTCAAAGCGATCTGCGCCCAGACCGCCTGTCAGCCAATCTTCGCCCAAGCCCCCCGTCAGCGTGTCATTGCCATCGCCGCCGTAAATCCGATCATCTCCGGCGTCGCCTGTCAGCCAGTCGCGGCCCGCGTTGCCTTGCAAGGTGTCGTCTCCGTCACCACCCCAGATGCGGTCATCGCCCAATCCACCCAATAGGCTGTCGGCCCCGGCCCGTCCAAAGAGGGTGTCATTGCCCGCGCCCCCGTCGAGATGGTTGCCAAAAGCATCGCCCGACAGATTGTCGCGCAGCTTTGATCCCATGATGGCCTCGATGCCGATAAAACTGTCGCCCTTGGCGCTGTAGGTGTTCAGGCTGGGGGTGGCCAGATCCAGCACCTGACCCGCCACCGCAGAGGCAAAGCTGACCCA